>JAFSZR010000050.1 GCA_017459135.1 Lachnospiraceae bacterium | reverse complement strand
TACAGAATCGATCAAAAGACATGGCTCAGACTGGAAGCTTATAATTTTACCATGGACAGACTGTGGGTAGATAACGGGCATTATGTTAAAGCCGGAGATTTGCTTGTGTCCTTTAAATCCGAGGAGCTTGAAAAAGAGCTTGCCTCATATGAGGATAAAAAGGAAAAGGATCAGCTTGCCATAGAACATTATAAGCGCTTGGCAGAGCTTGATAATTCTTATAATTATCAAAGCGAAATAGACAGTCTCAATCAGGATATGGTTATCGCGGATGCATATATTGCCGATATAAATGCTCTTTATGAAGAGGTTAATGTAAGAGCGGATAAAGACGGAATTATAAGCTATGTTAATCCATATCTGTATGATAATTTTGCCGTCATAGGCGAGGTGCTTATCAAGGCATACTCAAGCAGCGAGAATTATTTTGCGGAAACAGAGGAAGATATAGATATAAAAGAGGGTGACGTGGTTTCAATCGAAAATGATATGACAAAGTACGAACTTGTGGCTTCAGAGGTTACAACCGACGGTAAAAAAACAAAGATAGTTTTCGAATCGGAAGAAAACAGCAGATCGGTAATATCCGAAAAAGATCTTACACTTACCATACAAAAGCCAAAGCTTAGCGGGGTATTGTGCGTAAATGCTTCGGCCGTGTTTGAAGAGAACGGACACAGCTATGTGTATTTATATAATGAAGATGGATCAAGAGAAGCAAGAGAGGTCACTGTCGGAGATCATATAGACGATATGATTGTAATAAAGTCGGGTCTTTCCGAGGGAGATGAGGTAGAACTATGGGATTAGTTAAAGCTCAAAATAAAAAATATAAGCGCATCATAGCTCTTGCCTGTGCATTTATCATATCCTTTTGTATCGGAGGATGCGGGGATGTGAAGGAAGAGGCACCTGAGCTTCTGGAGCCTGCATCAAAGATAACGACTATGCGCCCGATATCATACAGAAATGTTGCCAGAGTTGAGAGCCTTATGGGTGTGGTTGTCCCGGAGCAATCCTTTGTTGTTAGCAGGAAAAGTGCATTGATAAAGGGCTTTGCCGTAAATATAGGTGATTACGTAAATAAGGGAGATGTGGTGGCTTATGGTGATACAACTTTTTATGAACGTGAGATAGCCGCTAAGGAGGATGAAAAAAATGCAATTGTGTCAGAACTTCAAAGTGACAATAACATTGCGGATGAAGAGATTAAACAGCTCGAATATAAAAGAGATGCGGCAGAACAGGTAGGAAATGCGATAAATGTCGCTGCGATTAATACGGAAATAGTTATACTTCAGGAAAATAAAAGATACAATGAGGAAGTCAAGAATGCCGATATAGATAAGCTTGCGAAGGAAATAAATACTTTAAAGTCGGAAAAAAATGATTTGACATTTACGGCACCATGCAGCGGAACTGTAACATTTATAAAGGATATTACCGCAAAGCCGACAGCATCCTTTAATGAAAATATAGCCGTGATATCCGATTTTGAAAATCTTTATATAGAATCACCGGAGCTTAATATAAATAAATATAAGTTCAAGGACTATGAAGAAAAATATACATATCAAAACGGAAAAAGAATTGATATAAGCGAATACGAATATGAAAGTCCTGAGGTTAGCTATGCCTCGACTCTTAAGGAATATCCGTGTGCAAGATTTAAGCTGAGTGATGAGTCTGAAAACAAAAAAATCAAAGCAGGAGATAATCTTATATTATATTTTGAAAAAAATAAATCAAAGAAGGTTCTTGCGGTAGGGCTTGATTCTATCAATAAGGATGATGTGGGAACATTTGTATATGTATGCAGGGAAATTGACGGAAGAGATGATTATGAGCTTGAAAGAAGAGATATAAAGACGGGAGTTGCCGATGATTATTATGTTGAGGTGACGGAAGGCTTGTCCGAGGGCGAGCTTGTATATTATGCTTCCGAATCAGTAGTTCCTGTTGAGTATACCGGACAGACCGTAAAAAGAGGAGAGTACAGGGAAAGCTATAAAACCGACATCATCACGCCTCTTGAAAATGATACTGTGGCCGTAACAGCAGGAGCAGGCGGTGTAGTTTCGGATATTTATCTTTCCGTAAATGATGAAGTTAAAACCGGCACTGCGGTATGCCTTATAGATAATGCATCAGGTACGGCAAGGCTTACAGAGCTTAGAACGCTTATGGCATCGGCGGATACCGAACATGAAAATGCCGTAAAGGATTTTGACAAAAGAGAAAAGGAAGTAAATGATGAGCTTTCGGCTTATTATAATGAAGAGGCTCCGGTCGCATCGGAAACGGATGCTTTGGAGGATTATCTGTATAAGGATGAACAGCTGAAAGTCGAGCTTGAAATAATAGCGGAAGAAAGGAGTAAAGAGGCGGCTTCTTATGAAAGTGAAAAGAAGAGCCTCAGTAATGAATATGCTCTTTTAAGCAAGCAGGGAAACGGAGGATATACTTCCTTTTCGGAAGCTGACGGAAAGATAGGATATATAGGTGTTTCAAAGTCGGATCCTGTAGGCAGCGGAGACTTTATATATTCGGTGGTAAGGCCTGCTGACAATCTGTACAAAGTAATGGTAAATAAAAATGCTTTGCCGGATCTTAATGGTGTATCGGCTTCGTTGGGAAGTAAGGTAAGCCTTGAAATCGACGGAAAGAAGTACGAAATTGATTGCTTCGGAAAAAACGGTTATGCCGATAAAAAATATCTGTTTACCAAGGAAGATAAGCAATATTTAACGCATTCCGAACCGTATAAAAGCGGAAATGAAGAACAATTTTTTATAAAGACTGACGAAGAAATCTCAAAAGCAATTGCCGGGGCAAAGAGTATAAGCTGTGAATTTGACAGTGTTTGTCTTGATAATGTTATAACCGTTCCGGCAAAGGCAATATATGTGGAGACAAACAAAACAGATAATAAGGATAAAGAAAAAAGCGGAAAAAATTACTATGTATGGAAACTTGAAAACGGGAACATAGTTAAGGAATACGTAAAGATAGTGGAAAGTATGAGTGACGAAAAGATAGTTGTTTACGGGATTGAAGAAGGAGATTTAATTTTAACGGAGTAAAATATATGCTGGGATTTATATTATTAAAAATAAAAAACAAATATAAGCTATACAGCTGCCTTTTTCTCGGACTGATTTTTATGCTTGCCGTTTTTTCACTTATTTCATTTTACGGAAACGGAGCTATGGAGAAACTTATAAATGACGGATTTTACGATAGTTATGAGAAAAATGAAAGCTTTCCTTTTGTGTTGTCAAGAAATGATATATTAAAGACGGATAAGATATCTAAGCTTAGGGAAAATGTAAAAAGCTATGAAGAATCATGGGATAAGTATCTGGGCTGTCCGAGACTTGCTTCGGAATGTATATATACATTAAAGGGCTGCCCGATAGAGCTATCATATAAGGATAAAGGCGGTTATCTTGATATCAGCTATATTGAAGGCGGAGAGCTTGAAACCGTTTATGGGAAAGGCTTTGATGCCTTTGATGCAAACAAGGATAAGGATGTTTACCCATGTGTTATCGATCAGGGACTTATGGATTTTTATAATCTTGTTGTGGGTGAGGAAATAGTCTTCACAAATATCAGGGATGAAAAGGGGACTAAACTTGTTTTTCGTATCGAGGGAATAGTAAAAGAGAAAAGTTTTGATGACTATTCATGGTATAAGAGTTTGTCCGAGATTTCACTTGCCATTTATACAAATGAGGCAACCTTTGATGCCGTAGCCGAAAGGTTTAACTTTAATTACGTTACATATGAATGCTACGAGCTTGTCGATTACAGATTTGTTAATCCGAAAAATGCCGATGAAATACTTGATTATTTGAATCAGTTCCATGGAAAAGATGAGAAGCTCCGGGAAAATGCGAGTGAGGTTTTAAAGCAATATATCATTTCAAGAAAAAATATCAAAACAATACTTTATGTAATAGCCGTACCGCTTTTGTTTTTGCTGATCATCTTTATATCCATGATATCTTCAAGAATAATCGATTCGGAAAAAACGGAGATAGCCTCACTTCACAGCAGAGGACTGTCATCATTTGAAATACTTAAGATTTATATGATTCAGACCGTTATTTTGGAAGCTATAGCATATTTCTTAGGTATCCTTTTGGGATACGGACTTTACGGTTTTGCAAAAAGAGTGGACGGTTTCTTAAGTATTTCGAAAAATATAAGAACGGTTGATTATTTTAACAAAGAAGTATTTTTATATGCCGGCGTGGGAGTTTTGTTGTCGGCAATTCTTCAGCTTATACCGGTTGTAATGTCGTATAAAGACACTGTTATAAGTTTAAAGAGTAAAAAAATAGCAAGGTTTAAAGGCTCGTTTTGGGAAAGATATTTTCTGGATATACCGCTTATGATATTTGCGATATATATGGTTTATAACTTTAATAAACAGCTTGATACTTTAAGACATGACACGCTTGTCGGCAAGGGACTCGATCCTATGATATTTTTATCGGCAACCGTGTTTATGATGGCACTCGGATTGATATTTATAAGGCTGATTAACTATTTGTTAAGAGGTATTTATAAAGTCTTAAATAAGAGACTTAAGCCGGCGGGCTTCGCGGCACTTTTATATGTTATAAGAAATAAAAAGAAGAGCAATATTATTTCGATATTTATGGTTGTAACCATAGCATCAAGTATATTTAATGCAAATATTGCAAGAACGGTAAATGAAAATATTCGCGAGAGGATAAATTACAACGTCGGAACCGATCTTGTATATAAAGAAAAATGGAATATAAAGCTTTCAGGTATGGTGCCTCCTTTGAGCTGGCGCTATGAAGAGCCGGATTATGAGGTGTTTGGAAATCTTAATAAAAACGGATATGCCGATTCAGTAACACGTGTCATAAAGGACGACAAGGCAGGAGCCGTTATAGGTGCGAAAAAGCTTGAGGGAGTATGCATGCTTGGCATAAATACCAGGGAATTCGGTGAGACGGCTCGTTTGAAATCGGGATTAAATGATATGCATTGGTACAATTATCTTAATAAGCTGGCTCTTAAAACAAATGGTGTTATTATTTCAAGGAATCTCGCAGAGTATTATGAGGTAAGCGAAGGTGATACGATTGGATGCTTCAGATATTCGCCGCCGGAAGCTAAGGATAAGGATATTCATGCGACGGCATATTATGAAATAGTCGGGATAGTAGATGCATTTCCGGGGTTTGTGCAATACGAAACTTATGTGGATGAGGAAGGCAATATCAAGGAAAAAGAAAACTATCTTATGGTTATAAATTATGCAAATGCAATAAGTACTTACGGTATCACGCCTTATGAGGTTTGGATAAGCTGTGAGGATGCTGACAGTACCGAAGATTATATTAGGAGCAGATTTTCCGAAGACGAAAGAAGAACGGAATATTATGTGAGTCGCGAAGAGGAGATTTCCGATATGAACAGCCGAGCTGTTATACAGATAACCAACGGTCTGTTTACGATTAATTTCATCCTGTCCATATTGTTTTCGGTAATAGGCTTCCTTTTGTATCAGATAACCGAGCTGCGTGACAGACAGGGAATATTCGGAGTCTACCGGGCAATGGGTATTTCGATGCATGAGATTAACCGTATGCTTTTGATTGAGGTTTCGGGCGTGCTTTTCTCGGGTATTGCCGCCGGTGCGTTGTCGGGAATACTGACGACAAAGCTGTTTATAAAGATATTTGCGGCCGTTTACCTCCCGCAAAAGCACAATATTCCTGTAGGTATATTTATAGATGTTTGGGATTATATAAGACTCGGCATAGTTCTGGTTTTGACCTTTGCCGTATGCTTTATGATTATCAGAAGTATAGTTAAGAGGCTTAAGATAACCGAGGTTATAAAGCTTGGAGAGGATTAAGGTTTTTGGTATGAATGAAAACGATATTTTATTAAAACTTGATAATGTTTCCAAGAGCTTTACGTTAAGAAGCGGAGAAAAGCTTAATGTCATAGAAAATATGAGCTTTGAACTCGGTGCCGGCAGCCTTGTTATTATAAAGGGAAGGTCGGGTTCGGGAAAGACCACCTTGCTTAATATCATGGGAGCTCTTGATGCGGACTATGACGGTAAAGTTATATTTGACGATAAGGATATGTCTTCTCTTAATGAAGTACAAAGGGAAGAGGTCAGAAGAAATGAAATGGGCTTCGTATTTCAGTCGGTGGCCCTGCTTCCGATGATGACAGCTTACGAAAATATAGATTTTGCTTTGCGAACTTTGGGAAAATATAAGGACAATGATGAAAGAATAAAAGAAACGCTTGCTCTGGTGGACCTTTCTGACAGGACGTCGCATTTTCCTTTCCAATTATCCGGAGGTGAGCAGCAAAGGATAGCCATAGCAAGAGCGATAGTTAAAGAACCGAAAATCATTTTTGCTGACGAGCCGACGGGAGCACTTGACACAACTACGGCGCTGGTTGTGGTAAAGCTGTTCAGGGAACTTGTAAAACGTTTAAGATTGACCATAGTAATGACGACACACGACGAAGGTCTTATGGACATGGCAGACGTACTTATAAATCTTGAGGAAAAGAGTATAATTGTAAAAGAAGACCAAAGCGATATCTGATGCGAAGAAAGCATGTTTTATATGCTTTAAGGAGAGACGTATATGGATGAAAACAAAACAGCCGATAATGAAAAAGAAAATATAATAGTATGCGATAATCTTGTCAGAATTTATAAAACGGATGAGACAGAAGTTATGGCCTTACAGGGACTTGACCTTAATGTGAAAGCCGGTGAGCTTATGGCGATTATAGGTAAGTCGGGAAGCGGAAAATCAACACTCCTTAATATAATCGGAGGCCTTGAAAAACCGACGGTCGGCAGCGTTTTATATGAGGGAAGAGATATAAGCACATTTTCCGAAAAGGAAATGATAGAATACAGGAGAAAGAATATCGGGTTTGTATGGCAGAAAAGCATACTTAATCTTATGCCTTATCTTAATGTAATGCAAAATCTTATGTTATATGCAAGATTTAACGGTATGAAGAAAAAGGAGGCTTACGATAAAGCACTTTCTTTGCTGGAACGTGTCGGAATAGAAAACAGAAAGGACAGCTTTCCGCTTGAGCTTTCGGGTGGTGAGCAGCAAAGAGCGGCAATAGCCATGACTCTTATGAGTGAACCGAAGATACTTCTTGCCGATGAGCCAACGGGCGCAGTAGATGAAAAAACAAAGGACAGGATACAGGAGCTTTTCAGGGCAATAAACAGAGAACTTGGCATAACGATAATTATAGTTACACATGATTTAAGTCTCGCGGATAAGGTTGACAGAGTGGTTATGATTTCCGACGGAAAGATAAGCACAGAACGGGTATTAAAGGATGAATATAAACAAAAGCTGGATGAATTAAACGGATATGATTTCGAAGAATTGAAAAAGAGCGGCAAAGACAGTCATGACGAGTACCAGCTTTTGGATAAGGCCGGAAGAATAAAACTTTCGGAAGATATGCTTGATGCTGCGGGTATTGATACCAACAGAGTCAAGGTCAGCGTTGTTGATAAGAAGATAGTTATATCCATGGACGAAGAATAAATGCCGGATAATTAAAAAAGCTGTTAAAATATGTTGATGTGTGTTATAATCGGTGCTAAACAGAGAATTAGCCTTGAAAAAAGGAGAACGATATGAGCGTTTTTACATTACTGATAATTATACTGGCATTTATCGTTGTAATCGGTATATTAAATGAAAAGATATTTCATATGCAGAGTGATATCGCTGTGCTCTTTTTTTCGTTGCTTATCGCATTGCTGCTGTTGTTTGTGAGCAGGGTATTTGGTAATACCGTTCTTGCCGATATCTTGGGAAGACTCGGAAGTTTTGGATTTGAAGAGTACCTTATCGACGGAGTCCTTTGCTTTATGCTTTTTTCGGGCGCGGGTAAGGTTAATCTGTATAAATTCAGGGAAAATATACGTGCCGTAAGTCTTTTGGCACTTCTTACAACACTTATTTCATCATTTATATATGGTTTTTTGTTTTACGCCGTGGCAGCTTTGTGTCACATTGATATGAACCTTTGGACATGCGTTTTGCTCGGATGTGTGGTTTCGCCTACCGATCCGATAGCTGCAACAGGAATACTCAATAAAATCGGTCTTTCAAAAAATGTATGCTCGGTTATAGAAAATGAATCGCTTTTTAACGACGGAACCGGTGTCGTTTTATTTATCTTTGTACGGGGACTTGTTATAAAGAGTCATGAAGACGGCTTTGCCGTACTTATGATGAGAGAGGTATTGGGAGCGTTTGCGATAGCTCTCGGTGTTTCATTTCTTTTCTTCCAACTGATGAAGCTGACTCATCAGCCGATTATGTATATCTGCATTTCACTTCTTGATGTTTCGATTGTATATTTTACATGTGAGAAGTTCGGGTGCTCGGGTGTTATTGCATCCGTTGTATGCGGTATGTATTTTTCATGGGCTATGGGAAAGATGGAAAGAAGAGTTGCTGTTATTGATCCGCATGAACAATATAAGATTTTTTGGGAAATCGTGGAGAGCTTACTTAATTCCGTTTTGTTTGTAATGATAGGACTTTTGGTTTTAAATGTAAGCCTAAGCAAGTATGTGTATATAGTTGTTCCGGCAGCGTTGGTTATAAATATTATCGCAAGATTCTTCGGCGTATCCATAAGCAGCTTCCTTACGGGAATGAAAAAGCTTCCGGGAAATTATAATCTTGCCGAATATGTTACGCTTATGACCTGGTCTGCGTTAAAGGGCGGTCTTTCGCTTGCGCTTGCACTCGGAACTGCAGAATTTTTACCGAATGAAACCTATCTTATATTTTTAAATGTTACTTACGCAACCATTTTCTTTACTGTGCTGGTTCAGGGACTTACCGTTAAAAAGGCTTATCTTGAAATTGAAAAGCACAAAGCGGAAAGAATGAAAAGAAACAAGGAACTTAAGGCGTAGAGAACACAGGAGGACTGACATATGAAAATCATTATCGTGGGCTGCGGAAGAACCGGAACCGCATTGGTAAAAGCTTTAACGGCAAAAAGCTATGATGTTACCGTAATAGAAAAACAAAAAGAGTTAATAGAATCAATAACGGACAGATATAGTGTAAACGGAATTGTCGGAAGCGGAGCTTCAAGAGAAACTTTGATCAAGGCAGGTGCGGATTCTGCTGATATATTGATTGCGGTTACGCCTGTTGATGAGATAAATCTTTTAAGCTGTGTGGAGGCAAAAGCTGTCGGAGTCAGCTATACCGTAGCAAGAGTGGATCAACCTGATTTTGCTGCCAACAGAAAAGAGATAGAAAAAGAACACAGCATAGATTATATACTCAATCCAAGTTATGCGATGGCGGAGCTTGCTGCACATTCGATTGGATTCCCGAGTTTCGTAAAATCGCAAGGTTCATTTTTAAATGATATGGGAATGATTACGCTTTCCGTAACGGAAGATTCGCCTATAAAAGATAAAAAGGTTGTGAGTATTAAGAGGGAATTAAATGCAGATATCGTTATAAGCTTTGTACTTCGCGGAGATAAGGTATATATACCTAAAGGAGATTTCGTTTTAAGTCATGGCGACAGGATAGGCTTGATAGGACGAGATGCTGAAATTCTCGGTTTGCTTCAAAAAATGGGAATAGTCAGAAATGCCGCAAAAAAAGTTATGATAATGGGTGGCGGAGTAACGACAAAGTATCTTATAGATATGCTTTTGCATGATAAAAAAAGCATCACCGTAATTGAGAGTGATTTGAACAAATGCAAGGAACTTATGGAAGAGTATCCGACAATTCATGTTTCCTACGGTGAGGGAGATATGGACGAGATATTGGAAGATGAGAAAATCTCCAAAACGGATGCATATCTTTCATTAACCGATGTGGATGAAACCAATCTTGTAACGAGTATGTATGCATGGTCAAGAAGCGTACCGTCCATTTTGACTAAAATCAATGCTCTCGGAACACTTCCGCTTTTGCACAAGATTAATCTTGATATTATATTGTCGTATTCCGAAATCGCAGTCAGCAAGATGATTAATTTCATTAAAAACATTGAGGTTAAGTCTGACGAAAACGATATAGAAAAATATATGGCAATAGCAAATAACAAGGCCGAGCTTTTACTGTTTACGGCAAAGGACGGCTTTAAAAAGATGAATGTACCGTTTAAGGATGTCAGACTTAATATTAAGAAGAATGCGTTGATTATTGCAATTTATCGTGACGGAGAGCTTATCTTACCTAAGGGAGATAACTTTATTCAAAAAGGTGATCTTGTAACCGTTGTAACGGATTCAAAGAATCATATTGAAAGTCTTAATGATGTATTTAATTAAATACTGTTTATTTAATATAGACTATAATAAAAACACCGGCAGCGCCGGTGTTTTTGCTTTGAATTGTTTTATATTTTAGTTTTCTGAAGCTTCGTTGTCTTTTTCATCTTTTTTCTTTTTGCTTGATTTAGCCTTTTTAGCTTTTTTGCTTTCGGCTGTTTCTTCGATAAGACCCACAATCTTGGTAATTGCATCGGTTTGATGAGCTGTGTTCATGGCATTTATATATTTTTCACGGTTGTCATAAACTTCGTTAATGGCTTCAAGTAATGAAGTATCATTTACATTTTCTTCCTCCAAAAGCTTTGAGTAGCCGCTCTTTTCAAAGGATCTGGCATTGAGAATCTGGTCGCCTCGGCTTGCTTCAAGCGAAAGCGGTATAAGTACTGCCGGCTTCTTTAAAGCGAGTAATTCGCAGATTGCATTTGCGCCTGCACGAGATACGACAACATCGGCAAGCGAGAGCAAATCGGCAAGCTCCGATTTGATATACTCGAACTGAACATAGTTTTCTGTATTTGGCTTATCCTTATTGGTTTTATCCTTTCCGCAAAGATGGATAACATTATATTTCTTGGTTATCTCATCAAGGCAGGACCATATCGCTTCGTTTACGCGGACACTTCCGGTACTACCGCCCACGATAAGGAGTGTAGGACGGGTTTCCTTGAAACCGCAAAATGTCATTGCTCTTGCAGAATCACCTTCAAATAATTCTTTTCTGATAGGAGTTCCGGTTACTACCGCTTTTCCTGCAGGAAGCTTATCC
This sequence comes from Lachnospiraceae bacterium, assembly GCA_017459135.1. GTDB lineage: Bacteria > Bacillota > Clostridia > Lachnospirales > Lachnospiraceae > Coprococcus_C. Next base: position 35,934 of record JAFSZR010000050.1, on the reverse strand, counting down.
AAGGTTTCCGGGAAATTACAGCATACCTTTGATGCACGCGGTATTGCAATTTTGTTTGCAAGTCCCGGAGTCATATCGGACTCGTGGATAATACATGGTATTCTTAAGGCGTGTGCAGCAACCACAACGGGAACCGCAACGAAACCTCCTTTTGAGAATACCACATCGGGCTTAATCTTTCTTAATATTCGTCCAACTTCATTAAGTCCCTTAATAACCTTAAACGGGTCGGTTAAGTTCTTAAGACTCAGATATCGTCTGAGCTTTCCGGTAGCGATTCCGTAATAAGGAATATCAAGCTCTTCAATAAGCTTTTTCTCTATTCCGTTATATGAACCTATGTAATGTATTTCGTATCCCTTTTCTTTAAGAGTCGGAATAAGGGCAATATTCGGAGTTACATGTCCGGCGGTTCCTCCGCCCGTGAGAACTATTTTCTTCATTTAAGCCTCCTGAAATAAGTTTAAAGTAAATTGTGAAATCACACTGTTAAGTGCTTTGTCTCTCATCGTTCATTAAGTATAACATATAAATACTTCACATTAAAGTAATATTTTATGTCGCAATTTATCGTAATATTGCATCAAAATCCGTCTTGATTTCTTAAGTTAATCTTCCTTATAATCACCGCAAAGTTATACGGGATTTATATCAAAGTCTTACGGCCAAATAATATTTCGGATGCCGGATGTGGAGGGCATCACCGGGTCATGATAAGAGTTTTATTATGTTTTCCGTATAATAATATTATATGAAAGAGGGATATAAAATGTTTGATTTAAATCCGGGATTTGAAATGAGCGTATACATTCTTTGGGGCATGGGAGCATTGGGACTTGTTCTTAAACTGATGGCAAACATACATATGAAAAGAATGATTAAAGCCTCCGGAAATATGGCAACTACCAAAAGAAGAGCTCTCAGGATAATGAGATTAAAATATATAAACGGAAAAAGCCTCGGAATCAATACGGGAAGCAGCGCTTCGTTCGTTGACAAAAACGTCAGAAGCATGCGGTATCTGGGATTTCCGCTTTATGTATGGCGGCGGACGGGACTTCTTCTGTCGCTTGGGATAGCGGGTATGGTTTCGGGAGCGTTTTTGTATAACGATGTATCATGGAGGGGAAGCCCCGAGATGGTTGAACTTATAGCAAACGGTATATGCGTTTGTGCATTTTTAATGATTGTTGAGAATATATTTTTAATAAATAATAAATTGGAGATATTGAAAGCAAATATAAGGGATTATCTGGATAATGTTCCGGGCTGCCCGAAAAATACTGTCGATATCATTACCAAACCGGAGCCTGTACTTAAGGATGTGCAGGCCGACAACGTAATAGATGCAACGCCGCATATAAAGAGCGTGTCGGAGGACGATACGGAATCCGATGAGGCAGTATTAAACAGCTTTCTTAAGGAATTCTTTTCTTGAAAAAACTAATATTTATAAAGATTATTTTGACTGTAGTCGGTATTATGCTTGCTTTGTGGCTAATAAACGGTCGAAGCTATATAAAATATAAGGCAGATAATATTCAAAGCGGTGAATATGTTAAAGTGACTTTAATTGAAGATGAAGATAATGAAAATATAAATCCGAGATATTTGCAATATCCTATAGTAAGCGATCTTCACGAAAAAGAATGTTATTATGACTACAGTAACGAAAAACTTGCGTGGTGGTTTAAAAGAGATGGCAATCACGGTCCGAGTGGCTGCGATGATAAGGTTAATCTTTCGGATTATGATGCATGGTATCTGGACTTAAATGCCGATGAGAGCGATAAGGTATTATACCTTACCTTTGATTGCGGATATGAGAACGGATATACGGGACAAATCCTTGATGTTTTATCCGAAGAAAATGTTCCTGCGTGTTTTTTTGTAACCAAAACTTATATAAGAGATAACATAGATTTGACAAAGAGGATGAAAGAAGAGGGGCACCAGGTTGGCAATCACACCATAACCCATCCGTCATTACCGACGAAGTCATATGAGGAAATTCAAAAGGAGATTTGCGGCTGTGCGGAATATATGAAGGAGGCAACCGGATATGATATGGATCCGTACCTTCGCCCGCCATGCGGAGAATACAGCGAGAGAACCCTTGCGATAACCCGTGACTTAGGCTATAAAACCGTTTTTTGGAGTATGGCGTATCTGGATTATGATGTGGATAATCAACCGGGTGCCGATTACGTAATAAATCACTTTAACAAGTATCACCACAACGGTGCGATTATCCTTATGCATAACGTTTCTTCTTCAAATGCGGAGGCTTTAAAAACCGTTATAGAAAATCTGAAGGCGGAAGGCTATCGTTTTGCGAGCCTGAATGAGCTAAATTAACAAAAAATCCGTTGTTTTTGCTGTAATTTTTTCCTTGTATTAATAAGATGTAAATGATAAAATAGGGCTTAGTTGATTTTTAATTAATTAAGATAAGGAGATATATTATGGCTAAGACAGTAAAGTTTGATTTCAGCAACACTGAGTTTAAGGCTTCAAAGAGTGATGTTGCAGCTATGAGCGAAAGAGTAGCGGCTGCAAAGAAGACTCTTCTTGAGAAGACAGGTGAAGGAAATGATTTCCTCGGATGGATTGATCTTCCTGTAGATTACGATAAGGAAGAGTTTGACAGAATCAAGAAGGCAGCAGCAAAGATTCAGAGTGATTCAGAGGTACTCGTGGTTATCGGTATCGGTGGTTCATACCTCGGAGCAAGAGCTGCTATCGAAGCGCTTCGTCATTCTTTCTATAATTCGGTAACAAAAGAGGTTCGCAAGACTCCTGAGATTTATTACTGCGGTAACAACATCAGCAGTACATATCTTTCAAACCTTATGGATGCAATCGCTGACAAGGATTTTTCGGTAAATGTTATTTCTAAGTCAGGTACAACCACAGAGCCTGCAATCGCATTCAGAATCTTCAAGAAGAAGCTTGAAGCTAAGTATGGTAAGGAAGAGGCTGCTAAGAGAATTTACGCAACTACCGACAAGGCTAAGGGAGCTCTTAAGACTCTTGCAACAGAGGAAGGTTATGAGACTTTCGTAGTACCTGATGATGTAGGTGGTCGTTTCTCTGTTCTTACAGCAGTTGGTTTACTTCCTATAGCTGTAAGCGGAGCTGATATAGATAAGCTTATGCAGGGTGCTGCAAATGCAAGAGAGTACTGCATTAACGATGACTTTGACAACAACGATGCATTAAAGTATGCAGCAGTCAGAAATGTGCTTCATGAGAAAGGTCTCGGTATGGAGATCCTTGCTAACTATGAGCCTTCACTCCATTATGTTTCTGAGTGGTGGAAGCAGCTTTATGGAGAGAGCGAGGGTAAGGACGGAAAGGGTATTTTCCCAACCGCTGTAGATTTAACTACCGACCTTCATTCACTCGGACAGTTTATTCAGGAGGGTACTCAGAATCATTACGAGACTGTAATTAATGTTCTTAATTCAAGAGAGACAGTTATCATGGAAGAGGAGCCTGTTGATCTTGACGGTCTTAACTACCTTACAGGTCAGACTGTTGACTTCGTAAATAAGTGTGCCATGAACGGAACTATTCTTGCACACGTTGACGGCGGTATTCCTAACATCAGAGTGGATATCGACAAGATAGATGAAATCACAATCGGTGAGCTCTTCTACGTATTTGAGTTTGCATGTGGTGTAAGCGGATACGTTCTCGGTGTTAATCCATTTAACCAGCCGGGTGTTGAAAGCTACAAGAAGAACATGTTTGCACTTCTTGGCAAGCCGGGCAACGAAGAGAGAAGAGCTGAGCTTCTTGCAAGACTTGGAAAGTAATTATATATATACAGTTTGAGGTGGTCGGCTGAATAAGCAGGGCATGCTCGCTTGGAATATAGGGCTATGAGCGGCACAGGGATATATAGGTATATCAGGGCGCGCTTTCGCTTGATGCTTGACGTAGGCTCACTAACCTCAAATAACTCAGTTCAAAAAAGAAAGAGATGGAAATTTTTCGTGAACGAAAATTCCTCATCTCTTTCTTTTTTTACCCTGAACTTCCTTATTCTCGCTAAGTGAACACGTCTCACAACGGCCCTTTTATATACCTATATATCCCCTGAACCGATTTGGTTCTGCAATCAGGCAGGTATACTCATATTCAGCCGATATGCTTCGAGTATGGAGTAATGTCGAATTATTAAATTAAGGCGGATTTATAGATTTTTTTTAATTCTTTATGTATTGTAAAAAATATATTCATAAGGTAAAATGATTTGTAAGCTGTATTTTAGAAAAATGACCAAGCGAGGATGTGCGCAGTTTGAAAAAGATTGGCATAGGATATGAAGATTACAAACGAATGATAGATGATGATATATACTATATAGATAAAACCATGCTTATAAGCGATGTGGTTGAAAAGGGTGGAATGGTAACCCTATTCACTCGCCCGAGACGATTTGGTAAGACACTTGCACTTTCCATGCTCCGTACATTTTTTGAACTGGAATATGATAGAGACGGAAATGTTATAGATAAGGAAAAGTATTTTGAGGGAAAGAAGATTATGGAGGCAGATGAGAAGATTCTTTCCATGATGGGTAAATATCCTGTTATCAAGCTTTCGCTTAAATCGGCGAAGCAGAATGACTATCTTACGGCATTTAAAAAATTAAGGGACGAGATTATCAGTGAATATAAGAGACATTCTTATCTTTGGAAAAATGAGGTACTTTCGGAAAATGACAGAATAATGCTTGAAAATCTTATTGTTCCTGCAGATGATCACGAATTGGATACCGATGAAAAGAAAAATGCTGAAATTGCCCGATATTCAACAGCACTAAAAACTCTTTCAGATGCACTAAAGGAATATCATAACGAAAATGTAATAATCCTTCTTGATGAATATGATGTACCACTTGAGAATGCCTACTACGAAGGCTTTTATGATGAGATGGTAGGCTTTATACGTTCGCTTTTTGAGTCGGCACTTAAGACCAATGATGCGTTGGAAAGGGCAGTTGTTACAGGTTGTCTTAGAATAAGTAAGGAAAGTATATTTACCGGGCTTAATCATTTAAAAATTAATTCCGTAATGGATGAAACATTTTCAGAAGGTTTTGGTTTTACGGAAAAAGAAACCCAAAACATGCTTATTGATTACGGTTTGGAGAAGAGGCTTGATGAAGCTAAGGAGTGGTATAATGGATATCTTTTTGGAGATAAAGAAATCTATAATCCGTGGAGTGTCATAAGCTACGTGGATTCGATAGTAAATGACAAGAGAAAATTTCCAAGACCGTTTTGGGCACATACCTCATCTAATCAGATAATCAAGGATATGATATGGCATGCTGATGATGAGATGAAGCGGGAGCTTGATATACTTATAAACGACGGAACGATAGAAAAGAAAATACATGAGGATATCACATATGACGATATACATGAGTCAGAGGATAACCTCTGGAACTTCCTTTTCTTTACAGGATATATGAGAAAGGTATCGGAAAGAAGAGAGGATAAATATATATATCTTACGATGAAAATACCTAATGCTGAGATAGCAAGTATATATGAAACACAGATAAGAAGCTGGTTTGAAAAGCAGGTAAAAAGTGAAGACAGGAGTGTGCTTCATAAGGCAGTGCTTGAAGGAGATACCGATGCGATAGAAAATTATGTGAGCAGCCTGCTTGCAAGGAGCATAAGTACATTTGACAGTGAAGAATCATTTTATCATGAATTTTTCCTGTCACTCCTTTACGGAACGCCTAATTATATGCCACAGTCCAATCGTGAGGAAGGAGACGGACGTCCGGATATAGTTTTATATCCCGATAGACCAAAAGACCCTGCAATTATCTTTGAGATAAAAACGAGAAAGAAATTTAACGATATGGAAGACGGCCTTCGCGAAGCCTATAATCGGATAAGAGATAAAAAGTATGAAGAAGGTGTCCTTGAAGACGGTTATTTGGGAGTAAAATCTTACGGAATATGCTTCTGTAAAAAGAGCTGTATCGTGGGAGCTTATGAGAAGTAATATTGATTTTAAGTTGACATTTAGTAAGACAGCCGAGCGGTGAACACTACTCACCCGTTCTTAAGCTATAAGAAAATGTGCCAATTGGGCACATTTTTTTTGTGGAAAAATCACAGAAAATATTATATAATTGTAGGCATATAATTGTAAATTATGAGTCATATGATACGACGTAGCCGTATTAAGTTTTTTTATGGAGGTGCAGTGTAATGAAAAACAGGATTTATGAAAAAATCTTATTTGAATTTGGCAAACATAAGAAGCTGGCAAGGATAATTGCGATTATCATGTGTCTTCTTTTAGTTTTACCGGGTTCAAATGTTACAGCGTTCGCTATGTCAAATAAAGAGGCGGAAAATGTAACAGTACAGGAAGCCTCGGAGCTACCGGAAGAGACTTCGGAGGACGACGAGCAGGATGAGGTTGTTGAAGATATAGAAGAATTTGTTTCGGATGACACGCAAAATGAATCTGTTGAAGTCTTGGACGAAGCTTCAGAGGAAGCGATTGAAACAGCGGAAGAAGCTGCGGATTTGGATAAATTTACTGATGATTCTTCAACCATGCCTGAATTTTCCGACATGAGGACAGTAGACGGAGTTGTTATCACGGTTACCGCACCTGAGGGTGTATTTCCGGAAGGAGCAACACTTTCCGTTTTAAAGGTTGAAAAAGAGGAACAGCAGGATGTAGACAACGCGGTAGATAAGGCACGTGATAAAAACGTAAATGTAGCCGCTTCATATACCTATGACATAAAGGTACTTGATAAAGACGGGAATGAAATACAGCCTGCCGACGGACAAAAAGTGAATGTAAGCTTTACACTGGAAGAGGCAGGAAATGAGAACTTAACAGCAGACGTATATCATATAACAGAGGAAAATGGCGAGCTTTCTGCCGAAGCCCTTGATACAACCGAAGAGGGACAGGCTGTTATAGCTGAGTCAGACGGATTTTCATACTATACAGTTGAATTTACTTATGATGAAAAGCAGTATGTAATGCTGGGCGATAGTTCAGTCGCTCTTACCGACATACTTTCTTTTGTTGGAATAACTAAAGCAGACGGAAATACAGTAGCAGACAGTGATATAACTGCTGTCAGTGTAAGTAATGAGAGTCTTTTCTCTGCTTCAAATGAAGGTGGAGAGTGGACGGTGACTGCACATCAGGCATTTACATCGGAAGAGTGGATGAAGGTAACTGTTGATGGTGTAGAGTATGAGATAGTGGTGACGGATGCGACATATAGTAGTACTGTGGACGGAACTGCTCTTTCTGTAGGCGATATAATAAAAAAAGGATGCCAAGTGACAAATGTTCAGACTGTAAGCCTTGATAATGATTATAACTGGATTTTTACGGGTCCTTGGGTAGACTATGGATATAGGGCTGGAACTTGGACAGCAGATAATGACTATAGAGTTACTTCTGTAGGAGAAAACTACGGTTACGGTCAAAACCCTATTGTAACTGCAATGACAGTTAACCCTACCTATACCGCTCCAACAGCTAAAACAATGACCTATAATGGTTCATCACAGACGCTTGTTACTGCCGGTAGTGTTTCGGCAGGCGGTACAATGGAGTATGCGCTTGGAGAAGATGATGGAACTGCACCGACTTCAGGATGGAGTGAAACGGTACCTTCAGAAACCAATAAGGGTACTTATTATGTTTGGTGGAGAATTAATCAGACTAGCGGTTATTATGCAGTAACTGCAAGCTGTCTTACGTCAAGTATTAATCAGGCTACTAATTCATGGACTACAAGTGCAGTCAAACAGGATGACTGGACATTTAATGATACATCTAAAGCATTGTTAAAAACGGTGCCGGTTGCTGCGTATGGTTCTATTACTTATCGATACAAAAAAGATAATGGTTCATATTCGAGTTATTCTTCAACTGTTCCAAGTGTTAAGAATGCCGGAACATATACTGTTGAATATAAAGTAGATAGTACTACTAATTATACTGCACTTTCAGGTAGCGTATCTGTGACTGTTAGTAAAGCGGCAAACCCGTTGAAATACAATGATACACAGTTAGCAACCGGTACCTACAGCAATACATCTCAGATGCTGATGCTTAGTTCTGCATCAAATAATCAAGGCACGTTAAGCTATGCTATTAACAGTCAGAAAAACAGTTCAAATACGGCAGTGGAATATTTTTCATTAAGCGGATCAAATCTTACGGTGGCTGCAAATACACCTGCCGGTACATATACGGTGGTAGTGCGTGCAACAGCGGCAGGTAATGATAATTACAATAGTGGAACAAAGGACTCAACTGTTACCGTGACGATTAATAAAAAAGATATAACCGTATCGGGTATCACGGCAGGAAATAAGGTTTATGACCGAAGCACTGCGGCGACTTTGGATACAAGCGGAGCATCATTTAACGGGCTTCTTTCGGGAGATGCATTGACCGTGTCTGCCATAGGTACATTTAACGACATGAATGTCGGTACAGGTAAGACGGTCACAATAAGCAATCTTACTCTCGGCGGTACAAGTGCAGGCAATTATAAGCTTGCAAGTAGTGGTCAGCAGACAACCACCACCGCGAATATTACGGCTAAGGCATTAACAGTTACTGCAGATGATAAGACCAAGATATATGGTACTGCTGATCCTGCGTTGACATATACTTACGATGGATTGATAAATGGAGATAGCTTTACAGGCGAGCTGTCTCGTGAGGATGGTTCTGATGTCGGAACATATTCCATTACACAGGGTACTCTTACGGCAGGCGATAATTATAACATTGCATATACAAGTGCGGAGTTTAAGATAACAAAGGCAACTCCGAATATTACCGGACTTGCTGCAAAAGACCTTACATATAATAAAACTGAACAGGCGCTTGTTACATCGGGTACAGCTTCCGGTGGAACATTATTATATGCAATGACGGAAAAAGGTGCAGCGGCTCCAAGTGATGATGACTATAATGAAGTTGTACCGAATGTAATGCATGCCGGAACTTATACAGTATATTATAAGGTTGCAGGTAACAGTAATTATGAAGATGTTGCTGTTTCAAGCCTTGATGTTACCATAAAGAAAAAAGATATAACGATATCAGGCATTAAGGCGAATGATAAAACTTATGATGCAGGTACAGCCGCTGAACTTGATTATAGTGATGTTACTTATGGTGGAATAGTAGAAGGTGACCGTCTGACTGTTACTGCAACAGGAACATTTACTGATGCAAACGCTGCTGAAAATAAAACTGTAAATATAGCCGAAATTACTTTAGGCGGAGACAGCATCAATGATTACCAGCTTGCAGCAAGCGGTCAACAGACAACGGCTACCGCGACAATCAATAAAAAAGTGGTTGGCATAGATTGGGGAACGAACAGCTTTACATTCAATGGTAAAAATCAGGCACCTACCGCAACCGCAACCGGACTTGTTGAGGGAGATATATGTACAGTAACTGTTTCGGGTGAGCAGACAAATGTAGGAAATTATACTGCTACGGCAAGTGCACTTTCAAATAATAACTATACTTTGCCGAATGATACATCAATTACTGAAAAGGCATTTACAATATCACCTAAAGCTGTTACGGACGGTGATATAGTTTTCGGTAACGACACAGGACTTGAAGCAGGAAAATATGAATACACCGGTAGTGAGATAACACCGACTATTACGGTTACATCATTACTTGCCGGCGATACAGAGGCAACAGAACTTGTAATTGATACGGATTATACAGTCTCACGTGATACAAGTGCGATTGCAGTTGGTTCCCATACCGTAAGATTTGACTTTAAGGGAAATTACAGCGGCACCTTATATGGTACATGGGAAATAGTACCTCAAACGATAACCATAACTGCTGACGATATGTCTAAGATTTACGGAGAATCCGATCCTGATGAATTCACGTTTAGTGTATCTCCTTCGACTGCTGATGTAGAAGGAATAAATTTCACCTTAAGCCGTGCAGAGGGTGAAAATGCAGGAACATATGCTATAAACGTTACCGGACCGGATACTATAGATGGTTGTAATGTAACATATGTAACGGGTACTTTCACGATAAATAAGGCAAATGTTACTGTTAAGGCAGCTAATAAGAGCAAGATTTACGGAGATGGTAATCCTGAACTTACCGCAAGTGTTAGCGGTCTTAAAAATAATGATGCTGAAAGTGTGATTGTCTATAACTTATCCTGTGACGCAGTTGAAAATTCAGATGCCGGAGCTTATACAATCACTGCTTCAGGAGAGGCAGAACAGGGTAATTATAATGTTGCTTATGAAACAGGTACACTTACAATCAGCAAGAGAAGACTTTCAAACACGCCTTTCGTACTTAATAATGTAAGCTTTAGCTGGGATGGTAATGACCATTCTCCAACTCCTGTATTTAAGGGAGAAGGTTATACATGTATCGCCGGTACAGATTTTGAGATTTCGGGTGAAACTACTGCAAATGATAAGGGTAAGCATACCATAACATTAAGAGGTATAGGTGATAACTTTACAGGAAATATTACTCTTGACTGATATATCACTTCTGTAGGCGATACTACCGTTATCTATAATGGACAGCAGCAGACACTTGATTATACTCCTGATGCTGATGTTGATGTAACATTTTTACAGGCTGATGGCACGACCTGGGGTGCTACTCCACCTTCATATAAGGATGCGGGAACATATGAGATAGAATATAAAACTACAGTTGAGAATCCGATGTATCCTGATTATTCAACCGAACCGACTCTTGATGTTGAAGGAACTGCAGTTCTTACCATAGAGCCAAAAGAGCTTACGGTAACTGCTGATAATAAGTCTAAGATTTTCGGAAAGGATGACCCTGAGCTTACATTTACGGTTGAGGGTATTGTAGAAGGAGAAACAAGAGATGATGTATTTACCAATACAACACTTAGCCGCGAGGCAGGTGAGGATGTTGGTGAATACGACATCTTGCAGGGAAGTCTTGCTGTAAATTCCAATTATACTATTGCATTTACTAAGGGTAAGCTTACTATTTCAAAGGAAGCTTTGACCGGTGGTATATTTACGGTAAAGATTAAATCTGGAACAACAGGAACAACAAAGATAGAGCTGGTTGAGAAAGAATCCGGTGAGGAGATTGAAATTCCTTACGGCAGTGCCGGATGGACTGCAGAAGTTACTTCAACAGCAACCGGTGTAGGTGATGTTACCGTAAAATATTACAAGGTTAATGAGGAAACCGGAGAGTTAGATGAATTAACAACCGGAGTACCTACCGAATTAGGTGAGTATGTTGTTAAGCTTTCCGTAGCTGAAGGAACTAATTATGCCGGTACGGGAGATACTCCGCTTGGAAATGATGCATGGAAGTTTAAGATTGTAAAAGCAGCATTTCCGTCCGATTTAGGTGATGATTACTGGCCGACAGTAAATAAGGGAACTAATGATGAAGGTCTTAAATATACAGGAAGTAACCAGAATTTACTGATTGCACCTGTACAGACAACTGCACCGGAAGGATATACGCTTAAATACAGCACAGATGGTGAAAACTGGAGTGAAACTATTCCGCAGGGAAGAAATTCAGGCGAATATACGGTATATGCAAAGTATGTAAGTAATGATCCAACTCATTTTGAAGACAGCGAAGTAAAGACTTATACTGTAGCTATAGCTGCAGCGGAAAACATAAATGAAAAACCTGACGAAACGTTATTTGAAGCGGTTTATGTAAGTGCTGAAAATGCAGCTGATGGAGAGATAAAGTTTACGGATTTGGCTTCATCTTCAGGTTCGGAGCCTAATCCGGGAACTGATTATACCAAGTTTGAGTATTCAACCGATAACGGAGAAAACTGGAACGATATAACAGATACAATGAGTTCCATAAGTCCTCTCGGTAAAGGAGAAGTACTTATCCGTACAAAAGAAACGGGTACGGGTACAGAAGAAGTAAAGGTTGCAAGTGAACCGATTACATTGACCATTGGTGTTAAGGAAGACCAGACTGCACCGAGCGCAGATAGCTTTACAGTTACCAAGGCATCAAGTGATACGGCTGCTGACGGAGTTATAAGCGGTGTTGATGATACGATGGAATATTCAACAGACGGTGGAAATACGTGGACATCTGTTGAGGAAGGTAAAACAAGTATAACAGGTCTTTTAGGTGGAACAACAGATACACCTGCAACAGTTAAGATACGTAAGAAGGGTACCAATACAAATAATCCGAGTCCTGCTGTTGATGTAACCATAGGAGTAAAGACAAATCAAAATCCTCCGACAGATGTATTTACATTTACGGCAACCAAAGCATCTGATAATACGTCAGACGACGGAACGATAATAATTTCAGATGAGCAGGGGTCAGGAACGGATACCGGTACATTGGAATACTCGGATGATAATGGTGATACGTGGACACCTGTAGCTTCGGGAGCGACAAAGATAGAAGGACTTCCTGCAGGTGATGTAAAGATACGTTATGCAGGAACTGATGATAAGAACCCGAGTGAGCCTGTGATAGTAACCATAGGAACTAAAAATGCCAATAGTCATGAAGCCGGACCCGCATTAACAGATTTGACAGTAACTAAGGCGACAGATGATGAAACGGCAGATGGAACGATAACCATTTCAGGCTACGACGGTACGGGAGATGAAACCGATAAGCTGGAATATTCTACAGACGGAGGAACGACGTGGACTACAGTACCTGACGGAACCAATCCTATATCTGTAAAAGCGGGCGATGTATTAATCCGTTACAAAGGTGATGACGATACCAATCCGAGTCCGTCAACGACAGTAACCGTTGGAACAAAGACAAATCAGGCTGCACCTGATTCTGATAAGTTAACAGTTGCGAAGACAAGCGGAAAAGGTAAGTCAGACGGTTCGATAAGTGGCGTAGATGACACCATGGAATACTCCACAGACGGAGGACATACATGGACAAAGGTACCTGCCGGAAAGAAGACTATAAGCGGACTTCCTGTGGGCGAAGTACAGATAAGATATGCGGGAACCAATGAAAAAAATGCCGGAGAAGTATTAAAAGTATCGGTTGAAGCAAAGAATGAGGAAGTAAAACCGCCTGTTTCAAGTGGTACAGTACAATCTAAGGGAATATATGTTGAGCAGGACTATCCTTCAATTGTAGCCGGTCTTGTATATGAAAAGAGCAATAATGCTGACGATGTAGAGTTCAGATGGATTGCATGTAATGAGAAAAATCCTGAAGCATGGTTTGAAGTTAGTCCTTGGACAAAGAACAATGAATGGCTTAACTGGACACCTGAAAAAGCCGGAAATTATATCGTAGTGTGCCAGGCGAGAGTAGTTGGCAATGAAAACTCGCTTATATCCGAAGCAACCGGTGTAGTATATAAAGTTATTAAAAATATTTGCCAGGTACCTTATACCGGTGAAGGCGGAGGATATTTGATAGGCTTTGAAACAAAAGGTAATCCAAATCAATCATATCGATATGAAGTACTTATACTTGATTGTACACTTTATGCTCAAGGAAAGGACGCATGGATATACTCAACAGGTAAATGCGCATTAGCTGAAGGAAATACATTCTGGACAGTATGGCAACCGGAATATGGATATTACTGGACCTTGTACAGAGTGTATGATGAAAGTGGAAATGTGCTTGATGAAGAATGCTTTGGTTTTGTTAATGTATATTAAAAGTATAAAATGGGCTGTGCGAGGCACAGCCCATTTTTAAATAGTAATTGTAGTCACTATACCCTGTATCCGGTAACGGTATTACCAACATACGTTTGCGAATCCATAACATTCCTGACCGATGATGTTTCCGTTTTCGTCGTACACTCTAAAGAGTGTCCAGTAGTATCCGTATTGAGGCTGCCAGATTGCCCAGAATGCATTTCCTTCCGATACATTACATCTTCCTGTCGAATATATCCAGGCATCTTTTCCATCTCTTAAAAGTGTACAATCGAGTATAAGTAATTCGTAACTGTATGACTGATTTGGATTATCATAACTTTCAATGCCTATAAGGTATCCGCCGCCTTCGCCCCACCATGGCATCTGACATATACCCTTAATTACATTTGAGGTTGTATTTGATGTGTTTTCCTGCGTATAAGTATTCTCCGGTGGTTGCATATTGCCACCCGGCTGCATACCGCCACCCGGCTGATTGTTAGTGTCCGGCTGCATACCGCTACCCGGCTGATTGTTCATACCCGGCTGCATGCTGTTGCCGTTTCCTGTTGTTGCTGTTGATGTTGAGACCAAAGTTCTGTTAATATATAATGAATAACTGTCGCCTGAGGTTATGTCAGGAGATGAAAATACTATGTGGTTTGCACTTTTGGTTGCTGTTGCACTGTAAATGGTGTTTCCGGATGAATTCTTGATGACAATCGAACTGCCGGCAGTCAGGGAAATTGATGATGAAGTCATTCCACCCATCTGGTTCATGCCGCCACCCATGCCTGATGAACCAAATGCAACATAGATTCCGCTTGTTGGAGTTGTAGCCATGCCGGATGTACCTACTCCCAATATTGTACCACCGGTTATAGTCCATGTGCTGTTGTCACCATAATCTATTGCACAATTATCATTTTGTGATGAACCAAATACATTTGTAACACCGCCTGATACATTTATCGTGCCGTTGGAATCGAGACCGTCGCAGTCAGCATCTATATAGAGACTTCCGCCGGTTATATTTATTGATAAATCAGTTACAGACCTTTCGGTAGCGGCATTTATTCCATCGTCCGCTGCTTTGATATTTACTGTGCCACCATTGATGTTAACGGTTTCACCTTCTATACCTTCTCCGCCGACATTAATTGAGATTGTTCCGCCGTTTATGGTGACTATTCCTGCACTGGTTGTGTCATCTTCATCAGGCTTTGCCTTAAGTCCATCATTGACTGCTGTTACATTTATCGTACCACCGTTTAAGATAAGGCTTCCGTCGGAAGCTATACCGTTACTGGCTGCATTTACATTGTAGGTTCCGTTTTCAATGGTTATCGTAGCACTTTCAGCACCCTTAATTCCGTTTTTGCATGCGGAAGCATTTACGTTAAGTGTACCGCTTCCGGTTAGTGTAAGTGATGAGTTGCTTTTGACCTTTATAGCGGCTCCTTCAAATGCGTCTGCAATGTCGGCATCTGCACTGTCTTCATTATCAGGATTTTCAGAATCGGTAAGAGTGTTTGTTCCCTCAATATCTATAGTTACGCTGCTCTCTTTTTTTATAACGATAGGTGCTGAGGTCGAACAACTGAGAGAAAGGCCGTTTAAAATAAGTGTTACATTTGTTACCCCTTTTTTTACCACAATCTGTCCTTCACTGCATGAGCCGGTTATTTCATAAGTTCCGGCGGCGGTAATGGTTAGAACAGTACCGTCTATTGAATAATTGTCTCCGGTTGAGGAGGTTGTTATTCCTGAATCGTAAAAGGTAAATGTGTTGTCCGCGGCTAAGCTTTTAATTACATCTAATCCTGTATAGCAAAAGAGAGACAGAGCTATAACTAAAGCTGTTGCCATGGAAAAAAATGTTTTTTTTCTTTTGGATGTTCTAAGCATAAAAATTCCTCCTTATAAATGGTTAATTACCTTTTGTGCTTATAACATACAATAAGAACCTTAAGTGAAGCTTAAAAATAAAAAAGTGTCAGAGAAATTTTCTCATGACACTTTTTTATATTATTTAGTCGCAGCGATTTTTTTGTTATTGATAAGTTCTATGTAATCAATTAAGAATTGCGTTGTGCCTTCGATTCCGAGGCGGCTGCTGTTTATCGTAAGGTCGTAAGTGGTTGCGTCGCTCCACTCTGATTCTGAGTGGCTGTTATGATAATTTCTTCTTGTGCGGTCGTGACGCTTTATCTTGTTGGTTGCCTCGCCTTCCGATTCGATATTGTATTTACGCATTACACGTTTGATGCGGTCTTCGAGGTCAGCGGTTACAAATATACTTATAATATTGTATCTGTCCTTTAAGATTTCCTCCGCACAACGTCCTACAACAACGAAAGACTCTCGTTCTGCGGCTTTATTTTTTATGTAGTCAAACTGGAGTTCTTCAAGGACGTTTATGCTCATGTCCGGTTGTTCCTTTGCCATTTCGTCGAGAGCATTTCTGTCATACATAGTAAAACCGAAATGATCTGCTATCTCTTTGGCTATTTCGTGTCCGCCGCTACCGTATTCTCTGCTGATGGTAATAATAATCTGATTTGCCATAGTAATCCCCCCAATCTAACTACCGGCATGAGGTGGCACCGACACAGGTGTTGACAAAGTCCGAATGCCCACATACCATAACCTAATTTTATTATAAAATGACGATAAATGCAATTATATGTTGAAAAAACTTTTATGAAAAAAATAGTGAAAAAAAGATAAAAAAATACCGCAGACATAAACCTGTCTGCGGTAAAATTTTGTTATTTATCTATCGTAATTAGTTGCAGTCTTCGGAACTTGTATCCTTTGTGTTGTTACCCTGAGTATTTGTCTGGTTGTTGCTTCCGTTTGAGTTTGAACTGTTTGTCTGGCTGTTCTTGTTGCTGTTTGCAGCCTGATTTTTGTTCTGGTTTTTTGATGACATATATATTCCTCCTTATTATGTCAATATGTTTTGGCATTATCCTTGTATGCCTTACACTCTAATTATGGACACAAATTGGAAGATATATACATCAAATATAAAATTTATCTTCTTTTTGTCAGGGCACCCCTGTAATTTCTGATGCCGCCTACTGCATTTATAACATTATATCCTCTGTCCGCAAGAATGCGGGCAGCCATCATACTGCTGCTTCCGTGTTCGCAATAAACAATGATAACCTTGTTCTTTGGTAAGCCTGCTTTGCCGTTTTCTATATCCGAAAGAGGCAGATTTACAGCCATAGGGATGTGACCGTTAGCAAATTCTTCCCATTCTCTTACGTCTACAATTATTCCTTCGTTATTAACCGCTTCATTTATGATGTTCCTAATATTAATATTACGAAATCTCAAAATGTCCGCCTCCTTTTTAAGAATTTATCCCTTACTTTAAAATATTCATCAAATAATGGAGAGTGACAATGTGGAGATTTTTTCATATTTTAAAAGTGTCGAAATGTTAAAAGGTCGCCCTTGACACCATATAGCAAGACATTTAAAATGAAATGGATAATGCGTATCTATAGATTAGAAGGGTAAATATATGAACGATAAAAAATTTGAACTTATAGCACCCTGCCATTTCGGGCTTGAATCGGTGCTTAAAAGAGAGATAACCGACCTTGGTTATGAAATAGTCTCGGTGGAGGACGGAAGAGTTACGTTTAAAGGTGATGAAACCGCCATTCCGCGTGCAAATATATTTATAAGAACTGCCGAAAGAATCCTTTTAAATATGGGAAGTTTTAAGGCGGTTACTTTTGATGAGCTTTTTGAAGGCACAAAGGCTCTGCCTTGGGAAGAGTATCTTCCGAGAGATGCAAAATTCTGGGTAACAAAGGCAACGACCAACAAGAGCGCACTTTTTGCCGGAAGTTCCATTCAGTCGATTGTAAAAAAAGCAATTGTTGACAGGATGAAACAGACTTATCGTGTGAGCCGTTTTGAAGAGGACGGTGCTGAGTATCCGATAAGAGTATTTATATTTAAGGATATGGTTTCAATCGGAATCGATACATCGGGCACATCGCTTCATAAGCGCGGATACAGACAGCTTGTCGGCAAGGCTCCGATTTCCGAGACACTTGCATCGGCACTGCTTATGCTTACTCCATGGAATAAGGACAGAGTGCTGGTCGATCCGTTTTGTGGAAGCGGTACATTTCCGATTGAGGCGGCTATGATAGGTGCAAATGTTGCACCGGGGATGAACCGTGAGTTTACGGCGGATGCATGGGAGAAAGTCATTTCAAAAAAAATCTGGTACAATGCCTATGACGAAGCGCATGATATGATAAGAACCGATGTCGAAATGAATATTCAGGGCTATGATCTGGATCCCGAAATCGTAAAATGTGCCATGACAAATGCGCGTGAGGCGGGAGTTGACAAATATATACATTTTCAGGCAAGAGACGTAAAGGATTTGAATAATCCGAAGCATTATGGATTTATAATTACAAACCCTCCTTACGGTGAAAGACTTGAGGAGAGAAAGGATTTGCCGGAACTTTACAGAACTATCGGAGAAAGCTTTAAAAGGCTTCCGGACTGGTCGATGTATCTTATTACATCTTATGATGAGGCAGAAAAGTATATAGGAAGAAAGGCTGATAAAAACAGAAAGATTTATAATGGTATGATTAAATCGTATTTTTATCAGTTTATGGGACCTAAGCCACCGAGAAAAGATAAGGATAGCAGACGTGCAGATGAGAATAATATCTGAATGACGGTGTATTTATATTAATTATTGAAAATGATAATATCAGGATTGATTTTATGAAAAAGGTATTTGTATTTCTTGCGGTTATAGCTGCGGCATTTACAATTACATATTTTGCAACCAGAAAACAGGTTGTTATGGTTGATACTTCGGAGGACTTTTCTGAGTGTGCAACAAGTTTCAAAACGGATATGGTTGAGAGATTCAATGAAGGGCTGGTTGTTACCGTAAACGGTATAAGCATGGAGGAATTCGGCTACGAGAGTTATGTCAGTGATGCCATGAAACTTGTTGTTGAAGCCGATTTTCTTAAAAGCCTGCTTAACTGTTCGGTTTGGGAATATCCTGACGGAAGAGTTCTTATTATGAAAGGTAATAACAAGCTTGAAATTGGGATAGGTGCGGACAAAGCTTTTGCAAACGGACATGAAGATATAAAGATTGAAACACCCGTATCGGTTGATGAAAAGACCGGCAAGCTTATGATTCCCTTAGATGAGGTTGCGGAATTTCTTAATTATCATGTGGATTATTATTACTATGATAATCATGTTGATTTGGCATTGTTCGGCAAGGAAAATGTTTTGCCTGCAAGCTACGACATGAGAGATTACGGCAGAGTTACTAAGGTACGAGATCAGGGAAGATACGGAACCTGCTGGGCATTTGCTTCGCTTGGAGCGCTAGAGACAACACTCCTTCCTATGGAGTATGAGGAGTTTTCAACGGACAATATGACACTTGCCAACAGCTATAATCTTGATGTTGATATTGGCGGTGAGCATACGATGAGTATTGCCTATTTGGCTGCATGGCAGGGACCTGTTTATGAAAAAGACGATCCATACGGGGACGGAGTAACTGACTCGTCGCTTGAGGCGGTTAAACACCTTGAGGAAGCGCTTATAATAAACGGCAAGGATATGTACAATCTCAAGAGTGCGATATTCAGATACGGTGCGGTTGAGACATCTATTTACTGTCAGATGGAATACGTGGACAGTTTTTCAAAATATTACTCGCGTGAAAACTCGGCATATTATTATGACGGCGAGGAAGGCGCCAATCACGATATCGTTGTTGTAGGCTGGGACGATAATTATCCTAAGGAAAACTTCACCATCGAACCTGAAGGTAACGGTGCATTTATTTGCAAGAACAGCTGGGGTGAGGAATTCGGTGATGACGGTTATTTTTACGTATCATATTTTGATACGGTAATCTGCAACAAATCGGTTGTCTATACAAGAGTAGGAAATGCCGATAATTTTGATAAAATATATCAGTCGGATATGCTCGGCTGGGTCGGTCTTATGGGCTTTAACAAAGAGGATGCGTACTTTGCAAACGTATATGAAACGGATGAAAATGAAGAGCTTGCGGCGGTTTCATTTTATGCTACGGATAAGGATACGAGCTTTGAGGTTTATCTGGTTCAGAATTTTAAAGACGAGTCTTCATTTGAAAACAGGAAGCTTTTGATTTCGGGAAGTATGAAATATGCGGGATATTACACCGTAAGAATGCCGGAACCGATACGTCTTTCGGATAAGAGTAAATACGCTGTGGTTGTTAAGATTCATACACCAAAGGCTATACATCCGATTGCGATAGAGTATGATGTGGATGAACGAACCAAGAATTTTGATATATCGGATGGAGAGGGTTATATAAGCCTTTACGGAGAAATCTGGCACAATGCCGAAGAAACCCAGAATTGTAATGTATGTCTTAAAGCGTTTACAAATTATGTTTCGGACGGCGGCGAGGACGAGATAGATAAAGAATAGAAAGTGTTTTAGAAAACTAAGCTTTGATGATAGAAATATAAGGTTACGGAAAGGAAAAAATATGAAAAAGATTATTTTTGCAACGGGAAACGAAGATAAAATGAAGGAAATCAGAATGATTCTTGCAGGCGAGGATTATGAGATTTTATCCATGAAGCAGGCGGGAATCGATATAGACATCGTTGAGGACGGTAAAACATTTGAGGAAAATGCGATTATCAAGGCAACCGCTATTTCCAAGGTTAAGGAGGCTGAGGGCTGTATAGTTCTTGCCGATGACAGTGGACTTGAGGTTGATTATCTGAATAAAGAACCGGGAATATATTCGGCAAGATATGAGGGTGTAGATACTCCTTATGAGATAAAGAACCGCATAATTATTGAAAGACTTAACGGTGTTCCGGATGAGCAAAGAACCGCTCGTTTCGTTTGTGCAATTGCCGCAGCATTTCCGGACGGAAGAGTTGAGACAAGACGCGGAACCATAGAGGGAAGAATTGCATATGAGCCTGCCGGAGATAACGGCTTCGGTTACGACCCGATATTTTACGTACCGGAACTTGGCAAGACAACCGCTGAGATTCCGCCTGAAGAAAAGAACAACTTAAGCCACAGAGGCAATGCTTTAAGAGCAATTAAGGAGATTATTTAAAATAGTTTTTTGAAAAATGAGTTAAAATACTAAATTGATTGTGTGAGGTTGTATGAGAATACTTGTAGTAAGCGATTCGCACGGAAAAAATGAAAATGTAAAAAAGGCTATAGAATCCGCCGGTAAAATAGATGCACTTATTCATCTTGGTGATGTCGGCTACAGCTATCATGAGATAGAGAGTATGTCACGAGTGCCGACCTATATAGTTGCCGGAAATACGGACTATATTCCGGAACTTAAGGACAGGATGATGCTTATGTTTGGAGAACACATGATATATGTGACTCACGGTCACAGAGAAGGTGTCAGCATGGGCTTATCTACCTTAAGATACAATGCACTTCAAAACGAATGTGATATAGCTCTTTACGGACATACCCACGTTCCGTTTCTCGATGAAAATCCCGATGATGTAACCATCTTAAACCCGGGAAGCATTTCTCTTCCAAGGCAGGACGACCGTAAAAAAACATACGCTATTATCGACATCGATGATTTTGATGGGGTATCTTATGAGTTGCATTCCATTTAAATATACGGCTTGAATATATAAGACTAAATCCAACGCAGGCACGCTTGCGCTACTCTCAGACGTAACGGTTCTAAGCTCGAAAAAACCTCGCTAAGTACCGACGTCTTCAAAGTACCTGCTTTTGGATTTGTCTTATATATTCAAGCCTTACATACTGATAGGTTTAGATTAAATTTATGAAAAGGATATAAATATGAAAAAAGGTGAAATATACGAGGGATATATTGAAGAATTTGATTTTCCGAATAAGGGGAGTCTTTTTATCGAGGACAGAAAGGTTACTGTGAAGGAGACTATGCCGGGGCAGAAGGTTAAATTTTCGATATCAAAGAAAAAGGCCGGTATGGCGGAGGGCAGACTTCTTGAGGTGCTTGAGAAATCTGACTTGGAAGATGTAGAGCCAAGCTGCGAGTTTTTCGGCATTTGCGGAGGGTGTGCATATCAGAATTTATCCTACGAAAACCAGCTTAAATTTAAAGAAGGTCTGGTCAAGAAGCTTATTGACAAGGCGATTCCCGACATTGATTATACATGGGAGGGCATAATTGCTTCGCCGAAACAAAAGGGCTACCGTAACAAGATGGAATTTACCTTCGGAGACGAATATAAAGACGGACCGCTTGCTTTGGGTCTTCATAAAAAAGGAAGCTTCCATGATATAGTCAGCGTTTGTTCCGGAGCAGGTTGCGAGATTATAAATTCAGACTGGCACAAAATAGTAAGCTACACGCTCTCGTTTTTTGACGAAAGAAAAGTACCTTATTATCACAGAATGTCTCATAACGGAATTTTGAGAAATCTGGTAGTTAGACAATCTTTTGCAACGGGAGAGTTTTTGATAAATCTTGTTACATCAACGCAATGGAGTGAATTTGGTTTTGATTGCGAAAAGACATTAAAAGAATATTCGGACGGGCTTGTTGGACTGGAAAACTCAGGAGAATTGACTGAAGGCGGAAAGATAGCAGGCATATTATATACCGAAAATGATACACTCGGAGATGTCGTAAAATGTGATAAAATCGTCTGCCTGTATGGAAAAGACTATATAACCGAAGAGGTAATCGGACTGAAATTCAAGATATCACCATTTTCATTTTTTCAGACAAATACAAAGGGCTGCGAGGTTTTATATGAAAAGGCCCGCGAATATATAGCCGATGCTTCCGACGGAAAAGTTGTTTTTGATTTATACAGCGGTACCGGAACCATAGCACAGATGATGGCTAAGGTTTCCGAAAAGGTAATCGGAATAGAGATAGTGGAAGAAGCGGTTGAGGCTGCGAAGGAAAATGCTGCGCAAAACGGTCTTTCTAATTGTGAATTTATAGCCGGAGATGTGCTAAAGGCCATCGATCTTGTGGAAGATAAGCCTGACTTTATAGTGGTTGACCCGCCGAGAGACGGCATCAATCCAAAGGCACTTGATAAAATACTTGATTTCGGTGTTGATAAAATTGTTTATATTTCCTGCAAACCGACGTCACTTGCACGCGACTTAAAGATTATGAACGAGCGAGGATATAAGCTTGTAAAAGCCTGCTGCGTCGACCAGTTCCCTTGCACAAGAAATGTCGAAACCATCGCGTTGTTTGAGCGAGAAGACAGATTATATTAAGCTCGGAGAAGAAATTAGAAAATATAGTATTGCAGCTATATAAACGATGTAACAGGGGGAGGGTAGATATGAATAAAAGATTTTTGCATAATAAACGAATAATGGTTTTTCTTATTATTCTTATTATTACATTTACTTCAACAGTAATTTTGCCGACTTATTCAAAAGAGGAAGAAGACACGAAAAAAGCCTCTTTTGGTACCGCTTCATCAGATGATGTTGAAGAAATAATCAGGGGATTTATAGAAGAGAAAGAGAAAATTACACCTGCGGTGGCGGTTTGTGCTTTTAGTTCGGATGGAGATATCTGCAATGTTGTTTACGGAAAGAATGATATTGAGGGAGATGTTTATGCGGATGAAGATACCGTGTTTGAATGGGGGTCAATCAGCAAGGTGCTGATATGGGTCAGTGCGATGCAGTTGTATGAACAGGGAAAACTGGATCTTGAGGCGGATATTCGCAATTATCTGCCAAAGGGTTTTTTGGATAATCTTAAATATGATGAGCCGATTACAATGTTGAATCTGATGAATCATGATGCGGGTTTTATGTCACCGTATAAAGATATGGAATGTGAAAACATTGATGAGCTTATGACACTTGAAGAGGCTCTAAAAGAAATAGCACCCGCACAGGCGTATCGTCCCGGGGAAATTGTTGCATATTCAAATTACGGTGCCGCCCTTGCCGGATATGTGATAGAATGCGTCAGCGGTATGGATTATGCTGATTATGTGAGAATAAACATCTTTGATAAGCTCGGCATGAAACATACATCGATTCGACCGGATTGTTCGGATAATGAATGGGTTGCAAAAAAACGTAAAGAAACGCATTGTTATATTATTTCGGAAAACGGAGAACTTAAATCTCTCGGAGAATGCAGACGTTATATTCATCTTTATCCTGCCGGTTCAGCATGCGGAACAATATCTGATTTAGCAATCTTTGCAGAGGCTTTTTTGTGTGATGGAGAAGACTGTCCGTTATTTGAAAACAAAACTACGCTTGATGAAATGCTTTCACCATCCAAATATTATGCGGATGGAAAGACACCTCGTTTCTGCCATGGGCTTTTTGCGGAACAATACGGATCGTTGCTTTTAGGACACGGAGGAAATACAGAAGGATTCTCATCGCTTATGAAATTTGACCGGGAAAACAAAACCGGCTTTGTAATGATGATTAATCTTAGAGGAGATGTAAACTATAAAGGTGAATTACCGGAACTGTTATATGGAAAAGCGGACTATTCTGATGCTGTCGCAGGTGATTTCAAGAAGTATAATCTTGCCGGAAATTACACTATGAGCGGTGGAATGTTTGCGACGGGATGTTTTAAAATATGTTCATTTTTTGATGATAATCTTAAAGTGGTTTCCAAAGGAGAAAAATACACCGGAACCAATGGTATTGAAGAGATGGTTCAGATATCTGAAAGGGAAGTGCTTGTAAGACTGGTTACGGGAAGAGAATATATTTATTACATTAAAACCGACGCTGACGGTGATTTTAAAGGACTTGAGAATAAATCGGTAGACTTTATAAAGGTCAGTTTGCTGAGGCGAATTATGGGATGGGGAACAATTATCTTAATCTTCCTTGGATTAGCTATAATGATACTTCTTTTGATATTTAATTTGATAAGATTCGGAAAGTATAGGAAATCATCCGAAGCAGCCTTTAAAAAGACTGAGCTGTTGATGGGTATTACAAGTGCTGCGATTTTGATATCACTTTTGCTTCTCGCACATTTTGAAATAAGTAGCAGAGTCGTTGTTATTACAACATGTGTTCTGAATGCTTTGTTGTCGCTCATACTTATAGTACTGAATATCTTGTGCAGAGTAAAAAAAGACGGAAAGGCGGGAGTTGTTCTTTGGATAGAGCATTTCTGCAGTTTATTTATTATTACAGGCATTGTATATTGGAGATTATTTCAATTTTGGGGGTTTTAGATTAATATGTATTATACTCTTTTGACAATTCAATATGTGGGTATTTGGGGTTTGTTTATACCGGAATATATGTGATGGTACTTTCGCTTAAGAATCATGACCGGGTTGATTGAGAAAATGAAGTAGTTGTTGAACTTGTTTAAGTAATGTGTTATAAATAAGTTGGAGGTGATTTGTTGTGAAATATAATTTTTCTGAGGATTTAAAGTCAATTAGGGAAATATTAGGACTTTCACAAAATGAGCTTGCAGAACAACTTGGTGTGGAACAGGTAACTGTATCGAGAAATGAATCAAAAAAAACAGAGCCATCTATAAAATTGTTGGAGAGTTTATATTCATTTGCATTTGATAAAAATATTAAGATAAATAAATTAAAGGAAATGCTATGGAGAGATGATTTAATTATAAATGAAAAATTGCTCTTTCATGGATCAAAAAGTGAAATTGTCGGTGATATAGATATAAAAAAAGGCAGACCTAATAATGACTTCGGACAGGGATTCTACACGGGAGAAAGCTATGAACAAGCAATATCTTTTGTATCGGGTTTTCATGATTCGTCTGTTTACTTAATTAGATTTAATGATAAAAATTTAAAATGCAAGAGATATGAAGTAAATCAGGAATGGATGATGACTATTGCTTATTACAGAGGAACTTTGGATGAGTATAAGGAACATCCGGTAATTAAGTCGTTGATAGAGAAATCTCGAAAGTGTGATTACATAATTGCACCGATTGCGGATAATCGTATGTTTCAAATTATTAATTCTTTTATTGCGGGTGAACTCACGGATGAACAATGTAAGCATTGCCTTGCGGCAACAAATCTTGGAATGCAGTATATCTTTATAAGCGAAAAAGCAGTATCTCAATTAAAATTATTGGAACGATGTTATATATCTAATAAAGAAAGGGAATATTATAAAAATGTAAGACTTGAAGAGTCAAAACTTGGTAATGATAAAGTCAAATTAGCAAAAAGGCAATATAGGGGAAAAGGTAGATACATTGATGAGATTTTAACATAAAAAGGAGATAAATGCATGAAGAAGATTGATAAAGACGGTCTGTTGTTATGCGAACTTCAAGCAAAAGCATTTGAAAACTCTATTGAAAAGATGGATTCAAGTTCGGAAATATTTATCAGGCGGTTTATGAAAAGCCAAATAGCTAAAAGACTTGACGATGAATCCGTATTGGATAGTAATATTCAGGCGAATGATATTTTGCAGTTAGTTGACGAAGAGTATGGTGTTTCGGATTATGGGTCTGTAAAATATACTCATAATGAAATTTATTGGATTGGATATATCTACAGATATTTTGTAATAACTTATGAATTATCATCCACACAGGTATATAAAATTGTGAAACCTAAGGAGTTAAGAACGTTGTTTTTGCCGTATCATACCATGGATCCGGCTCAGGCTATTGAGAGGATTTTGGAGGCAAAGGGAATGCTTACGGACGAGACAGAAGAATTGAAACGTCAGTATGAGATATTTAAAAAAAACAGAAAAATGAAAAAGTAAAAAATTATTTAATAAGAATTTAAAACTATAAGAGACTGTCGTCTTGGTGAAAAAAACACTTTGTATGACAGTCTTTTATTTATCGTCACATTTCACAACATAAAATATGCAATTTACGTATTAACAGATAAATAACATGGAAAACTATCCGATACAATCATTGATATTATGTTTTGACGGGAGAGGATGTTTTTTATGAAGCTTGCTATTTGCGATGACGAAAAAAAGATTAGGGATTATATACGGGAAGCTGTACTAGAGGTATCCGAAAATCTGGAGATAGAATGCTTTGATGATGCAGAAAAAATAACATCACCGGAATTTGATGCGGATATATTGTTTCTTGATATTCAGGTTCCGGGAATAGACGGAATGAATGCGGCAAAAATACTTCGCAAAAACGGAAAGAAAACGATTATTATTTTTGTGACAGCGTTGGAAGAATATGTTTTTAATGCTTTTGATGTCGGTGCATTTCAGTATATTGTTAAGCCGTTTAACAAGACAAAGATAAAAAACGTAACAAGAAAAGCAATAAGTCAGGCAGAAGAACAGAAAAAAATTGAAAAACTGATAAGTGAAAACGAATTTGATAAGGAAAAACAAAGAGAAATTATTGTAAAATGCGGCGGTACAAATACGAGAGTAATTCTTTCTAAGGTAATCTATGCCGAAATCTTTGACCGCCGGATAGTGCTTCACATGAGAAAAGGGGACAATATAGAATATTACGGAAGAATGGCTGAACTTGAGAAAACTGCCGGAAAGGATTTTTTCAGGATTAACAGGTCATATCTTATAAATCTTGCATATGTAAAATCTTATGACTCAAAACTTATTAATGTTGCAGAAGACAGTATTCCTGTTGCACGCGGAAAGTATCAGGAATTTGTTAAGGCGTTTATGTCCTTTCATGTGAAAGAGTTAAGCTTGATATAAAAATACCGGAGATTCTTATGCCATTGGGAGGAAAAGATTATGATGGAGTGGCTGACAAATAACTTTGCCGAATTTGCAAATATATATATGCAGATTATTATTGAGATAGTTCTTGCGGGCACAGCCCTGTTTTATGCATATTGGTTAAAACCCTTTGTAATAAATAAAAAAGCGGCGTATGCAGCTGCATTAATATACTGGTCTGTTTTTATGTTTATCAGTCACCTTAATACGCCGAAATATATTGACCGTGTTTTGACGGTTGGTGTAGTAGTTTTATCTGTTATGGTTTTATGGTTTATTGATTATAAAAGAAATCCCATACAAAAAATTCTGTTATGTACAGTGTTTAGAATAATCTGCTGGCTGCCTTTGGAAATGCTTTCTGAGGTTGGCTTTTATGAACGGGATTTTGTGGCAAAATTTGATTTTTATAAAAACAATATTTCTGTTATTATAATAGAATTTATTATTTGGATATTTCTGGAATATTTTTCCGGATTATTGCTTTTGTATATTTCGATACGACTTCTTCACAAGGTTTACAAACATAAGGAAGAAGAAATGACATGGCAGGAGCTTATTATGCTTCTTATGCCGTCTGTATCTATTCTGCTTGTCAAGCCTATTATGTCATCATATTTTCATTTGTGGATGGACGGAATAAAAAACGGAAGCATTAAAGAAAATATTCCGGGTAATCTTTTTAGAATTCTTTTTTGCATTTTTTCTTATTTATCCATATTGGTTGTTATTGCGTTTTACCAAAAAATAAAGAGCAGGCAGGAAGATGAATTTGCAAGAAGAACACTTGAAAAGCAGATTGAAGATATGCAGTCGGATATTGAACGGGTGGAAGATTCCTATGAGAAAATGAAATCAATGCGTCATGATATGGTTAATCATATGACTATTATTAAAGGACTTGCAGAAACAGGTAAGACAGATGAGCTTACGAAGTATATCAGTGACTGGCAGAATCGTTTTGAAGAATTGCAGCCGGTAATAAAAACAGGAAATGCGGTTACTGATGTTGTAATGTCGGAATTTGCCATGCGTTGTGAAAAAGAAAATGTACCGTTTGAGTGCAAATTTATCTATCCCGAAAAGCTTAACATTAATCCGTTTGATATGTGTGTAATACTTACCAATGCCTTACAAAATGCAATTGAGGCTTCAAAGAAAGCGGACGTTTCGTACATAAGCATTTGTTCAGCGGTAAGGGATAAAGTCTTTATAGTAAGTGTAAAAAATAAAACGGAAAAAACAGTGCTGCTTAATGAAGAGGGCATGCCTGTTTCCACAAAACATGAAAAAGGGCATGGATACGGTTTAAGAAACATTCAAAGCATTGCGGAAAAATACAACGGAACAATTGACATAAATATTAAGACGGGTGATGGAAATCTTTTCATACTTAACGTTATGCTTGTCGGCTGATATTAAATGCATACTTTACAGCAGTTCACATCATAAAAAATCCTGTCCACGACAACTCTATTGTTTATCGCCTTCTTTGATACGATAATCACAATAGAAACCTGTTCGGGAAGGAGGTGAAGAGTATGGTAAGGTTTAATGTAAACAGCATGAACTATGGAAGTCTCTTTGGTTACGGAAGCAGGGTGAATAATCAAAAATCACTTTACAGCAGTCTTTCAAGACTTTCAAACAAAAGAACAGCAAAAGCAACCTTAAATTATAATGCGAATGTCTTAAAGACAAGAGGAAAAACGTCTTCCTTAAACTTTGATACCAAGGGAACATCAAAACTTTTGTCGGCAACGGACAAGCTCACAAATATTGAGAAGAATAATCTGTTTGCTAACAAAAAAACTTATGACGCAGATCAAGCATACAAGATGGCAAGTGATTTTGTAAATAATTATAACGACACTGTAAAGTATCTTAATGATGAAGGCAGCGTAAGTATTAAGAGTGCGGGAAGCAGTATGACAAAAATGACTGACATAATGAAAAACAGCTTGAAAAGAGCAGGAATTTCAGTTGGCAGTGATGGTATGCTTTCCATAGATGAGGAGACTTTTAAGAAAGCGGATATGAACACCGTAAAAAATCTGTTTGGAAATACAAGCTCATATGCAAGGGTTATTTCATCATCTGCTCAGCGTGTTCAGGATGCTGTATATAGGCAGCAGAGCTATAACACACAGAGCATGTACGGAAAGAGTGGTATGTACTATAACAACCTGCTTTCGGGTTACGGATTTAACAGCTTGTTTTAAAAAACTGTTAAAGACAATTATATATGTGTCATACTACCGGTTACAAGGCGGCGGACAGGAGTTTTGTCCGCCGTTATCTTTTGGATTTATTTTATGATGTTTTATCAGAGAATACATTGTTTTCAATCCTTGCGATTAAAGAGTCGATAGGGTATAATAATGTCGTATCTTGTCAACTTTTTTTGATTAAAAATATTTGAGAGATTTCGTAAGGAGTATATATGTTTGGGGAACATTTTCAGCTTAACGAAAAAACCATGACCATCGTTGAAGAGATAGGTCGTCATATGCCCGGAGGATTTTTTATATACAAGGCTTCCGAACCCCTTGAACTGCTATATGCCAATAAGGCCACCTTTAATATCTATGGATGCGATGATTTAGATGATTTTAAGAAATTAACAGGATATACATTCAGAGGCATGGTGCATCCTGATGATTTTGAAAAGATAAATCAATCAATAGACAAACAGATTGAAGAAAGTGACGATGATCTTGACTATGTCGAATATCGTATTGTGAGGAAGGATGGTCAGACAAGATGGGTGGATGATTATGGTCATTTTACCCGTACCGAAAGCTATGGCGGCATTTTTTATGTTTTTATTTCGGATATAACAGATAAGAAAGAACAGATAGACGCTAAGCTGCAGCAGGCTCAGCTTGAGGCAAAACAGCAGGAGATGGAGGAGAAGCTTAAGCTTCAGGAAAAGCTTCTTGAAGAGGAAAGAGAAAAGGCAGAGCAGGACAAACTTATAACCGCACTTGCTTCCGATTATTGGAGTGTTTATTATGTTGAGCTTGATACCAATGAGGGTGTATGCTATCAGTCACATACGGATTTGAAGGATTCTCTTGAGGTGGGTGAAAGATTCAAATATCTTGAAACCTTTACCGATTATGCCCAAAAATATATCACGGACGAATACCGGGATAAATTTCTTAAGTTTATACAGCCGGATTCAATAAGAGAAGAGCTTAAGGATAACAGAGTTATTTCATTCATATATATGGTTGACAGGCGTGAAAGTCAATCTTATGAAATGGTTAGATTTGCCGGAGTCCGTCATCCCGAAGACAGAGATGACCATATAGTCCATGCAGTCGGTGCCTGTTTTACCGATGTTGATGCTGAAACAAGAAAGAGTCTGGCACAGACCAAGGCATTAAGTGATGCTCTTACCGCAGCCGAGCAGGCCAATAAAGCAAAGACCGCATTTTTATCAAATATGAGCCATGAGATACGTACTCCTATGAATGCCATAATAGGTTTGGATAACATAGCTCTTTCCGATGTGGATATATCTGATAAGACAAAGGACTATCTTGAGAAAATAGGAACCTCGGCACATCATCTGTTAAGTATAATAAATGATATTCTTGACATGTCGCGAATTGAATCGGGACGCATGATTATTCACAGTGAGGAGTTTTCTTTCTCAAAGCTTATGGAACAGGTCGGTGCCATTATCGGTGGTCAGTGCCGAAACAAAGGACTTACCTTTGACAGTACCATAAGCGGAAACATAGGAGAGTATTATATAGGTGACTCGGTTAAGCTAAGACAGATACTTATTAATATTCTTGGTAATTCGGTAAAGTTTACTCCGCAGGGCGGAAAAGTAACCATGACCGTTGAGGAGGTAACAAGATTTGAAGGTAACTGCACGCTTAAGTTTGTTATGTCGGATACGGGAATCGGTATGAGCAGGGAATATCTTCCGAAGATATTTGATGCTTTCTCACAGGAGGATTCTTCGTCTACCAATCAGTATGGAAGTACGGGACTCGGAATGCCTATAACAAAGAGCCTTGTTGAACTTATGAACGGTAATATTGAGGTTGAGAGTGAGAAAGGTGTGGGAACTACATTTAAGGTTACGGTAACACTTAAAAACTCAAGCAGAAAATATTCTGGAGAATTGATTGATGAATTGACACCACAGGATATGGTGGTGCTTGTAATAGATGATGACCCGGTGGCGTGTGAGCATGCAAAGCTTGTTTTGGGACAGGTAGGAGTCAGTTGCGATATTGCACTTTCGGGAACTGAAGCATTGGAAATGGTAAAGGTTCGCCATGCAAGAAGAGAACCGTATAATCTTATCCTTGTAGATTGGAAGATGCCTGAAATGGACGGAATTGAAACTACAAGACGAATAAGAGAAATAGTAGGTGATGAGCTTGCGATTATTATACTCACGTCCTTTAACTGGGATGACGTGGTGGATGAGGCAAAGGAGGCCGGAGTAGATACCTTTGTAGCCAAACCGCTTTTTGCCTCAAATGTAATGGATGAATTTAAAGAAGCATTTAAGAGAAAGAACAAAGACAATTCTCACATGCAAATTGACCTTAAGGGATGTCGGATTCTTCTTGCGGAGGATGTCGTGATAAATGCTGAGATAATGACTATGGTGCTTGCCATGCGCGAGATGGAGGTTGAGCATGCCGAGAACGGTCAGATTGCGGTTGATATGTTTCGCGAGAAGGAGGAGGGCTATTATGATGCAATCCTTATGGATATGCGAATGCCTGTAATGGATGGACTTGAAGCAACCAAGGCCATAAGAGCCATGAACAGAGCCGATGCAAAGACTATCCCGATAATTGCACTTACGGCAAACGCTTTTGACGAGGACGTACAAAGAAGTATGCAGGCAGGTCTTAACGCACATCTAAGTAAGCCTGTAGAGCCTGATAATTTGTTTGAAACTCTGGAAAGCTTATTAAAGTAGTATACATTTACACATAATAAATTAAAAAGATAAAATGAAATTATTTGTAGCAGGAGGTTTTGTCTACTGATGGAACAGGACGGTAAAAAAGATTCCAAATACCTTTCGCGAATAGATGTATGGGCGATGGCCTTTGGCTGCATGGTCGGCTGGGGTGTTTTTGCCATGCCCGGAACTATGTTTCTTCCTGTTACAGGGCCTGCGGGTACGGTAATAGCCATCATACTTGGTATGCTGATTATGCTTGTAATCGGATATAATCTTGCATATCTTATGAGTCACAGTTCCATGACAGGAGGCGTTTATGCATATACTAAAGAAGCCTCATTATTCTGTTGCGGGAAATGATGTATATGTCGGAGAGGTAGTGGTTTCGGCAATTGTACTTGCCGTTATAGGACTAATGTTTATAATTGCAAAACCGTTATTAAGAAAGCTCATGACTATTCTGTCAGTAGTTCTTTTGACCGGTATACTTATAATTGCGGCTACTTGTCTTCCGCATGCGATTAGAAGTGGAAATATTTCCGACATAGATAATTTGAACGGGATAAAGTCAGTTCCGACCTTTTTTGCTGCAAGTCGATTTTAGGCAGCTTCGGAATGAAAGTTATGATAATAACAGCCATAGCCGGAGTAATTACAGGTATAATAGGCGGTTATCGTGCAACCGTAAGAGTTCTTACAACAATGGCGGAGGATGATATAGGGAAGGTAAAGCTTGATTTGTTTGTCGGCGGTGTTTTTTTACTTTTGATTATATTTGTAGGTCTTGCGGTAATGCTTTACGTTCAAAATGTTGTAAGAAAGAAGCAGATAGATTTTAATGTATTTTACAGTCAAATCCAGCATCGCTATGTGTGGTGTGACAGAAAAAATCTTAACAGGGTTCTTGTAAGCGAAGAGAAGGGGATAAGGGAATGAAAAGATTTAAGGAAAAAGACGGTTTTAAAAAACACATACTTATTGTTGACGATGAATTTGCAAACAGGGAAATACTTGGAAATATATTTAATGGGGTATACGAAGTAACCTATGCCGAGGACGGTGAGCAGGCTATGGAAATTTTGGGAGAAAGACCTTATGATTTTTCTCTCATACTGCTTGATTTGCTTATGCCTAAAATGGACGGATTTACCGTCATAAAGCTTTGCAAAGAAAATGAGCTTCTTAAGAGAATCCCGATAATTGTCATGACCTCCGAAAAGGACGCCGAGATAGAAAGCATAAAGCTTGGGGCGATTGATTTTATAACAAAGCCTTATGATATGCCGGAGGTTATTCTTGCAAGGACGGAAAGAATTATCGAATTTGCAGAGGATAAAAATATAATTCAGGCTACCGAAAAGGACTCCCTTACAGGTCTTTATACGAAGGAATATTTTTTAAGATACATTTCACAGATAGAGCATTATGCACCCGAAACCAAGATGGATGCGGTCGTATTAAACATAGACCATTTTCATCTTATAAATGAAATATACGGAAGAGATTTTGGAGATGAGGTGCTCGTGCTTGTGGCAAATGAGCTTCTGGATATGATTGAGCAAAAGAAGGGAGGTCTTGCAAGTCGTATAAACGCGGACATCTTCTATGTGTATCTTGAGCATAAGGGCATATATGGGTACAACGTGCTTGAGAGGATTAATAAGCAGATTTATGAAAGGACAAGCACACATAATATAAGGGTCAGACTTGGCGTTTATCCCGATGTTGACAAATCCGTCCAGCCGGAGATGTGGTATGACAGAGCGGTTATTGCATGCAACAGAATAAGAGAGGATTACACCAGAAATGTGGCTTATTATGATAACAGCCTGTATGAGAGAGCCATTTACGAAGAAAAGCTTATAAGAGATTTTTATACGGCGGTTTCGGAGAAACAGCTTATGGTTTATTTTCAGCCTAAGTATAATATAACGGGAGAAAAGCCGCGACTTTCAAGTGCAGAGGCGCTTATAAGATGGAAGCACCCTGAGCTTGGCATGATAAGTCCCGGGGATTTTGTTCCGCTTTTTGAAGGAAACGGACTTATACAGCAGCTTGATAATTATGTTTGGGAGGAGGCTGCCAGACAGATAAAGGAATGGAAGGATAAGTACGGAGTAACAATTCCGGTATCCGTAAATGTTTCCCGAATCGATATATATGACCCTAAGCTTTTTGATAAGCTTACAAATCTTATTGAAAAGTATGGATTAACTACTAACGAATATATGCTTGAGATAACCGAGTCGGCATATTCGGATAATGTAAATGAACTGATTGAGGTGGTTAATAAGCTTAGAGGCAGAGGCTTTAAGATAGAGCTTGATGATTTCGGTTCAGGCTATTCATCACTTAACATGCTTACCACACTTCCTATAGATGTTCTTAAGATGGATATGAAATTTATCAGAAATATGCTTGTTGATTATAAAAATCTTAAGCTGGTTGAGATAATACTTGATATAGCAAGACTTCTTAAGGTACCTGTAATTGCGGAGGGCGTCGAGGAGGAAAAACAGTATCAGACCTTACGTGACAGAGGCTGTGATGTTATTCAGGGATATTATTTTTCAAAGCCTTTACCTGCTGCGGAGTTTAATCTTCTTATTGAGAAGGATTTGAAGGAAAATCAGTGAAAAATTTCAAAGATATGAGGGGGATAAATATGCTTACAATTGATGCGTTAAAGGAATTCGGTGCAAATGTGGATGAGGGACTTGCGAGATGTATGAACAATGAAGCGCTTTACTTAAGGCTTGCAGGTACGGTAGTGGATGAAAAGAATTTTGACAGGCTTAAAGATGCGCTTTCCGCAAACAATCTTGATGAGGCCTTCGAGGCGGCACATGCACTTAAGGGTGCACTTGGAAATCTTGCCATCACACCTGTTTATGAAAAGGTTGTTGAGATAACCGAGCTGTTAAGAGCAAGAACCGATATGGACTATACCGCGCTTGAAGCGGAGATTGAAGGAAAGAGAGAAGAGTTAAGAAAGCTTCTTTAATTTACAGGGAGGAAGTTGAAATGCTAAAACATGATAAACCAAAGGTTCTTGTTGCAGATGATATGGAGATAAACAGGATAATGCTTGAATCACTGCTTATGTCTTACGGCACAGATGTTGAGCTTGCCAGTGGCGGAAATGATTGTATAGAAAAATGCAGCAATAAAAAATATGATTTGATATTTCTTGATAATCATATGCCCGATAAAGATGGATATGAAACCTTTAAGGTTCTTAAAAATGCGTCAGGCGGCTATAACACGGATACTCCTATAATCTGCTATACGGCTTATGAACCGGAGGAGGGGCAGGAGGATTACGAGAAGGCAGGCTTTGCTGCGGTATTAAATAAACCTATTGAGCCAAAACAGTTATCGGAGATTATGGTGAAATTTCTTTCGGGCAATTACAGCATTGATATAAAAGAGAAAGAAACTGACGAGGATAAAACAGCAAGAATAAATAAGGAAAAAGAAATACTT
>JAFSZR010000049.1 GCA_017459135.1 Lachnospiraceae bacterium | reverse complement strand
TATCCTATGTTATCTATATAGGATACTTTTTCAACATTACGATTATTTACGATTTTTTCAGCATCTTCCGTTGAAATATCCGAAAAGTACACATGATAGTTTCCATCTGAATTAATTTCATAAGATATAAGCGAATCAACCAAACTCTGATACATAGTAGCAACGGTAGTTATAAGAGCAACCGAAAGCATGATTCCTATAATCGTAACTATCGTTCTTTTTTTATTAAGCTTTAAATCCTTAACGGTGAACTTTTTTAATACATCCATTTTTTACACCTCACTCAATCTTCCGTCTTCTATCTTTATAATTCTATCTGCCATTTTTGCAATTTCCATATTATGTGTAATCATTACTATGGTCTGATTTAATTCTTTATTTGATTTTTTCAAAAGTGCAACTATTTCATCGCTTGATTTTGAATCAAGGTTACCGGTCGGCTCATCTGCGAGTATAATCGACGGATTTGTTATAAGTGCCCTTCCTATAGAAGTTCTTTGTTGCTGTCCTCCCGATAGCTCATGCGGTAAATGTGTTTTTCTGTCAGAAAGTCCGAGGAGCTTAAGCAACTCATCCAATCTTTTCTTATCAACTTCCCTGTTATCAAGTGAAAGCGGAAGTGTTATATTTTCCTCAACATTAAGTATCGGGATAAGATTATAAAACTGATATATAAGTCCTACCTGTCTTCTTCTGAAGATTGCAAGCTTATCATCGTTAAGTGAGGATAAATCCTCTCCGTCGATAAAGATCTTTCCCGAAGTCGGTCTGTCAACTCCGCCTATAAGATGAAGCAATGTCGACTTACCGCTTCCCGATGCTCCTACTATTGCAACGAATTCACCCTTTTCAACCGAAAAGGAAGCATTATCAAGTGCTACAACCTCGGCCTCATCCTTTCCGTATATTTTTGTTAAATTCTCAACTCTTAAAATTTCCATTAATATATCCTCCTTTGATATGAGTCATCATAGACTTTGTCTTGAAATCTCACACATATTTCATTCATTATCCGAATTATACAATACCCAAAGTTACAACAAAGTTACTTTGAAAAATTTTTTTATATTTTTTTATAAAAAAAGTTGTTGACACATACAAATCATTATGTTAATATATGTCTTGTCGTTACGGAACGGCAATAATGCGCGAGTGGCTCAGCGGTGGAGCACCTCCTTGCCAAGGAGGGGGTCGCGGGTTCGATCCCCGTCTCGCGCTCTTATAAAAATAGGGAATACCTAAAAGGTATTCCCTATTTTTTATAAAAGCACCGTCTCGCGCTTCTATGAGTTTAAGTCTATATAAGTCGTTATAAGCTCGATTGCTTTTTCCATATCATTTTCATTGAGGCTTTCGTTTAAGACGGTAATAAAGTCTGCGTCCTCTCCTATGTAGCTCTTTTTGTTAATAATATTTATTGTATTGTTAACTTCACTTTGATCGTCATCCTTTATATGTTTACCGAGTTTTTTAAGCATACTTATACTTATGCCTGCTTCGTTTGTTTCTTCTTCCTTAACGATTTCGGCTGCATTTATTTTTTCACCGGTCTTTACTGCTTCTTCCTGCTCCGTTTTTTCAGACTTTTCCTCATTGATTATATCAATCGCTTCTATATAATTACCTATCTTTGTCATAAGCTCTTCAAAATGTGTAAGCAGCTTATCATAATTATTATTCATATAGGTCTTATTATTTGCATTTATGGCTGCCTCAATTCTTGCCGCCTCCTGAGAAAATGCATAAGCACCCACGTTGTAACTTGAAGCCTTAAGTGTATGTATTCTTTGTTTAAACCATCTCGTATCCGAAACACCATGCGCTTCGATTATATCCTTCAGGTTACAATTTTTCTTATAATACGAACGCATTATTTTATTAAACACATCTATGCTTCCGCCTATTTTTTCTATAGCTTTTCTTATATTAATCTCATCTTCAAGCTTGTATAATTCATCGGCATATTTTGAATTTTTTATATTTTGAATAACATTACTTGATTTTTCTTTTAACTTATCTTCCGGAAGACAATCCTTAAGCATTGCCGCAACTCTTCTTATATCCATAGGTTTAAGCAAAGATCCTGTAAATCCGTTTTCCAAAAGAATATCACTGTTATCTGAAACCGCATCATAATCAAGCGAAATGATAGGAAGCAAAAGATACTTATCGCCTTCCAGACTTCTTATCTCTTTCATGGTATCGGTTCCGTTCATAATAGGCATGGCAAGATCCATAAATACCACATCATAATCATTATTCATAACCATATCTATGGCTGAAACTCCCGAATCAGCCGTATCAATTGACATTTCAAAACTTTCAAGAGTCTTAACCGACACCTCACGGCTGACTTCTTCATCATCAACCACAAGCGCCTTTACCGAAGGGAGCCACATTTTATCTGCTATCTCCTGAGAAACTATATCGTCAATTCTTTCTCTGTCATTTCCCTGTATCGTATCCGCGATCTTCTGATTTATCGATAACGTAAATGTAGAGCCTGCTCCATAAACGCTTTCAACCGATATATCAGCATTGAGAAGCTTTGAATAACCCTTTGCTATTGCAAGACCTATTCCATTACCCCTGCTTATATTATTCTTTCTGTTATCTACAATGCTGTAAACTTCAAATATGTCGGAAAGTCTGTCCTCCGAAATACCGACTCCTGTATCGGATATCGTATATCCCATACTTACTTCCTCTCCGTTTAATTCGTAAGCATCAACGGAAATTGTAATTGATCCTTCTTTTGTATACTTAATGGCATTATCGATAAATATCTTTAATATACTCTCAATTTTGTCTTTATCGCCTATGAGATTATCGGAGATATTATCACCTATTTCCACAAACAGCCTTATATTTTCCGAATCAATATGTTCTTTTGCGTATTCGGAAAGATTAAATACAATTGATGAAACAAGATACGGCTCGTCTGTTTTCTCAAGTCTTCCGGCTTCTATCTTTGCAAGAAGAATAATATCATCAACTTTTCCGAGTATACCGTTACCTATATCATATATATCCTGAACATTTCCTCTGTAGGTATCATCCTTATCCATAAGCTTAATAAGCTCATCCGCTTTGGAGATCATGGCATTTACCGGAATCTTTATCTCATTACTCATATTTGCAAGATAATCGTTCTTTGCGGTACTTGATTTAATTACCTCTTCATGTTCCTTCGACAATTCTTCCAAAGCCTTATTTTTGCTCTTAATACTGTTCCTCATTCTAAGGATTCCGATGGTAAGAAGAGCCGCTATCGAAATAAGGGCAACCGCAAGGAATATTTTGGAAACCGGCTTTTCCATAAAGCTTTTTTCCTTAACAATGATAAATGATATTTCATTTTCGCAAGGTGTTCCGTCACCGTTATATGCATTGATATGGAATTTATAAGTACCGCCGGAAAGGTTGGTATATACCGCCTGCATGGTATCTCTTCCCGATATCCTTATAGGTTCGCTATCAAAGCCTTCAAGTCTGTATTCAACCTCGATGTCTCCTCGGTTTAAATAACTGAAGACTGCAAAATCTATGGTTATTTTGGAAACATCACTTCCGACTTTAAGTCCGTTGGCCAAATCATCAAATTCGTATCTTTTTCCATCCACGTCTACCGCAGTAACACGTATTTTAGGTGCTATCTGATTATATGATATATTTTTTGTATCCAAAGAACAAATACCGGTATTACAGCAGACATAAAGAATTCCGTTATTATCCATAAATGAATTACTGTATGCATTTATGGTCTTATTTAATCCGTCGTCGGCATCCAGGTATCTTGATGAAATTCCGTTTGAACCGAGCAATTCGTCTTCCGTGGTTCTTAAAACTCCCATAGAACTTATAATCCAAATAAAGTCCTCATCGGAAATAATATCATAAATATTATTTGAATATTCAATATTGGAAATCGAACGGTAGGTATCATTATAAAAACCGAGACCGTTATCTGTTCCAATCCATAATCCCTTTTCGCCTTCTTCTATAGAAGTAATCATACCTGCATTAAGACCCGAATCCGCATTGTACTTTTCCGTTACTTCACTTATATTTCTCGGCAGGACATATAATACTCCGCCATCCGTACCGGCATAAACAAAGCCTCTGCTGTCCTGATATATACAAAGCACATTATCCTGAGCGAGTCCGTCTTTTTGCAAAAAAGTATGTAAAATAAGACCTTCCTTATCTACTATGGCAAGTCCCTCGTTTGTTGCAACCGCAATATTTCCGTTATCAAGTTCTATGCAAGTATTAACCGAATTACTCGGAAGTCCTGCTGCTCTTGTAATACTTTTAATATTGCCTTCAGCCTTATCCTTACCGAAAACATACTTAATCAATCCGTATTTTCTGTATGTACTTATCCAAAGATTACCTTCGGAATCCGCCATAATATTTCTGACACTTATTCCGTCCAATGCCTCAGTCAATTCGTTTGTAATTCTTTCTCCGGAGTTATTGTAAACAATAAGTCCGTCATCGGTACAGATATATTGATTATTCTTATAGACAAATACCGAGTTAACCATTGTTTCGGACATTCCGGTATACATATTGTAATCCGTAAATTTACTTTCGGACAACATTACAACACCCATTCTTGTAGATGCTATCCAAAGATTTCCCTCATAGTCTTCGATTATATCCGAAAGATAGCTGTCTATTTCACATTCTGTAAGTTTGTTAAATACATTTCCTTTGTTAAAGAAACCTACTCCGTTATCTGCACATACCCAGATATATCCGTTATTATCCTTTAAAACGCTGTTAATACCGTATAATTCCGTTTCAATCAAACCATAGTTATCCTTATCACGCATAACTATGATATTTCTGCCGGAAGTTCCAACATATAACCTTTCGTTTATCGTTTTAAGACATCTTAAATCATCACCACCGGTCATCTCCTGCGTATTAACCACTTCATATGTTTCAAAGTCTTCAAAGACATAAATTTCATTGTTACCGGAAATAACATAAACCGTATTATTCAAAACCGCCATATGTCCGAATTCCGTTCCCGAAAGTGTGTCTTCAAAAAGCATGGACATGGAAGCACTTCCGTCGGAAGCATCGGATATTTCATATATTCCCTTTGGCGTTGAAACCAATATACGTCCGTCTTCGGTTTCACATATGTCATTTATTGTCTTTATTCCTTCATAATATTCATTTTCAAGATGCTTATACTCTCCGTCCTTTAAATAAAAAAGTCCGTAGTTTCCCGTACCTATCCAGACTCTTCCCTGAGTATCCTGCATAAGACAATTAATTGAATATACATCTGCGCTGTCGGTATTCCACAAATTAATGGCTACAAAACCGGAACCGTTGTATCTATATAAACCGCCATCCGTTCCTATCCATATATATCCCGAAGATGATTGCAAAAGGCAGTTTACCTCATTATTTCCTATGCCATTGCTTTGATTATAAATTGTCTGTGTAAAGGATGACAAATAAGTATCTTTAGCCAACGCATCATTGTAATTATTAATTATTGACACGAGAAAAAGGCATACCAAAAGGAATGCCTGAATTTTTCTCTTAATTTGCTTATTGGTAAATCTCATCAATCTTTCCATCTTAAAAAATCAATCTTCGGTTTTCACCCAAAAACATATTAGGCATCCTTTAAAAATGCCTTATAACACTTATATGCTTCGTAAATATCGGCTTTTGACGTTACTTCCCAAGGTGCATGCATATTAAGAACAGCAACACCGCAATCTATAACTTCCATTCCGTAAAGCGAAAGAATATATGCTATCGTTCCGCCGCCTCCTATGTCTACCTTGCCTAGCTCGGCAGTTTGGAAGTTAACTTTATTATCATCCATAATGCGTCTTATATCTGCCAGATATTCTGCATTTGCATCATTTGAGCCGGACTTACCTCTTGAACCGGTAAATTTGCAAAATACCACTCCCCTTCCGAGATATGATGCGTTATTCTTATCAAATGCGCTGTCATATAAAGGATCATAGCCCGCATTTACATCGGAAGA
This sequence comes from Lachnospiraceae bacterium, assembly GCA_017459135.1. Classification (GTDB taxonomy): domain Bacteria; phylum Bacillota; class Clostridia; order Lachnospirales; family Lachnospiraceae; genus Coprococcus_C. The sequence goes on along the minus strand of JAFSZR010000049.1, from coordinate 4,766 downwards.
TAACATTCTTGATGCCGCAAGACATCTTCTTAACTTAATATCACTGTAATCTCCCATGAGATTCAAAATCTCGGCAAGAGTATTTTCAAAGAACTTTGAACGCATACCGGTTGCACCTACACTGCCTATTTCTTCCTTATCGGTCAAAAGACAGCAAGTTGTTTTACCTGTTTTTTCCGTCTCAAGCATAGCAATCATTGAGGTATAAGCACATACTCTGTCATCCTGACCGTATGACATAATCATACTTCTGTCAATTCCCGCTTCTCTGGCTTTTCCGGCAGGAACAACCTCAAGTTCAGCCGATATGAAATCCTCTTCATCCATACCGTAGTTTTCTTTTATTATATTAATAACATTTTTCTTGAAAGTATCTTTTTCTTCATCCTTTAAAGGTATGCTTCCGAATAATACATCAAGGTTTTCACCCTCAATTACCTTATTGGCTTTCTTTTCCATCTGCTCACCGGCAAGATGTATAAGAAGATCCGTTACACAGAATACGGGATCGTTTTCATTTTCTCCTATTGAAATATCAATAATCTCTCCACTCTTTTTTACGACTACTCCGTGTATCGCAAGAGGAAGCGTTACCCATTGATATTTCTTGATTCCACCGTAATAATGAGTATCAAGATAAGCAAAATCTCCTTTTTCATACAAAGGATTCTGCTTTATATCCATACGAGGCGAATCAATATGCGCACCAAGGATATTAATTCCCTGTTCTATATCTTTATCACCGATATTAAACAATGCTACGGTTTTATTCATACAAATACTGTAAATCCTGTCACCCGCCTTAACGGTTTTACCATCTTTGATGTAATCGGCAAGGCTTTTATAACCGCACTCCTCTGCAGATTTAATAATCTGCTTTACACATTCTCTTTCTGTTTTTCCGTTACTTAAAAAGTCTCTGTATCCGTCACAAAGCTTATCAAGCTCCTTTAAAGCATTATCGTCATATGTCTTCCACGCATTCTGTCTTTCCATAATAATTACACCTCATACATTTTTTAATAATCTTTGTAAATAAACCATATAAATAATAATTTACCTTAAATGGGCACCTTTTATACAAGTTCTTCAACAACTTTTTTAAGAATATCAAAGGCCTTGTCACATTCTTCCTTTGTTACGTTAAGCGGCGGAACAAGACGAATAACTGCCGGCCTTACCGCCGTTAATAAAAGACCCTCATCACAGGCATTGTATTTTACATCTGTTGCTATATCCTTATCAAACTCAACACCTATCATAAGTCCTCTTCCTCTTACCTCTTTTACGTGAGGGAGATTTGCAAGAATTCCTCTAAAATATTCTCCCATCTTCTCCGAATTATCGGAAAGATTATTATCAACAATCTCCTTTATCTGTGCATAAGAAGCTGCACAACATACAGGATTGCCCGCATAAGTACTTCCATGAGCTCCCGGTCCGAAGGTAAGTGCAAGCTTTTCACTCGTACACATAGCACCTATCGGCATACCACCGCCCATTGCCTTTGCCATACTTACACAATCAGGCTTTACGTCATAGCCCATAAATGCCATAAGGCTTCCTGTTCTTCCCCAACCTGTTTGAACTTCATCAAACAAAAGAAGCATATCTCTTTCATCACAAAGTTTTCTCAAGCCCTGTAAGAACTCTTTGGTAGCAGGAATTACTCCGCCTTCACCCTGAACAGGCTCAACCATAACGGCAATAGTATCTTCATCACAGGCTTCTTCAAAAGCTTTAAGGTTATTAAACTCGGCATAAGTTATTCCCGGTATAAACGGATCATAATTATGCTGTATTGCCGATCCCGGCTGTCCGGTAGCTGCAAGTGTTGCAAGTGTTCTTCCGTGAAAACTGTTTAATGCCGTAACTATCTTATAACGGTTAGGACCGTAATTATCTTTACCGTATTTTCTTGCAAGCTTCATCATAACTTCATTTGCTTCAGCACCTGAATTTTGGAAATAAATCTTCTCCATGCCTATACTTTTGCAAATAAGCTCCGCAAGCATGCCCTGAGGTATAGTATAGCAATAATTTGAAGCATGAATCAATGTCTCACACTGTTCTTTAATTGCCTCAACGACCTTAGGATTGCAATGTCCCGCACTGTTAACTGCTATACCGGCCATAAAATCAAGATATTCCCTGCCGTTTTCGTCAACCAGATATGTATCGTGTCCTTTCTCTGCTATAAAATCAAGCCTCTTAAAAGTCTCATAGAAATATGTATTATACATATCCTTAATATCTTCTTTTGTCTTTCCGAATTCATTTAAAACCATAATTATCAGCTCCTTAATCATCCTGTATAATATATTATGGGGACGTTTTTTATAACGCCCCCGATACATATAATCTAATATTATTTATCGCCGTATACGCTGCTTCCTACAAGTCTGTCAAGTACACTTACAAGAGTTCCGATCTCCGGCTTACTTATTTGCTCATTTGCTCCGAGCAGCTCTCCCTTTCTCTTCATATCGTTATTAATAAGTGATGAGAAGATTACTATAGGAAGATGTTTCAAACCTTCTGTTTCTCTTATAAGCTTGATAAGATGATGTCCGTCCATCTGCGGCATTTCTATATCGGTTATAACACATTTTACTCCATAATCAACACCGTTGTTCTTCTTAAGCTCCTTAAGGAAATCCCAAGCCTCTTCACCGTTATTCTTAACGGTAAGCTTTGTATATCCCGCCATTGAAAGCGAATCCTTAATAAGCTGGCAAAGCATAAGTGAATCTTCAACGATAAGTATAGGTATCTCATTTCTTTCTCTTTCACTGAAAGCTTCAATCTGTGAAACCTTAAGACTTGTCTCAGGACAAATCTCCTCAACGATTCTCTCAAAGTCAAGAATAATAAGAAGATTCTTTTCTTTTTTGATGATACCGGTTGCAACACCTGTACCCGGTCCGCTTACCGAAGCATCCGGCTTAACAACGTCAGACCATGATACTCTGTTTATTCCAAGAACCGCCTCAACATCAAATGCAATGTTAAGATTGTTAAAATTGGTTACTATAAAGAAATTATTTCTCTTATCGTCATTATCAAATCCAAGAGCTCCGAACAAATCAATTACGGTAATGATATCCTCTCTCGGCATAAATATACCTTCAATGCAAGGATGCGAATTAGGAATAGGTGTTACTTCCTGATATGTAAGAATCTCTCGTACCTTCTCTACATTGATTCCATAATGATTTCCCCTGATAACAAATTCCAAAACCTCAAGTTCGTTTGTTCCGCTTTCCAATAAAATATTAGTATCCATACGCTAACCTCCCTGCATTATATTAATCTAATGTTATAATAGTACTGTTGCTGTTGCTATCCGTAACTTTAAGCTTTAAACTGTCCTTTTGTATCTCTTCGGCTACCGAATCGGATACCTGGAACAAAAGCACTACCTCCTCAAACATATTCCCCTGAACAGTTCCCTGATAGGTATATAAATCATCTATCAAAATCGTAAGCATCTGTTTTGCCGATTTACTGTCGTTAATTATTATGTTGTACTCCAGGTCTTTGTCATATAAATCAACATATTGATCCTCACCGGTTTTGTTCTCCATATTGAATTTTAAAACCAAAAGCTTGTATCCCGTCGGAGCTTCTATGGTAATCGCCACACCGTCATGATCGGTTGACGGGTATTCTTCCGCTATCATGTAATATGAGTATTTAACGGATACCTCGTTCACTCCGGCAAATGCTGCTATATCAAAGCTTTTATCCGCGGTTTTTCCGGATAAATCAACATCGGTACTTTCAGTATTATCCGGCTCGGCCGAAGTGGTTACTTCCTCGGCAGATGCCTCCGTATTCGTTTCGGTCACCTGCTCGGTTGTAATCTCTTCGGTTGTAATCTCCTCGGTTATTACAGCCTCAGTAGTTACATCTCTATCTTCGGAATAATACTTGGATTTATAATTCCTGTCATACTTAAGCAAAAGCTCTGCAGCATATTCCGCAACAAGATATCTTTCTTCGTCCGTAAGCTCAATTGTTTTTGTACAACCGGTCGAGCTTAGCATCAACAAAAGAATACACCCTATCGCTATTATTTTTTTCATTATATTCCTCCGCACATAATATAATGTACAACCTCTAATATTTTAACACTTTTTTTCAATATCAGCAAGGCATATTAGTATCTAAATCAAAATAAAATACAACTCCGTCGGGAGTATTGTATACACCATAAGCTTTTCCGTGTGCCTGCATGGTTGCCGCAACTATGGATAAGCCTATTCCGTTACCGCCGTATTCCCTGCTTCTTGCCTTATCCGACTTATAAAACTTGATAAATAATTTGTCTATATCTTCGTCTGCAATTGGATTACCCTGATTATAGACACATACTCTGATTATATTTTCCTTACGCTCAAAATATATCTTAACAACACCGTTTTCCGCTACATAATGCAGAGCGTTTGTAAGATAATTGGTAAATGCCTCCTCTATCAAAAACTCGTCTGCCCAGACACAAACCGGACCTTCTTCTTCGAATTCGATTTTGACATTTAAATCGGTCGTCAATATTTTTGTGGAATCAAGGACACCTCTTATAAGTCCTACTATATCAAATCTTTCGATTTTTATATTAAAGTTACCGAATTCTATCTCATTTAATGTAATCAGTTTTTGAACCATTTGATTCATTTTCTTTGATTCGTCAATGATTACATCGGAATAAAATTCCATATTTTCCTTATCATCAAAAAGATTATCCTTCAATCCTTCCGCATAAC
>JAFSZR010000048.1 GCA_017459135.1 Lachnospiraceae bacterium | reverse complement strand
TTATATTAAGTGCCGCTCCGGAACATTTACGAATAACATCTATGTTCTGATGTTTTGTAAAAAATGTATTCACCTTAAGTCCAAGTTTTGAGAGAATTCTGTCAATCTCCTCAAGACTTCCGCTCCAAAAAGGATCATGATAAGGAACTATACCGAAAATATTAACAAGCTTATCATCCTTAGGTACATCTTTTTCTATAACCTGATCTATCATTGTATTCCAGACAATTTCATAACCAAGGTTGCTGTCTCCGGCAAAGCCCGGAGTATCTACAGGATAAACCTTTACACCCTTTGCTTGGAACTCATCCGTTACACTTGCTATATCATCACCTATTATACCTGCCGTACATCCGGTAAGTACAAAATAAGCATCTGCATCTATGATATCGACCGCGCCCTGAATGGTGGTTCTTAACTTATCAAGTCCACCGAACACAACCTCCTTTTCAAGCATATTGCTTGACGGAAGTGACACGCCTGTAACAAAGCAACCTGATTTATGACCTGATTGTCCCTGCTCGGCTGCAGTTGTCTGCATACAACATCCGGGACCCGAATGATAAATCGGGCACACCTTATCTATAGCGCAAAGAACAGAGTTTACGCCTGCAAGTACGCAGCCGCCACGTGGGTTTTCCAATATTTGTGACATAAACTTATTCCCTCCCTATACAATATATTTGAATGCGTCTTCTTCATACCAGCTGTCCTTGTAAGGCAGTTTGACATGCTTTGACAGTTTCTTGTTAAAGCCCGGATTTTCAAGCTGATCTGCAATCTTGTTTCCAAGATACAAAAGCCCGTCATATCCCATGGTAGGACGTTTACCGTCAAGTACATGGGTTGTCGGAATACCGAATTTTGCGGTCCACTCAGGAACACCGATAAATGCATCCGGTTTAAGTTTGTTGATAAGGTTTACCTGTTCAAAAGGCTGCATATTTGCAATATCAACAACAAAGTCCTTATGTATTTCATTTAAATACTCTATATCCACCTGAGCATCATCATCATAGGTCGGTGTTTCAAGACCTACGAGTTTCATACCGAAATCATCGATAAGCGCAGCTGCGGCAAAGGAACGTCCGGTTCCACCGCAGATAAAAACTCTCTTTCCTTCAAGTCTGTCTTTAATCTTTTTAACAAGCGGCTCAATTCTCTCATGTTCTTTTGCTATTATCTCCTCAACCTCTTTTTCCTTACCGAGTACCTTTGCTATTCCTCTGTACCATTTATCTGTATTTCTGATACCGATAGGCATAACCGTATGTGAATATGGGATTTCATAATCCTCCCATAAAGTTTTCATAAATTCATCCGCAAATACCTTACATATCGAAGTCGATGCCTCAGCCGCAGGTATTTGCTTTATCTTTTCAAGCGAACTGTAAAAAGGAATGTAATTAACCTTTGCTCCGATAAGCTTGAGCATTCTTTCCATCTCAAGCTGATCGGCATAACTTACCGTTGTAGGTGCAAATAAATTAACAAGTCCTTTTTGCTTTGGCTGTTTTTCTCCTTTTAAAATATACTTATTAATCGAAAGAAATGCCGCATCAAATCCGGATGCACATATCTTTGATTTAAAGCCCTCGCAGTGAATTGGCACAATGATTGCACTCTCATATTCCTTCTGCAAATCGGCCGCAATGGCATCTATATCATCGCCGATTATACCCGAGGCGCAGGAAGCATATACAAATATAACTTTTGGATTATATCTTTCCACTGCTTTTTTTACGGATTCCTTAAGTTTGTTTTCTCCACCGAAAACAACACTTTTCTGATCCAGATTTGTTACGATTATTCTTGGATTTTTTACATTCTTTATTCCTCTGTGAATCTGACCTACTCTGTACATATCAACAGCCATAATCGTACATCCTAAACAGCCCTGAGGTGAATGCGACACAAAAACAGCGTCTTCGAGCGACATAAGAGCTGCCATGCTGTTTATCTGCTGACATTGTAAGCCCTGTGAAAAGCTTCTGTCGGCACGCTTAAGACAACCTTTTTTAAAATCCTCTTCTATTTTTTTACTGCTGTCACCCAGATCGTTTACTCGTCCGGGCCTGCTTTCCCTTACTCCCGAATATTTTTTTTCTGCCATATATAAATTCCTTTCCGAATCCTAATATAAATAATTGTGAAGCCGATCAGCTTCACAATTATCTTTTCTAAATACAATAATCGATGGTTAAATCGTTATACCATTCCAAAAGATCTGCCAAAGTAATACCGTAAAGGACATCATTGATAGCCGTTTCAAGCCTGTCCCAAACCTTTTTACTTACGATCCCCGCAGGAGTTTCGTCATTATCCACATCTTCAACAGGCGATAAATTTCCTTCAATAGCCGTCAATATTTCTCCAACGGTATATTCTTCAGGTCTTTTACTGAGAAGATATCCTCCCCTGGCGCCCCGAATACTTTTTACGAAGCCGCTTTTGTTCAGTACCGCAACAATCTGCTCGAGATATTTTTCGGATATTTCCTGTCGTCCTGCAATATCTTTAATTTTTATGGGTTCACCGTTATTATAAACAGCAAGATCAATCATTAGTTTGATTGCGTATCTTCCTTTTGTACCGATTCTCATATATTTCCCTCCCCGATATATTCTTATTTCATTATAAGTTATTTCATAGTATTTTTCTATATTTACTATGATTTATCTCTGAGAGAAATATGATTATCTATCCTGTTATAATAAAACGTGATTTTATCCAGCGCCTCCTTAACGGTACAGGTTACATCAAAATATGAAATTGCTTTTTTCTCAAGCTGCTTTTGAACCTGAGTTCCTATTTTTTTACAAACAACGGCACGACAGTCATATAAATACTTAAGCTTTGCGGGTACAGCTCCTCCGCAGCCTCCGCCCGAACCACAGCCCTCCTTAATGCCGCAGCCGGATTCTTTTTTTTCGCAGCCTGTCTTTATTTCAACCTCAAAAGAATCACCCTCCTGTGAGGCTTTGTCAACGACGTCCCTTATTTCAAGCTTATTATAGTTTTTTCCTTTGGCTTCATAGATTATAAAGCGATTTGCCTGACCGAAGGTTTCATCTATATTTATTTCATCCGATGAAGCAACGGCTATTTTATAACTCATATTTTGATACCTTTCTCTTAAATCATTAGTTCCATCTCTGTACTGCGACAGAATAAATATCTTCTATAAGTCTTATACCACCTGTATAACCTACATAGAAATCATCCAGCACAACCTTATCCTGAACCGGCCAGGATATGTTAAGATAATGTCCCGAAAGCTCATTTGTTACCTCTTTCTCATAGTAACTTCCGAGTATGAGCGGATATCCATGATAATCATGCTCTCTTATCTCATTATGAATCTTATATCCATCGTTTTCAAAACTTACCTCGGCTTCTATACCGTAATTCAGATTTTTAAATTCTTCTGCAATCTTCTCCCTGTACTGCTTCGGTGTATCATCAGACACAAACTGCTTAGCCGGAAACAGTCCCAAATCATTTACAAGGAATTTCGTTATTCCGAGTGCATACTGTGCATCGGCAACAACCGAAAACTGCTTTGCCATTACTCTTGTTTCAAGGAACATATCCGCATATCTTTCTATGAGATAGTAATAGTAGTTCTCGTGTTCGTTTATAACAGCTTCTACCTTTTCTTTATCAACACCGGCAAATTCACCTACTGTTCTCAAGAACTTGCTTGTTTCATATGCACCTATCGGAAGTGTCGGATAATGAAGATACGGTGTACCGAATTTTCTTTCCATCTTTTTAACGTTGGTAAGTGAAACCCAAGGTGAAACCAAAAGGTTAAACTGTGCCTTCGGTATTTTCTTTATATTTTCAATTCCGTTCTTATAGCCGAATATTGCATTTGGTTTAAGGCCAATTTCTCTTAGAAGTTTTTCAAGCTCTCTTATATTTCCGAGCCAGAACAAATCCTGGTAAGGTACGTCTGCCCAAATATTAACAAGTCCTTCTTCCTTCTCGTCAGATTTTTCAAGATACTGTTCAACGATTGCATCTATGACCTGCTCGTGACCCTTATAGTTATTTCCCTTAAAACCGGCTGTAGATGCATAAACAATAGGCTTTCCTTCATCCTGATAGCGGCCGACCACATCACCGGTATCATCACCCACTATCTCAGGTATACAACCTGAAAGCACTACAAAGAAATCCGCATCTATTACCTTCAATGCATTCTCAATGGTAGTATCAAGCTTCTTTACTCCACCGAATACAACATCCTTTTCGTTAATACTTGTACAAGGAAAAATGTTAGGTGAAAAGTATCCCGAGCTTCCGATTGAATCAGAAAGCTTTTGCGCGCAACCCGGTCCGGAATGGAGTATAGGTATGGCTCTGTCTATGGCCTGAACCGTCTGCATGGCACCGAGTGCACATTTATATCTTTGCTTATCTAATAACTTTGCCATTATTTACCTGCCTCCTCTAAGAATTTGTCTACATTTTGTTCATACCACCAATCCGTATACGGAAGCTTAACTCTTCTTGCAAGATTTGTCTCAAAGCTTCGGTTGTTTATACTGTCAAGAATAGCCTGAGCAAATTCAAGTGTATGCTTGTATCCGAATATCATATATTCATCCGCAACATATACTGCAGGTGTACCGTTTTTGATTGCCCAAACGGTTGAGCCCGGATGTCTTGAAAGATATAAATCCGGCTGATACTTATGTAAGATATTCATAACCTCATAATTCTGCTGATCGGCAACGCTCGCCTCAAAATCAACATCATTTTCAAGAAGATATTCCATTGAAGGCGGAACATCGCCGTTTTCATACTTCTTGTCATAATGCCATGCAAGTGCCCATACGACCTCTACGCCAAGCTCGTTCAGCACTCTCGAAACCTCAAATGTATAACCCGGTCCCATACCAAGCACTGCTCTTAATCCCTTAAGCTTTTCCTTTATCGCTTCTATCTGAGGTATATATATGGCTCTTTGCTCTTCAATATATTTCTCAACAGCCTCGGAACGTTCGGTAACTCTTCCTATTTCTCTTAACCAGGTTTCAAAACCGGCAACACCGAGCGGATTTATGGTCCTTATATACGGAACTCCGTATTTTTCCTCAAGTCCGTTTCCGAGATAGTTTCCGAGCGTACCGCAAATACATGTGGTAGCAAGTGACTCCGAAATGTGACTTAATTCCTCTACGGTCGAATTGCAATAAAGGAATATAGGTTCCAAATCAAGTTTTTTAAATATTTCTATAATCTCAGGTCTTGCACTTTCATAGAAGTTTTTGAAATTAATTGTATTTCTCTTTTTCTCAGGCGGTTTAACTATTGAGCTTAATACCGCATGATCCGAAATATCAAAGCCCGTAGCCCAAATACGTGATTTAAAGCCCTCACAATGAACGGCGGTTATAGGCACATCAATTTCATTTCTTACATCATCAACAACGCTGTCTATATCCTCACCGATTATTCCGGTTGCACATGAGCTTGTAACAAATATAGCCTTAGGCGAATATCTTCTGTTTACCTCAATAATAATCTCTCTTAAACTTTCGGCCGAACCGAATATCGTATCATTTTCGTTCATATCGGTTCCGACATAAACCGTATTGTTGGTTACGCCTCTTTTCTTAGCCATTACCTTATCGAGGTAATAAGTTCCCGCGCTTGCAACCGAACATCCCGCAGGACCATGATGAATAATAGCTATATCACGAATTGCTGAAAGCTGTCCCAAAGCACAAGAAGAAAGACATGTACTTGATTGTGAGAAACATCTCGAGCAGCCTTTGAGCGTTCCACACTGACTCTGCTTTGCAAGATCACTTAAGCTTCCTATATATCCCGTAATGGAACCTATTCTGTTTTCTCTGGTTCCGACATTGGAGCTATCTAAATTAAGTGCCATTTTTCTGCCTCCCATTAAACATTAAAAAGGTTAGTTGATAAATATCTAAGACCGGTATCGGGAAGTATTGCAACTATTGTTTTTCCTTTGTTTTCCGGTCTCTTTGCTATCTGAGTTGCCGCATATATAGCCGCACCCGAAGAAGTACCTATAAGTATTCCGTCAGACTTTGCCACCTCTCTTGCTGCGGTATATGCCTCAACGGTTTCAACCTCAAATTTTTCATCATAAATATTTACATCCATGGTCGCAGGAATTCTTTCTTCCGGAATTCCGGTAAAAGGATGAACACCCGTTATCTCTTCAGGTGTAGGATTTGTTTCGCTCGGAAGAGAGTTAGGTCCCGGCTGAATCGCCACAACCTTAATGTCAGGATTTTGGGATTTCAAAAATCTTCCGGTACCCGAAACGGTTCCGCCTGTTCCTACATTTGCAACAAGAATATCTACCTTGCCATCAGTATCTTCCCAAATCTCAGGACCGGTTGTTTTCTCATGTGACCCGGGATTTGAAAGATTTGAAATCTGATCCGCAAAATATACATTATCCAGCTTCGATACTATTTCCTCACGGAACTTTTTTACCGCAGCCACAAAATCTCCGCCGGTCTCCTGAAGTACATCCAATATTACTGGTTCATCGCTCAGCTTATAAACCTCTGCACCGAAAGCCTTAAGTACCTGGAATCTCTCCTGACTTACATTGTCCTGAACATAAACCCTGAACTTATATCCCTTTGCTGCCGCAATGGCTGCAAGTCCGATACCTGTATTTCCGCTTGTGGTCTCAATAATCGTATAACCGGGTTTTAAGTCTCCTCTTTTTTCGGCATCCTCCACCATAGCAAGCGCAATCCTGTCCTTTACGCTCTGATTTGGATTGTAATACTCAAGCTTTACCAAAACCTTTGCTTCAAGATTGTGAAGCTTCTCATAATTTTTAATCTCAAGAAGTGGTGTCCTTCCTACAAGTTCCGTAATTGATTCATAAACCTTTGCCATTTTTCTTCCTCCTTAAATACATTAATTAAATCTGATAATCGTCTTCCATAAGACCAAACTCAAACAATATCTCTTCAAGTCTCTCCTGAGTCATCGGAGTAGGAATTGCAAAATTAGTATTGTTAATTACCGCTTCCGCAAGATTACGATATTCCTGAGCCTGCGCCGAATCCGGCTTGTACTCTATAACCGTCTTTTTGTTAATCTCCGCTCTTTGAACTATGTTGTCTCTCGGTACAAAGTAAAGAAGCTGGGTTCCGAGTTCTTTAGCAAATGCACGGAGAAGATCAAGCTCTCTGTCAACGTTGCGGCTGTTACAAATAATACCTCCGAGTCTTACTCCTCCTGTTCTTGCATATCTCTTTATACCTTTTGCAATGTTGTTTGCAGCATAAAGAGCCATCATTTCTCCACTCGCAACTATGTATATTTCTTTTGCCTTGCCCTCTCTTATAGGCATTGCAAAACCACCGCAGACAACATCACCAAGTACATCGTAAAATACATAATCCAAATCATCCGTATATGCACCTAAGTTTTCAAGCATATTAATCGAAGTAATGATTCCTCGACCAGCACATCCTACACCCGGTTCAGGTCCGCCCGACTCAACACATCTTGTTCCTCCAAAGCCCTCGCGCATAATTCTGTCAAGTTCAATATCCTCGCCCTCGTCACGAATCGTATCAAGAACAGTCTTTTGAGCAAGTCCTCCGAGAAGAAGTCTTGTTGAATCTGCCTTAGGATCACAACCGACTACCATTACCTTTTTTCCATGCTCAATTAATCCTGCCGTTAAATTCTGTGTTGTGGTCGATTTACCGATTCCACCTTTTCCGTAAATTGCTATCTGTCTGATTTCTCCCATTTTTCTTATATCCTTTCCATATTCTAATTTTGGTTTTTATTATTTATCTCATTTAATTAAAGAGGTTTTGAACCTCGTCATATGAAATAATCTTTTTTAATGCTTCCTCTATGATGTTCGGTATTTCCATCGCCGTAATACCTTCATCGGCAAGCACGTTCGCAGCTCTCGGACCGATTCTGCTTACCAAAACATATTTACAGTCGCTCAAGCTTTTTGCATTTTCCTGCAGTTTCACGTCATCATGATCTCCGCCTTCACAGACAGGTGTAAGCTTTCTTATTTCCGTATGAACAAAATCATTATCTTTTGTTATACCGAATATATGAAATGTACCGGCCTTGCCGAAATGGCTGTTTACAACTATCCCGTCCGTGGATGCAACCGCTATAAAATATTTGTAGTTATCCATGTGAAAATGTTTCCTTCACATTCAGTCTTCTTTGATATATCCGGTCACCGTACTCGGATTTTCCCGGTACTCCGACCGCGTCGGCTCGGCAATGCTGACAGTGTCTGAAGACATCTATATATTGTGAAGCCTTTGTTCTTGCCTCATCAATTTCCTTACATACAGGTGCTCTTTCGTTTTTGAGCTCTGCCTGTGGTATAAGCGGTATTATGTTATATATGCTTGCACCTGCTTCGGCTACCGTTCTTGCAATCTCTTCTATGTGATTACCGTTTATATCCGGAACAAGCACCGTATTAATCTTTATCGTCATACCCGAGTCAGCAAGTTTTTTAATACCCTTCAGCTGATTTTCAATAAGTATCTCGGCGGCTTTTACTCCTTCAATTTTTTCACCGTGATATATTATGTATTTATTAAGCTTGGCTTCTATATTCGGATCGACTGCATTTACCGTAACCGTAAGGGAGTCAATCCCTACAGAAAGAATTTCATCAGCCTTTTCATATAAAAGCAAACCGTTTGTGCTCATACACTTAATCAGCTTCGGAAATTTTTCTTTGACAAGCTTAAACGTCTCAAGTGCTTTATCCGTAGCAAGTGTATCTCCCGGTCCGGCTATCCCGGCAACCGTTATCTCAGGACATATCGCAAGTGCCTTATCAAGAATCCCTATGCTTTCCTCCGGTGAAAGCACCTTCGAGGTTACTCCCGGTCTTTCTTCCACATCGTTTATCTGTCTGTCACAAAAGGTACAGGCTATATTACACCCCGGGCTGACAGGAAGATGTATTCTTCCGACATTATTTTTTTGTCCTCCGAAGCACGGATGCGAATTTTGTAAATCTTTATAAGTATTGCTCATATAACCCTATCACCTCTTTTATATTTAATGTGAGCGGCACCGGGCGGATTCGAACCCCCAACTTCGGTTTTGCAAGCCTATGCCATACCAGCGGCTACGGCGCCATTTTTTTACAGAAATTTTTCTTATGGAAATGCCAGAGGTTTTTTTAACCTCTGGCATTCTTTAAAAGCTCTCTGAATACTTAGTTTGTTTTGATTTAGTTATTTGAAAACAGCGGTGTTGAAAGGTATCTGTCACCCGAGTCAGGAAGAAGCGCAACAATAGTCTTACCTGCATTTTCAGGTCTTGCCGCAAGAATGGAAGCCGCCTTTAAGGCAGCACCTGAAGAGATACCCACAAGGATACCTTCACTTACTGCAAAAGCCTTACCTTCAGCAAATGCATCTTCATTTTCAATAGCCAATACCTCATCATAAACCTTGGTATTAAGTACCTCAGGCACAAAGCCCGCACCTATACCCTGAATCTTGTGTGCTCCAGGTGTGCCCTTTGAAAGCACTGGGCTTCCTGCAGGTTCAACAGCAACTACCTTAACATCCGGATTTTTCTCCTTAAGATATTCACCTACACCTGTGATAGTTCCGCCTGTACCTACACCTGCAACAAATATATCAACCTTTCCATCAGTCTGCTCCCAGATTTCCGGACCTGTAGTAGCCTTATGAACGGCAGGGTTTGCAGGATTGACAAACTGTCCGAGTATAACAGCTCCCGGAGTGCTTTCCTTTAACTCCTCAGCCTTGGCTATGGCACCCTTCATACCCTTTGCTCCTTCTGTAAGCACGAGCTCGGCACCATATGCCTTAAGCAGGTTTCTTCTCTCAACACTCATGGTATCTGGAAGAGTAAGAACCGCCTTATACCCCTTTGCAGCCGCAACCGCTGCTAAGCCTATACCTGTGTTACCGCTGGTAGGCTCAATAATTGTAGCCCCCGGCTGTAACTGTCCGTTTCTTTCAGCTTCTTCTATCATAGCCAATGCAATTCTGTCTTTTACAGATCCGGCAGGATTAAGATACTCTAACTTTGCCAATATGGTTGCATTGGTTACACCCTGTTTCTTTGAATAACCGTTTAACTTAAGTAACGGTGTTCCTCCTATTAATTCTAATGCGCTTTCAACAATTTTACCCATAATTATTCTCTCCTTTCAAAAACTCTTTATTATGATTTTTATTCGTTATTTCCAATCCCTACTAACTTGGTATGATTAGTATGGATTTATTGTATTATTGTTTCCTTGTTTTGTCAATAGGTTTGGCTATCGCTAATATTTATAAACAGTTATAGGCTGAATCTATAACTGATTCAGCCTATATATAAATCACATTTTTATCATATTAAGTTAGCTCACTGTTTATACCTAAAACTATATTTATTCCATTACGTTATCTTTATACTTCATAAGCTCTTCAAGATATATGCTTCCGATTTTGCTTACCGAAGCATTCTTTCTTTTTATATATCCTATTGTCATCTTTTCATCGGTTTTAAGTTTAACCGCGCAGTAGTTATCTCCATTTAATTCCTCACAGATAATACCCGAGCAAAGCGTGTAACCGTTAAGTCCAACCATAAGATTAAGCAGCGTTGCCCTGTCGTTGGCACGTATAAGTCGTTTATAACTGTATGTACTCAAAACCTCTTCAGCATAATAAAATGAATTATGATCACCCTGTTGGAAAGCAAGACAAGGATATTCATCCAAATCTTCAAGCGTTACCGATTTCTTTTTTGCAAGCGGATTGGTTTTGCTCATATAAGCATATATTCCACACTCAAACATCTCATGAAACTCCAAGCCGTATTCATCGAATATTCTTGTAAGAATACTGCTGTTAAAATCGTTTAAATAAAGGATACCCAATTCGCTCTTATAATTCTTAACATTTTCTATAACTTCATAAGTCTTGGTTTCATTTACTTCAAACTCGTATTCATCCATTCCGAACTGTTCAACGAGCTTGACAAACGCATTGACCGCGAAGGTGTAATGCTGCATGGATACACCGAACTTCTTTTTGGCATCTGCCTTTGTTACATACTTTGCATCCAAAAGTTCATACTGCTCAACAACCTGTCTTGCGTATCCGATAAACTCCACACCTTCCGGAGTAAGAGTAATGCCCGCCTTGGATCTTAAAAATATATCTATTCCTATTTCGGTTTCCAATGTTTTTATAGCTGCCGAAAGACTCGGCTGAGAAATAAATAATTTCTTTGCAGCATCGTTAAGCGAATTTTCACCCGCTACAACAATGGCATATTTTAACTGCATTAATGTCATGACTCTTACCTCGTAATGAAATTTTAGTTTTTATATTTTGAATTTCGACATTTCCTCTTCCAAAAGATCCGATGCCTTATTCATATTATCAACTCTTTTTGCTATATCACGCATAGATACAACCTGATTAGAAATCCTTGCAGAAGTGTCCTTAGCATTTTTCTCTGTTTCGCGTGATATCTCGTTTATGTTAGAAATGGAAGACAGTACTTCTTCATTTACGCTTCCTGCGGAACCTACAAGATTCCCTACTTCACTTACAGCAGAGATTGACTGTTCCGAAGAATTCTTAAATCTTTCAAAGGACTCTTCAACGGATTCAACCGATAAAAGCTGTTCCTCAAATGTAACCCTTATTCCATCTATCAATTCAACTATACCGCTTATCTCTTCCTGCAAAGCTTCAACAATCTCGATTATATCCCGGGTTGCATTGTCCGAATTGGCCGCAAGCTCGGAAACCTCGGATGCAACAACAGCAAAGCCTCTTCCGGCCTCACCTGCACGGGCTGCTTCTATGGAAGCGTTTAAAGAAAGAAGACTGGTCTGAGAAGAAATATTATTTATCTCTTCTACAATCTTTCCTATTTTCTTTGAAGATTCACTCAGGCTTACTACCTTATCATAAGAAGCCATAACCGCATCAAGGCTTGCCTGACTCTTACCCTTTAATTCGCTTAAGCTGCTTAATCCTTCTTCACTAAGCTCTCTCGTTTCATCAGCCTGCTTCTTTAATTCATCGCTCATAGAAAGAAGCTGCTTAGTATATTTTTTCATATCCTCGGTAAGCTTTACAACACGTTCCGTGTCTTCGGACTGTACCGAAGCGCCATATGAAATTTTATCCATCTCCTGTGCGACGGAATCGTTTTCTTTTGAAATATCGGCAAGTTTACCGGAGCTTCCGTGCATATCATCGATAAGACGCTTGGTTTCACCCAAAACGTGTGCTATCTTATCCGTCATGAAATTAAAGCTCTTGGCTAAAGCTCCTATCTCCGAATGTTCATCCGCAACATTTGCCTTAACCGAGAAGTCACCTTCCGAAGCAACTCCTATAATATCGGTAAGTTCAACAAGAGGTGTGGTTATGCGCCTTACTCCCGAACGAACCATAAGAATGGCAATTATAAGAATAACCGCTGCTATAGACAACGCTACAGTATAAACCAAATAAAGCGGTTTCATAAGATTAGCTCTTCTTTGGACAATAACTACGGACCAAGTATCCGATTCGCCATCCAAAACTACGGGTGCATAAGATGCATAATACTCATTTCCGTTTACCTTTACCATACGGTTTCCTTCGTTTCCGGCCATAACATCTTCTATCATTTCCCTGAAAGAATCCGAAACCTTTATATCAATCTTTTCTTCTTCAATATTTCCATCAGCATCTGTCAATACATTTCCGGCACCGTCTTTCTTTGAAACCGTTCTTGTATAATCTACATAATTATATAATTCTTCTATGTAGCTTGCATCAGGGTGAGCAACTATGTTTCCTTCTCCGTCTATTATAAATACTGTTTTATCTTTTTCACTGTCGGAGCTTTCCGTAACAAGATCCACCAAAGCCTGAAGCTTTATATCAGTTGCAAAAACGCCCGAAAACTCTCCGTCTACGTACATCGGGAAGAATATGGATGCACACGGGCTTCCTGTATTTACCGAATAATACGACTGGGATACAAAAGGAACCTTGTCGGTGATCATCTGCTTAAACCACCATCTTTCGCTTCTGTCCGCAAGTTCTCCGCTTGAACGTCCTGTCTGCATACCGGTTGTATCCTGAACATAAAGAAGCTCTAAATAAGAATTTCTGGCAACGCAATCTTCAAGAATCGGAGTCTGAATATCCGTATCCATAGTTAAAATATCAGGACTTTTTGCCAGTTCCTCCGAAAGAGTATATGCTCTCGATATAAAACCTCCCACATTTTCCGCGATAAGTTCGGTTTCCGCCTCACTATCCGATATCACGCGTGATTCATATGTTTTATACGAAATAACGCCCATTACACTTACTATTAAAATTGTAAGTACTACTATCGTTATAACAATCGGTCTTAATAATTGTTTTAAAATAACAGATTTTCTTTTATTCATTTGCTTCCCCCCAACAGAACAAAAAACGCCCCAAAGATTATATATAATCAATTATTTCATATAAGAAATTATCTGTCAAGATACATAACATTCAAATCCACATCGCCGCTGATACCGTCTATACGGCCCTTGCAATCCTTCTGCCACATTATGTAATCGCCGGTATAATCCGTCCTGTCAATATAGTGTGCAAGCCATACAGGTGTTTTATTTTTGTTGGTCCATAAACACATAAGGTAATTCTTGCTGCTGTAAAGCATTGCATCGTATCCGGCTGCGGTTACCTCATCGTAAAATGTCTGATAAATATCATTAATATCATGTAAGTTTATCTTATAGCTTTCAAAGTTGGCAAAATCCTCCCAGTCATAAGCAATGGGATAATCAAGCTTTTCTCCGTCAAGCACTCCCATAAGCCATGCTACATTTTGCTTAACTTCTTCAACACTTCTTTCTTCGGCATGATAATATATACCTATTTTTAGTCCTGCCGCCTTTGCATTTTTCAGGTTCTTATAATACTGACTGTCCACATAAACACTTCCGTCATCGTAACCGCCGACACGCATTATAACAAATTCGCATCCGGCTGCCTTTACCTTATTAAAGTCTATATCACCCTGCCATCTTGATACGTCAATTCCAAGTTCGGTCGATGAGTTTTTGTAAAGCCTTATGAATTCATCAAAATCAATCGTATCTCTTGTCTTTCCGGGTGCAATCTCACTAACGACTTTTACGTTCATATCAGCCTTTGTTTCATTGCCCGACTCATCTGTTATGGTTATCTTAAGAGGGTAGGTTCCGATCGTTGAAGTATCTACCTCTCCGTCAACCTCAAAATCAGGCGTTCTGTCCCAATCATCCGCGTAGCCTATATATTTATGTATATCAAAACTGTCCCATTGTTTTATCTGAGGTGCACCGTTAAGTACAAGAATAACAGGCGCCGTCTTGTCATCGCCCGCGTCTTCCTCCGTCTCCTCCGTTGTTTCTTCAGTTGTCTCTTCGGTTGTTTTCTCCTCAGTAGTCTCTTCTTCGGTAGTTGTTACGGTAGTCTTATATTCGGTTTCGTCTTCCGTTACCTCAATTTCCACATCTGAAGGTGTAGCCTTTGATTTATTATCACTTTTGAAGCTTTTGTTATAAATAAATCTGCTTACCATAACTATGCCAAGCACTACGGCTGCCAAAACAGCTATCGAGATGCACACCGATAATATTTTAATAAGAATCTCTCTTTTTTTATTATCCATTAATCCGTCCTCTGTTATTGTTTATTTCATTTTTTCTTATCAGATTTAAAATTAGGAATCATTCTTCTTCGTTACATTTCACCTTATATATCATACATAATTTAATCAAAAAAATCAATTAAACCAATACGTACAAGCCATGATTAATTCTTATGTTATAGTTTTAAGCTATAACCAATTCTTAATTTTACATATTTTTCAAATCCGAATTATGATGTTATACTCACATTCGTTCAGAGGGGAAGTGATAAAGATGATAAAGCTTGAAAATGTGAGCAAAGAATTCGAGACACGCGGAAAGAAGAAAATAGATGCCGTAAATGATGTAAGTCTTGAAATCAATACCGGAGAGATTTTTGGAATTATCGGTTTTTCCGGCGCAGGCAAATCGACGTTGGTTCGATGTATCAACCTGCTTGAGCAACCGACAAAAGGTAAGGTGTTTCTAAACGATAAAGAACTGACCGCCGCAAGTGCCAAAGAGCTCAGGCAGGAGAGAAGAAAAATCGGAATGATATTCCAACAATTTAATTTACTGGCACAGAAGACCTGTATAGATAACATTACATTTCCGCTTATCATATCAGGCGTTTCAAAAAAAGAAGCAAAAGAAAGAGCGAAAGAGTTACTTAAGCTTGTAGATCTTGAGGATAAGGCAAAGGCCTATCCCGAGCAGCTTTCAGGAGGTCAAAAGCAAAGGGTTGCGATAGCAAGAGCCCTTGCAACAAAACCCGAGGTTCTGCTTTGTGATGAAGCCACAAGTGCTCTTGACCCTATAACAACACGCTCGATACTTGCACTTCTAAAAAAAATAAATGAAGAACTCAAGGTTACCATAGTGGTCATAACTCACGAAATGAGAGTTGTTGAGCAGATATGTGACAGAGTTGCCGTTATGAGTGAGGGAGTTATAAAGGAAGTCGGAACGGTTAAAGATATCTTCCTTAATCCAAAATCCGAAACCGCAAGAAAGCTTATACTTCCGGAAAGGGATCGTATACCGAACGGCAAACGTGCAGGCATATTAAGACTTGCCTTCGACGGTCAATCATCTTCGGAGCCGATAATATCCGAGCTTACGCTTGAATCCGGAGCCTATGTCAATATCCTGGGTGCCAACACCGAAGATATCGGCGGAAAAGCCTATGGGCAAATGCTTATTGAGCTTCCGGCCGACAACGAAGCCGTTAAAAAGATAAAAGCCTTTTTGGACAAGAGGCAGATTCATTACGAGGAAGGAGGTAATGCCGATGTCACTGCCGATTGATACATTAGTCGAACTGCTTAAAGGCGGATTGTTAGAAAGCCTTTATATGACAATTGTTTCAACGATAATAGCCTATATAATCGGCATACCGCTCGGAATAATTGTCTTTGTAACCGACACGGGAGGAATTCTTAAGAATAAACCGGTTAATTTTATATTTGGCGTAATCATAAACATGATACGTTCAATCCCTTTCCTTATACTCCTTGTGGCAATGCTTCCGGTAACAAGAGCAATAGTCGGAACAACCATCGGCTCGAGCGCTACCATAGTTCCGCTTGTTGCGGCGGCAGCACCGTTTGTGGCAAGAATGGTTGAGTCCTCACTTAAGGAAGTAAGCCCGGGCGTTATAGAAGCCGCAAAAGCAATGGGGGCCTCCCCCATACAGATTATTACAAGGGTACTGCTTCCCGAAGCTAAGCCATCCTTAACGGTCGGATTTACAATAGCCATATCAACAATACTCGGTTATTCGGCTATGGCGGGATTTGTAGGAGGAGGCGGACTCGGAGCAATAGCCATAAATTACGGTTACTATAGATACAAAACAGACATTATGCTTATTACTGTTGCACTTTTAATAATTATAGTGCAAATATTCCAGACAGTCGGAATGTTTATAGCAAATAAGATTGATAAGCGTACAAATAATTAAAAAAAATTTTTTAAAAAAATTAAAATAAGAAAGAAGGAATTTATTATGAAGAGAAAGATTTTAGCATTATTGACAGTTGTTACACTTATTGCAGGACTTACTACAGGCTGCGGAAAGAAGAAGGATCCAAAAGTTATTAAGATAGGAGCAACTCCTACACCACATGCGGAGATTCTTGAGGTTGTAAAGGACGATCTTGAGAAAGAAGGATACAAGCTTGAAATAGTCGAGTACAATGATTATGTACTTCCAAACACAGCAGTTGAAGACGGCGAGCTTTACGCAAACTTCTTCCAGCACACTCCTTACCTTGATGATTTCAATGCCGAAAACGGAACTCATCTTGTTGCTGTTGCAAGCATTCACTTTGAGCCGTTCGCTATCTACGGCGGAAAGACCAAGAGCTTAGATGAGCTTAAAGACGGTGCGACCGTTGCAGTTCCTAATGATACCACTAATGAAGCAAGAGCACTTCTCTTACTTGAAGCACAGGGCTTAATCAAGCTCAAGGACGGCGTAGGTCTTACAGCAACAAAGCTTGACATCGAGGAAAATCCTCTTAACCTTGACATCAAAGAAGTTGAAGCAGCTCAGGTAGCACGTTCAATAAGCGACGTTGATATCATTGCAGTAAACGGTAACTATGCACTTGAAGCAGGTCTTTCGGCAGACGATGCACTTGCATATGAGGCAGCTGATTCACTTGCAGCCGATACATACAAGAATGTACTTGTAGTTAAAGAAGGAAACGAAAATTCAGAAGAGACAAAAGCTCTTATCAAAGCACTTAACTCTGATGAGGTTCGTGATTTTATTAACGAAAACTACAACGGACAGGTTGTACCTGTATTCTAAAACAAATCAGAAACTTTCCTTAAATTATTATTGATAAAATTATTGACAAAAAAGGGTGTGCCTCGCACACCCTTTTTACTTTATTGCCTGCCGTCTCTTCGTTTCCGGTAAACTTAACTTATACGTATTTAAAACCGATAATCATCATTCTTATATTCTACATAAGTTTCCAATTCTTTTTGCTCGCGTTTTTTTCTGAACAACTTTGAAATAAGCATCATGCCTATAACTATCGCAAGAGCCATTGCAAGATAGAATTTAAATTCACCGAATCTAAGCTTTGCAGGAAGTTTATATGATTTTTCGGATATTGAATATTTTATAATATCATTATCATATCTTCCGAGCCTTTTATGATCGGGAAAATCTTTGTCGCTTTTTAAGAAATAAGTATATGTCGGTTTTTCCTTATTTACATCATCCCATGTAATATCCATGTTATACCAATCGCCGTCAAGCTCAACAATATTCCACATATGATTCTTATCATCAGAGTCTCCGCTACCTCCGTATCCGGTAACAACTCTTGTCGGAACTCCCGCCGCATTCAAAAGATAATAAGCCGCAAGACTGTATCCGCTGCAAACCATTTGATTATCCTTAAAGCCGTCTATATCGGTATGGTGAATATATATGGTTTTCTTATCATACTCAAATTTCTTAATCAGATAATCATGAACATTTTGAACCGTATCATAAGGCGTATCTCGTTTTAGCTCAACCGCAAGGTCTTTCATCATTGCAAAATGCTCATCCATATCACTTTTGGAATACTTAAACTGAATTACAATTCTTAAGCTTCCGTTTCTGTAATAAAGGTTTAAATAATCAATATAATACGAAAGATAGCACCCGCTTATAAGGGGTTTTTCTTCATCATAATGGTATTGATAGTCCGACATATCCATTTCCATGATTTTCTTAACCAAATCATAATCCGGAATATCATATTTCACATCAACCTCATGTGCAAAAATCTGGTTGGAAAGCTTTATGTAAAAGTCATCCATGGAAGTTATTTTCTGATTTCCAAAGGCTTTAACTTCAATCGGTTTTACAGAAAAAATAAAAAAGCAGCCCAAAAGAAGAAATGCCATAAAGATATTTATTATTCTTCTTGTCTGCTTTTTTAATATCATATTAATTCTCCCGGATTGCCACCGCGTAGCAGTTTTATTATTTAGCTTTTTTATTATTTAGCTTTCTTATTCAAGTTTTGCATCAAGTAATGATACATACAAATATCCGTCTTCCGTGTATGTTGAAAACTCTCCCGTAACGGTAATCATATCTCCCACATTTGGATAATCCTCAGGATAAGTATAATCTCCCGCAAGCTGAAATTCAAGACCCTGTGAACAACATGCCGTCGCATCCTGAATTATACATGCAAAATACACTTTTCCGGTGGTTTCATCCGTATATACGGAAAACGGACCGTAAGCTTTTATGGTTTTTCCTTCGTAGCTTTCCGGATCAACCATCATGTTGTAAACTTCCGAATAAACCATGGTACTTGAAAGTTTGGTAAGATCTACATCTATTTCAGGCGGAACTACAGTTGCTTCTCTCGGGCCTTCCGCTGTTGTTTCTTCATTTTCGGTATCTGTTGTTGCCTCGGTAGTTTCCTCGGTTGTTTTCTCAGTAGTCTTTTCCTCTGTGGTTGTCTGCTCCTCAGTTGCGGTTTCGGAAGCTACACCTTCATCCAGCACATCCTGAACGCCGGTTCCCGAACCTGTTCTTTTACCCGGATTGGTACCCTTCTTACAAGCGCATAAAGAAAGAACCATCAAAACAGACATTGTGAAAACAACAATTTTTTTTCTTATTTTCATGATTTGCCTCCTACTCTGCCGGCTATGGCAAAGATAAAGAATCCTGCCATATCAACAGCAACAATCGTCGAACCGACCGGTGTTCCGTAGATAATCGACAAAAATATTCCAAGCAAAGCACAAACGACAGAAAAAACGGCCGAGCAAATAGTTACCGATAAAAAGCTCTTGAAAATTCTCATAGCCGAAAGTGCCGGAAAAATAATAAGTGCCGTTACCAAAAGGGAACCGACGAGGTTCATCGCAAGTACTATTATAACCGCTATTATAACTGCTATTATAAAATTATATGCATTTGCCTTTGTTCCTACCGCCTTTGCAAAGCTTTCATCAAAGGTAACCGCAAATATTTTGTTATAGAAATAAATAAATGCCGCCACAACAACAATCGATAATGCTATACAAAGCCAAACCTCCGAAGCTCTTAAAGTAAGTATCGAAGTTGAACCAAACAAAGTACTGCACACGTCTCCCGAAAGATTTGTCGATGTTGAAAAAATATTCATAAGAAGATATCCGATTGCAAGCGCTCCGACGGAAATCATTGCGATAGCTGCATCACCTTTTATCTTCGTATTCTGACCTGTCCACAAAAGTAATACCGCAGAAATTATGGTAATAGGCAGTACAATTATCATACTGTTTTGGCTTGTGGTTCTGGTTGAATCGGAGCCCAGCGTGGCATTTACTATAGAAGCTATCGCCATAGCACCGAATGCCACATGTGAAAGTCCGTCTCCTATAAACGAAAAACGTTTAAGCACAAGAGTTACACCTAAAAGTGATGAACAAAGAGCAATTAAAACTCCGACAATTATGGCATATCTGACAAAGTTAAAATTAAGATAATAGGAAAGTGTATCAAGCATTTTCACTACCTCCCTCTTCATCAAGATAAAGCTTGCCGAGCTTTGTTTTCTTATACTCCTTTACGGTTCCGAAAAATGTATCGCTTCCTATATGAAGTATATGGCTTGCATACTTAACCGCACTGTAAATATCATGTGAAATCATAATAATCGATATACCGTCATCATTAAGCTGCTTTATCAATTTATACATATCAATCGTAACCTTAGGATCAAGTCCCGATACCGGTTCGTCAAGCAAAAGCATTTTTTCCGTAGCACAAAGTGCACGGGCAAGAAGAACTCTCTGCTGCTGTCCGCCCGAAAGCTCACGATAACATCTTTTGGAAAGTTCGGTTATACCCATTCTCTCCATATTCTTTTTAGCAAGTGCTTTCTCTTCTTTTGAATAAAAAGGTCTTGCACCCATTTTAGCCTGACATCCCGAAAGAACGACTTCTCTTACCGAAGCCGGAAAATCCCTCTGCACCAATGTCTGCTGAGGAAGATATCCTATTTCATTGCTCTTTAAGCCGTCCGCATACTCAATCGTACCCGACATCGGCTTTTGCAAACGAAGAATAGTTCTCATAAGTGTCGACTTACCCGTACCGTTTTCTCCGACTATACAAAGATAATCGCCCTTATTCACATGAAAGTTCAAATTTTCAATTAAAGCACTGTTCTCATATCCGAGCGTCAGATCTTTACAGATAAGCTCACTCATGTCAAAGCCTCCAAACCGAATAAAACATTAATTTAATATACAAAACTGAAAATAAAAATCATTTTCAAATTCACATTTTAAATCAGACCGTCCTCATTGTCAAGCCAATCTTGCATCTTCACCCAAACTTATATTTATCGCAGGATGACCGATATAAAGAATTCTGCTGACAGATTTATATTTTAATCTTATGACGCAAAGTAAAACACAGTGGGTAGTTATAACTTATCATCAATTTGCTAAATCAGGGTACTCACCTTCTTTATGTTTGCACGAAACCGAAAACTCGCTACGCTCAGACAGTTCGGTTTCTGAGCAAACCTATGCGAAGGTTCTCTGCTGATTTAACGCAAATCGGACAAATGTTATAACTACCCACTGTGTTTTATTTACGTCATATCTAATTTATTGATTCTGTCAGCAGAATTCTTCATATCGGTAGCTCAAAACAGCACAGTCTGTGCTGTTTTGAGCTGTGTGAGTGGAAATACTTATATATTTCACACTTAAATAATTTATGGCAGAAAAAGCATATAAAAAGACTGATACACAGCATTCGCCCAATTTGTGTAAAATCAAAAGTGAAAATCCGAATTAATTCGCTCAGAAACCAGAATGTCTGAGCGTAGCGAGTTTTCGGTTTCGTGCGAATTAAAAGGATTTGAACTTATTGATTTAACAAATTGATGGCACGCTGTGTATCAGTCTTTTTATATGCTTTCCTGCCGAAACAGTATTGGATGTGTGAAATATATAGGTATTTCCACTTACACCATACTGCGGTAAACAGAAGTTTATTCTGATTTGGCTGCTTTCTTTGCTGCCTTTGCTTCAAGCGCTTTTTCTGTAGGTCTTACAAGTACAAGACAAAGTACCAATGCTATTATGTACATAGCGATTGTGAAGTAAAGTACATTCTGATATCCGACAGGATTAACAAGTGTTCCGTCATGATCGATCCACTCACCTGTATGCTTAACAATATAAGTAGCAACCTGATTTCCGGTAAGTCCGGCAAATGCCCAAGCTGAAAGTGTAATACCATGTATTGCACTGATACTTCCCATTCCGTAGTGGTCTGAAAGAAGTGTAGGTACATTTGAGAATCCACCACCGTAGCCTGCATTTACAACAAAGATAAGTGCAAGTACGATAATTACAAGGAATGTATTTCCTTCGCCGTTCTTGATACCCTGAGTAGCCATTACAAGTCCGGTAAATGCTATTGAAAGAATAAAGATAAGCTTATAAATTGTGTTTCTGTCCTTCATTGTATCTGCCCAAGCAGAGAAACCGAGACGTCCGCCTGCGTTGAATATAGCAGAAACTGTTGAAATGATACCTACCGAAGCTGCAAGTCCTATACACTTAACAATCATCTTCTCCTGTGAGATAAGTGCAAGACCACAGGTAATATTTATATAGAACATAAGCCAGATTCCGATATAGTTTCCGATTGGCTTAGTCTTAAGAACCTGAATAATGCTTGGCTTAGCATCCTTACCCTGTGGCTCATGCCAGCCTTCAGGCTTCTTTAATAATAAATGACCAACAAACATCATTACAAAATAAACACCTGCGAGTATCCAGAACATCTTGTAGATTCCGGTCTTACCCATATTATCAAGCATTGACTGCATGATTGGACTTGCGATAGCCTTTGCAGCACCAAATCCCGCAACGGCAAGACCGGTAGCAAGACCTTTTCTGTCCTGGAACCAAAGCATAAGAGTCTTAACAGGTGAAAGATAACCTGTACCAAGACCTACACCCATAATAAATCCGTAGCTTACGTAAATTCCTACAAGTGCAAGCGTACTTCCGTGATGCTGACCACCATAGTAAATGAAGTATCCTGTTAAAGCCATACCTGATGCAAAACAAATAGTTGCGATAAGTGATGACTTATGAATATCTTTCTCAACTACATTTCCAAGGAATGCCGCTGACATACCGAGGAAAAAGATTGCGAATGAAAATGCCCATTCAACAGAACCTTTTTCATGACCTATGTAATCAGCAATTTCCTGACTGAAGATTGACCAGCAGTAAACGGTACCGATACTGCAGTGAAGTAAAAGTGCAGGGATAGCGGCACGAATCCACTTGTTGGCGCGCCATCCGCCGGTTTTTTGTTTTTCGTTTGTTCCCATTTTTCTCTTCCTTTTCTGTATTACTAAATTTTAAACATCAAGGTACATTATATATTCAAACATTTATAAATGCAACTTTTTTTATATACAAATATTTATTCCGTTTCCTCGAAGTGTTCTGCATCATTTTCTGCATCATTTTCTGCATCATTTTCTGCATCATTTAATGCGTTATTTTCCGCCTCATACTCCTCTTCAAGCTCACGATATATTTTTTTAATCGTTCGTGCAATGTAAACCATAGTAACGACGGCAATTACCGTAATACCGCCGGTATAGATTCCGGACGTTTTCGTAAACGATGAAATCCCAAGAAAATGCAGTAATAAAATCAAGGCCGTAAATCCGGCAGTCGCATAAAATGCAAAGTTAAGTTTTATCCATACCAAAGACTTTTGAATAAATCCGGCTGTAATTATCCAAAAAGCAAACAGAGCCAGATATCTCACGTAATATCTTAACATCGGACTTCCTATTATAAATTGTCCGAAGCTGCATCTGCATATAAAATATAATGAGAACGAAAGTGCCAAAGCTCCCAAATATTCGATATTATTTGTATCAAGCTTTTTAATTCCAAATGATACCGCAAAGACGGTTACGATGATTCCAATCATAAAAAGCAAACAGGCAAGTACAGCTACCGGCTTTTCGTTATTTAAAAGTGCATGCTTAACTTCCTTATTTGAACCCACATAAAATCCATCTTCTTTTATAATATCATTTTTATAACCTGTCTCGATTCTAATGGTCACTGAACCGGCCGCTTCATCGGGAATATTTATAAAATGAATACGGCTCCCAGGAGAATCCGTAAAGATAAGTTTCTTTCCGAAATGATAAACTCTGTCGATGGAATTATATTCGTTATCTTTTGAAAAGACACTCGTTTTTTCATCAGCAGAATTAATCTTTTCCGATATATATACATCTACATAGGCATCGTCGGTTTTAAATGCCAAAGTTTTTCCGCACATCTCATCGGTTATATTATGGCTAATCGACATAATATAAACATTATTCTTATCATTGTCATAATAAGTCGGAATCGTACCCGTATTCTTTAATTGAATAGCTGTTATGCTGTTCCAATTTTCATTATATGCGTTTTCACTGTTTTTTCTTTTTGCCGTAATCGCAAAAAACACCAGTATCAGCAGCATAAGCATGCCGATACCGGTTTTTAATGCAAGAATCAATTTCTTATTCATATTTTTATTATTAATTACTCCTATTTTGTTTTAATGCTCAAGCTAATTCACGCCGATAATAATATGTCTGCCGTCCTGCATTCTTGTAGCCTTAAGGCTGACGTAAATGTAGTCGCCTTTTGATTTAAGCCTGTAATTAATCTTATAATTACCTTTTTGATTTATCTCGCGTATTACATTTTCCTTTGTAAACGATTCGACAAACGCTGCACTGTCCTCAGAATGAATATATGCCGGTGCATCCTTTTGGCTCTCCGCAAAGAAATTCTTTCCGTGACGTTCAAGTGCGAGATCTTCTTCGCCGACTCCGGATGAGTATTCTATGAAATCTTCCGTTTCAAGGTCCACATAATAAAGATGTACATAGTCAGATGCAAGTGCCTTAGCAATATTTGCATATGAATCACCCTGTTCAGAATCAAAAATGATAAGCACAGCCACCACAATCGCAATGGTATTATTTATCGGATTGGCTATAAGTCGTCTTACAAAATAATGAACGGTGGAATTATCCGGAAGTTTCTCATCTATAAAAGCTCTCTTACCTTCCTCGCTGCATTGAAGGATAACATTCATAAATGATTCTCCCGCTTCGTGCATACCTTCCAGATAATTAACAGCCTCATTTGAGAGCTCAAAGCCAAAATATCTTTTCATAAAATCACGATATGACTGATTGGAACGGGCAAATCTTACATTTGTATCCTGAATCTCGATAATAGCCATAGGAAGCGTATTAAAGAAATTATTCATTTCACTTCCGCTCTCGAGTGAAATAACTGCAAGGTCATGAAGGTTGACACGACCTATGGTTTCAAAATAGTGCTCTTCTTCAGGATTCTCAAAACCTATCTGAATGCCCTTTTCGTATCTCTCAACGATCTGCTCCCTCGGCATAGGCTTTGCATAATAATATCCCTGAAGTTTCGAACAACCAATCTCTCTTAAAAATCTAACCTGTTCCTCGTTTTCAACACCCTCACAAACAGAATCAAGTCCAAGAAAAGCCGACATTTTCATAAGCTCCGACAGGATAACTCTGCTGCTTTCCTCTTCAAATTTGCGCATAAAACTCATATCAAACTTAATCAAATCAAAATCCATGCTTTGAAGTACATCAAGTGATGAATAGCCGCTTCCGAAATCATCCATCCAAACGTGGAAGCCAAGCTCCTTGAATCTGTGAATCTGTTCTTTGATAAATTCAAAATCCTTACCTATGATGCTTTCGGTAATCTCTATCGTAATATAATTTCGGCTGATACCCGCGTTATCCACGCGCGCTCTTATCTCTTCGACTATGTCGCATGTATCAAAATCCGATCTCGAAAGATTAATTGACTGCGGAACAATAAACAGACCTTTTTCTTCCATATATTTTATCTTCTCGAGAACAATATCCACAATGCACAAATCAAGTTTATATATAAGCTGCGCCTCTTCAAGCACAGGGATAAAGTCAGCCGGAGACAAAAATCCTCTAACGGGATCTATCCATCTTGCAAGAGCCTCTTCGTCGCAAACCCTACCGTTTACCGCTCTTACTATAGGCTGATAATAAACGCTAATCCATCTGTTCTCAATTGCCTTATCAAGATTTGCAATTATGTATTGCTTCATTTCCTCGGCATTTTTCATAGATTCATCATAATAATTAAAGCATGATGCGTATGTATTTTTGAGAGCATCGCAGGCAAGCTTTGCCATGTCGCACGCCGTACTCGGTCCTACTTCATCTAAACTGTGACGATAAATTCCGGCGTGAACATAAAGGTTTTTACCGTCATTTATATGTCTGCATTCTTCAAAAAGCTTGTTGAGAATATCTTCCAATCCTTTTTCTTCCGTAACTATAGCAAAATGATCCTGTCCGAGACGGCTGCAGTTTTCATTTCCGAAATATTCCGCCAAAGTCCTCGCAAAAGCCTGAAGAAGCTTGTCTCCCTCGGCAAATCCGTTCTTACGGTTGAAATACTTCATTCCGGCAAAATCCATAAATACCATAACCGGTCTTTCGCCGCATTCCAATATTTGATCTTTACGCTTACCGGCAAGTTCAAAGAAATAAGTCATAGCCGGAAGACCCGTCAAATTATCAAATCCGCTTACCCTCGAAGTATTTTCTTTATACATCGTTTCGGTAAAGAATTCTATAAGTTCTCTTCTATACTTCACATAGTCTTCCGTACATGGGCCTTCATCCGTATACCAGACATATGCAAGTCTTACTCCCGACTCGGTTACAACATGCTCTCCCAACGCATGAATGATATGATACTCATCTTTATTAGCTTTTTTTGCTCTGTAAAACACATCATATCCTTCGTCCTTTAACGCAAAAACCACTGCTGCATCGGCAATACGCGCAACATCATCCGGATGTACGTTTACATACATATTATTATCCATATCATAATAGGCTTTGGATTTATCTTCATAACCGAAGAGATTACAGAAGCCTTCAGAAAGCACAAGAGTAACTACACGCTTATCAATGAACTGATAAACGGCAAAAGGAATCTTTGATTTTTCCATAAGAGAAAATTCAATTTCACTGAATTTATATTTATCCATTTGCATTACCCCAATCTATACCCAACATACATATATAATACCATAATTCGCCTTATTATGTCTATTTAATCCGGCAGAAAATTAACAAAAATCATATTTATACGCTTAATGTACTTTCAATAAAAAAGCTGTCTATGGAATTTAACAGTTCCGTTCTTCCCATAGATTTAAGAAGATATCCGTCCGGTTTTCTGTTTATTATCTTCATAACACTTTCCCTGTCATTTTTTCCTGTCAGAAATATAATGGGAATGTGTGCAATAAGCGGATTTTTCTTAATCTTATCAAACAACTCGTAGCCATCAATCTCCGGCATGTCATAATCAAGAAGTATAAGGTCTGGTCTGTGCTTGTCAAGATACCTCAGGGCTTCTTTTCCGGAATTAACACCGTCCACCTTATAATCATCATCCAGCCAGAGTGCGGCAATTGAAATAAAGTCAATATCATCATCCACAAGCAGTATAGTTTTGGTTCTTTCATACTCCATATGCATACTGAATTGATCAAACACCCCTGAAACCAGCTCACGCATATCAATCGGTCTTTTATAAACTCCGACTATACGCTGTCGGTTTTCCGTATTTTGTGCCTCTGATACGCATCTTTCCTCACCGGCTATACAGAGTGTTTTATTAAATTCATTACAGATATCCGTAAGAAGCGACATACGCTGCGCGATTATTTCCTTTGAACCGGACACATAATAAAGAATCATATCCGCAAAGCTGCTGTTATAATTGATTTCATCCAGATTATCTCCTGTCTCAATTACGTTAAAGCCCACATCCTCCAGATTTTTTGTTATTGCCTGGGTTATAAATCCAACCTCTGATTTTACAAATAATATAGTTTGACTTGCCAATTTATTCTTCTCCTTATTGTTCATTAACGGTTTTATCCTAAACAAATTATCGGTAGCACCTTGAACTTATATTCCGAATATATTCCTTAACTCTTCCCAGTCAAGCTTCTTTAAAGCCTTTCTTACAGCCTTAACCTTAAGTGCATCCTCTGTCTTAAGGCGATAATCCTTAAGTGCATCAAGAACCATCTTAATGCTTCCCGAATCGTAACAGTATGTAAATTCCGCCATGGACATATATGCATCCTTTAAGGTTTCATCAGAAACAGGCGGAAGCAGCTTTTCTTTTTCGTCATTACTTATAAGCACCTCGTCCGTAAAACGCAAGAGAGGCTCTTTAAAGCTCTGATATAAATTTATCAGCTCCTTTGTCTTATCCTTAATAATATCCATATCACCCTTCTTGCCTGCAGCCTCAAGTGCTGCAGCAAGCTGTGACAGTTCATTTGCGCCCACAAGCTTTGACATGCTTTTTAATGAGTGAACCCTCAAGATATACATTTGAATATTATTAGCCAGAAATTCTTCTATATCCTTTGATTTCTCATCTATAGACATTGCAAATATCGTTAATGCATTTATGTAATCATTTGCATTACCGCAATGTATTAATCCTTCCTTAACATCAAGT
>JAFSZR010000047.1 GCA_017459135.1 Lachnospiraceae bacterium | reverse complement strand
CTTCATCCATATAGGCGCAACCATAAGCTTATTCCATGTAGGCGGCTCTGAATAACCCGAAAGCATGTTAAATACCGCTGTTGCATCTTCACCAATCGAATC
The DNA here is from genome assembly GCA_017459135.1 of Lachnospiraceae bacterium. Taxonomy (GTDB): domain Bacteria; phylum Bacillota; class Clostridia; order Lachnospirales; family Lachnospiraceae; genus Coprococcus_C. The sequence goes on along the minus strand of JAFSZR010000047.1, from coordinate 7,772 downwards.
GGACGCCGTAAACATACCCGTATCGGTATATATCTTGGCTGTTATATCATTGTAGTTTCCGGTTCCGAGATGAACATATCTCTTGATACCGTCCTCTTCACGTCTTACCACAAGTGCTATCTTTGAATGCGTCTTTAATCCTACAAGACCATATATAACATGGCATCCCGCTTTCTCAAGTTTCTTTGCCCATACGATATTGTTTTCCTCGTCGAATCTTGCTTTAAGCTCGACAAGAACCGTAACCTGCTTTCCGTTTTCGGCAGCCTGAGCAAGTGCGGCTACTATAGGCGAATTACCGCTTACTCGATAAAGTGTCTGCTTAATCGCAAGGACATTAGGATCAACCGCAGCCTGTCTTATGAAATCAACCACAGGTGTAAATTCATAATACGGATGATGTAATAAAATATCTTTTCTCTTAATCTGGTCAAAAAGATTTTCCTCATTGTTTATACCCGGTACCGGCTGTGGAATATATTTTTTGTATCTTAAATCATCAAAGCCATCAAGGCCGCTTATCTTCATAAGGAATGTCAAATCAAGCGGTCCCTTTATCGAATATACATAATCATCTTCAACGCAAAGACGGGTCTTCAATTCCTTAAGAAGTCTCTTGTCCATATCCGAAGCCACTTCAAGCTTTATAACCTCGCCCCAAGCACGCTTCTTAATCTGCTTTTCTATTTCCTTTAACAAATCCGCAGCATCATCCTCGTCAATGGCAAGGTCCGCATTTCTCATAACTCTGTACGGATGTGCACAGACTATTTCGTAATTAAGGAATAACTTATCAAGGTTCTTTTCGATTATTTCTTCGAGAAGGATTATCTCTCTTGCTTCACCTTCTTTAGGAAGTTCGATAACTCTCGGAAGAACCGAAGGTACCTGAACCGTTGCTATATCCACAACATCCTTCTTCTTGTCATATATAAGCGCACCGATGTTTAATGTTTTATTTCTGATAAGCGGGAAAGGTCTGGAAGAATCCACTGCCATAGGCGTAAGAACCGGATATACTTCCTTTTCAAAATACTTATCGACAAATTTCATCTGCTTATCAGACAAATCCTCGTAATGTTTTACAGGCTTTAAGCCTGCAGCCTCAACCGCCGGCGTAAGTGAACGGTTAAGTGTCTGATATTGCATCTTCATCATTTCTTTTGTTTCCGGAATGATCTTTTCAAGCTGTTCCTTCGGTGTAAGTCCCGCAATATCTTTTTTTCTGACGCCCGCGCTTACAAGGTCTATAAGAGAAGCAACTCTTATCATAAAAAACTCATCGAGATTCGAAGCGGTAATCGATAAAAACTTTATTCGTTCAAACAAAGGAATCGTCTTATCCTTGGCTTCATTCAAAATACGGTAGTTAAATAAAAGCCATGACAATTCTCTGTTGTAAAAATTTTCGGGTTTATCAAAATTCTTTTTGTCCATAATCCATACCCTTCCTTTCGTTTCCTGACCGTTTTTCAAAAGGCTTATTACTTACAAACTCTTTCTCAATCTTAACACAGGTCTTATGCAGAATACCTTTTCGAAGAAGTCTGCTCTTGCTTCAAAAAGACCTGCTTCAAGTGATATATCATCATAAGTTACGGCCGATATGATAAGCTTACCATCTTTAAGCGTGATGTTTACATCCTCTATCTTTTGAAGGTGACTCTTATCGAGTATATTTGCGATTCTTAAGATTGCAACCAGTTTTGCTATGGTTATATAGTTACATCCGCCAAGCTCTGCCTCTATGGATTCTTTCGAAGGCAGATAATGAATGTTATATTTGACTACATTTGCAATTTCCATTCTCTCTTTATGTGAGAGTCCTATTATCTCAGTATTTGCAACTATGTAATATGAATTAATCGCACCGTTATGCATGCTTATGTAATTTCCGCAATCATGAAGTATGGCCGCTATCTGTAATTGTAATCTTTCAAGTTTGCCCATACCGTTTATCTTCTTAACGCTGTCGAATATCTTAAGCGCGAGGTCGGCAACCGCATCAAGATGTGCCTGATTACATCTGTATCTCTTACTTATATTGATAGCCGAGGCAAGTATATCCTCACTGAAATCATGTGAAAATGCAACCTTGCTTCCTTCATCCATATAAGAAGCGGCAATACCGTCCGAAAACGAAACGTTCGGCGTATATATATCCTCTGCTTTACAGTTATTAAGAAGTGATTTATAGATAAGAACCGTAGGAAGAATAAGTGTAGCTCTTTCATAAGGAATGCCATATTTTTCGGTCAACTCCTGAGGTGAAAACTTTATAGCTCTTCCGTATACCTTATCAAACTGTTCCTTGCTTATTTTCTCAGAAACATCGATATCCGGCATTACTTTTCTTAATACCTTAATAACCTCGCCGACAGCAATTATATTTTTTATCTCTTTATCGTTAAGATAAAGATTTCTGAAAGTAAATATATCGCTTTCAACAAAATCCGCTATAACCTGATCGAGCTTTCCCGACTTGCTTCCGATAAGTGACAAATAGTCTCTTATTCTTAACGCACCTATCGGAATGTTTTCCGTTACGATAAGGTTGTTTTTGTCAAAAAGCGAAATCTGAACACTACCTGCTCCGACATCTACGAAAGCTGTATTCTTGCTTGCCACCTGGTGAAAGTTTTCATATTTTGCTACAAGTCCCTTAAAACTTATATATCTTTGTTCTGAGTTACTTAAAATTTTGACATCAATATCAGTTTCTCTTTTAATCGAATCTATTACAATCTCTGAATTTTCCGCCTCTCTTACCGCCGAAGTGGCATAGGCTCTGTAATCCTGCACCTGATATTCTTTCATCTTTCTTTTGAAATCATTAAGTGTATCACATACAAGTTTTATTGATTCTATACTAAGGCATCCGTTGTTGTAGGTATCTTTACCAAGCTCTATGATTCTGCTTATGCCGTCAATTTTCTTAAAAGTCTTTTTTCCGTTTATCTCGTAAATATCAAGTGACAAATCACTGGAACCTACATAAATTGATGCGAAGGTTTTAACTGCCATTATTATTCCTCCTTAACTTATCATATAGTTCAATAACCCTCTTGTTGTAGCCCGGATGATAGGCAAACGGTGCTATCTCACAAAGAGGCTCAAGTACAAATTGTCTGTTAGTCATATCGGGATGAGGAATCTTTAATTTATCCTCCATGATTATGTCTTTATTGTATAAAAGAATATCTATGTCAAGCGTTCTCGGTCCCCAATGAACCAAACGCTTTCTTCCAGCACTCTGTTCAATATCATTTATTACGGATAAAAGCTCCATCGGCGAATACAGAGTTTCGATTTCAAGACATGCATTTAAAAAGTTTTCCTGTTCCACATCGCCGTAAGGTTCTGTTTCAATGTAAGAAGAAATCTTATTAACTCTTATATATTCATCCTTGTTAAGCTGGTCTACCGCATAGTCAAGATAGCCTTCCTTATCACCGATATTTGAACCTATACTTAAGTATGAGATATTCTTGCTTCTCGTAATATCCACATACACTGTATCAAAGCTCATTTCTATAGGTGCTTCGGGCTTTTTTATCACGATACGCACACTCTTTATTTTATCATATTTTATAAGGATTGTGTTGGCAATATTTTCGGCTGCTGCCTCGATAAGGTTATATTTTTCTTCCAACATAACCTGACTTATAAGATCGCAGACTTCCGCATAATTAACGGTCTTGTCAAGCGAATCGGTCATACCTGCATCCCTTAAATCAAGCCTTAATTCTGCGGTAATTATAAACGGCTGTCCTTTTTTCTTTTCTTCTTCAAATACACCATGGTAGGCGTATATTTCCAAATCCTTAATTACGATATTATCCAAAGTTTTTCTCTCCTTACGGATATGCATAATTTGATATTACTTTTACCGACAGTTTTTCTTTATTTGCGCTTAATAATTTCATAAGCCATCTTCAGTGCTCTGTAATTTGCCTTAACATCATGAACTCTGAAGAACGTACATCCTTTCATAAGTCCCACTATCGATGTTGCTATAGTTCCTTCCTCACGCTCGTCAACCGGAAGGTTAAGTGTATTTCCTATCATTGATTTTCTCGATGTTCCGAGCAAAACAGGATATCCCATTGATGCTATACGTTCCAGATTGTTCATCACAATAAGATTTTCTTCGGTGTTTTTGGCAAATCCTATACCCGGATCAAGCATGATTTTGTCTTCGGATATTCCCGCTTTTTTTGCTATATCAAGCATAGCTTCAAGATCCGAAACAACATCATTCATAAGATTGTCATATCGCGGATTTTCCCTGTTATGCATGATGCATACCGATACATTATGTTTAGCAACGATTTCGGCCATCATGTCATCATAGGTAAGACCCCAGATATCATTTACAAGGTCGGCTCCCGCAAGTATTGCAGCTTCCGCAACCTCATGCTTATACGTATCTATCGATACGGGAATATTATAATTTTCTTTGATTGCTTCAATGATAAAGCATGTTCTTTCTATTTCTTCCTGAACGGATATCGGGGTGTGTCCCGGTCTTGTTGACTCGCCGCCGACATCAATAATATCCGCACCTTCTTCAATCATTTGTTTTGTATGCTTAAGTGCCTTTTCGGTATCGTTGTAGTTTCCTCCGTCAGAAAATGAATCAGGCGTAACATTAAGTATTCCCATTATGTACGGTCTGTTTCCTGTTTCAAAGTTTCTGTTTCCTATTATCATACTGCTGCCTCCAACCTGTCACTTATATTTATCCTTGTACTATATTAAATGATTACCGTATGATTTTTTCTTTCTTCGTCCCAATAACACTCGTCATACATTTTGCATTCGAAGCAGTTTCTTGAAAGCTTATCCGCTTTATAAAGAACATATTTCAGTTCTTTTCTGCTCGTATCCGGTGATATCTGCTTATGACTTACGATCGCGGAAGTTATATCATAGATTTCCTCTTCTGAAAATCCACACTCTCGTAACACCTGTGTTGCAATAACGCTTCCGGCTTCATGGTGAGGTATGCTCTCCTCATACTCCCTGCATCTGCCTATATCATGTAAAAGAGCCATTGCATAAATGCACTCCTTATCAAATCCGAGATCTAATTCAAGATTCATTATGTATGCTATCCTTGCAACCGCAAGAGAATGTTCCGTATCATGAAGACAAAATTCACGCTTTTCTTCAGCCTTTTCTATACATGCCATACATTGATTATACAAGTTATTGTTTAATATTCTGTCAACTCTTTCCATATTTCTCTCTCCATATAATCCGAAATAAAAGATAAAGAACCGCAGACAAGAATCATATAATTATCATAGTCTTTGTCCGCAAATGAAACGGCTTTTTTTACCGCTTCTTTCGGTGTATCCGCCATATCTGTCTTAACACCCTCATTCCTAATAAGTTCCGCAAGTATTTTTTTATCCAGTCCTCTCGGTGTATTAGGTGTTATAACCACAGCATACTCCATAGTATCGCACAAAATATTAACCATTTTTTGATATTCTTTATCCTTCAATACTCCTATTATATAAATAATTTGTTTATTTGTAAAATACTTATTTACATTGTTTTTTAATGCCTGCCAGGCAGCCTCGTTATGAGCTCCGTCAACGAAGCATAAAGGCTTATCGCATACCTTTGTAAGACGACCTTTCCACTCTGTTTTTTCAAGCCCTTTTTTTATAAATTCATAATTAACATCCAGCTTTTTTAAAACCTCGATTGCGGTTATCGCATTTGTAATTTGATGTTCTCCCAAAAGCTTTATAAGATATTCTTCGCCCTTATAAACAAATCTTGTAAATTCATAATTTTCTTCTGTTATTTCAACCCCGGTTTCATCAGCTTTTATAAATTCCGTATTATGTTCTTTACAGGCTTTTCTTAACACCTTTTCCGCCTCATCATCCTGAGGAGCGGTTACGCATACGGATTTATCTTTAATAATTCCCGACTTATTTTTTGCTATCTCACATAAAGTTTCACCGAGGAATTGCATATGGTCCATGCTAATCTGAGCAAAGACAGATATCACCGGCGAAGTCATAACATTGGTTGCATCCTCCGTTCCGCCCATTCCGCATTCGATAAGCATATAGTCGCATTTTTCCATTTCAAAATATAAAAACGCAACGGCCGTTTCTATCTCAAAGGCTGTCGGACTGCCAAGTCCGTCCTCCTCCATTGACGTTATCGCTTTCGAAACCTTATCCATAATTTTGGCAAATGTTTCTTCGGACATGTATTTCTTATTAATCTGAAATCTTTCAAGATAGGTAAATATCGTAGGCGATATATATCGTCCTATTTTATAACCGGCCTCAATAAGAGCACTTTCCGCAAATGCAAAAACGGAGCCTTTTCCGTTGGTTCCCGCAATATGCAAAGCCTTGCACTTATTTTCGGGATTTCCCAGCCGTTTTAAAAGCTCCTTTATACTATCTAAGCCCGGCACAATGCCGAGCTTATTTTTCTCTTCAATATATTTTATAGCTTCAGTATAATTCATCAGTCTTCTCCAATCAAATCCGGATCATATTTTACATGTTGAACCAAAGGTGTATTTTCATCAATCGGACATATCTCGTAGCCTTCCGCCTTAAGAGTATCAATCAATTCCTGAAGACCTTCCACCGTATAATGTCTGTCAGAGAGGTCATGCATCAACACAACCGAATCGCCCTCGTTGCTTCTTACATAGTTCATTATATTGGCATTAAGCTCCGGGCCGGTATGATAACGTCCGTCCGCATCACCGCTCAAAGAATTCCAATCAAAATATGTAATGCCCTGCTCATCAAGGTATTTCATACAAAGCTGCATATCAACATTCGAAACATTGTTGGAACTTCCACCCGGAAATCTGTAATACTTGCAGTCATAACCGGTAAGATCATAAAGGAAGTCATGTATCTCATCAACATCCTTTTTAAACGACTCCTCATCGGCATATATTTCTCTGTAAACATGTGTATAAGAATGCATGGCAAGAGTATGACCGTCTTTGACTATTCTCTTATATGCCGGCCACAGCTTTTCATTATCGTAATGCACAACAAAGAAAGTGGCTTTCACATTATTTGCCTCGAGTATATCAAGTATTTCATCCGTATAGATACTCGGACCGTCATCAAAGGTAAGATAAACTTTTTTACCGTTTGGCACAAAAGATTCCTCTCCCGAATCTGCATCGCTTATGCTTGCCGCATCGCTTCCGGTGGCATCACTTGCACTTGCAAATTCCTTATAGTTTGAGGAAAGCGTATCATTTATATTTTGCTGAGTATCTATGGAATCATAAGCAGTCATATCTTCGGCCGCCATATCGGCAGTGCTTTCAAGCGATGCCGTTTCAACCGAAGCAGAAACCGCAGACTTTAATGAAAGCTCATCTATCTTTCTTTCAATGCTGCTTATCTTAATCATAAGGTAGATACATAACAGTATCGGAACAGCAAACATAATTACAAATGCCGCAAGAATAATTCTTTTTATTTTATCCACATTTTTTCTGTTATATTTAGTTGTATTTTCTTTTAATGAACCCTGTTCATTTTTAATTTCTTCGCTCATTTTTTTCCTTTACAAATCTAAATATTGTGGTAGAATAATTACGTGATACAAATTGCAGTTTTTCTTGGAAATATGCCATTTCCAAAAAAGGCTGCTATTTTTTATTTTATTACGAAATTGTTACATAGTCAAGTTCAAAAAACTTTTTTCCTCTATTTCCCATCATTTTCGGCACCCTTTTTTTCCTTTGTTTCTTCTGGTTT
>JAFSZR010000046.1 GCA_017459135.1 Lachnospiraceae bacterium | reverse complement strand
TATTGTTTGTATCAGCGTTTTGTATGTAAGCGAAGTTCTGTTTAAACTGCGGATTATACTCCTGTTGCATTGGCTGCATGTTTGAATCAAAGTTCTGTTGCACAGGCTGTATGTTTGGGTTAAAGCTCTGTTGCATTGGCTGCCCGTTATTTTGGTTAAATTGATTATTGTCCATTGAATACCTCCTGAAGATGATGTGATATTACAAAAAACAAAATTTGTTTAATTGTTCATTTTATAATTAATAATTATATAATAAAAAATAATAATTGGGAAGATTAAGAATGGCTCCACATTGCGATAGTTAAAAGATTTTTGAAAACTTGGAATTTATTTTTAAATTTTCGAAGTATGTTGACAAATAGAAATACAAATGATATCATAATGATATCAAATAGATGTTAAGCTTTTAATCTAATGAATAGGGAGGAAAAGGTTATGGAAGAAAAAATTATTAACAAAGGAAAAAACGGTATGGCAATGCTTTTGCTTATTATCATCATGTTTGCCGGCGGTATTGCCTTGATAGTTTTGGGAGCTATGTATGCACCGGCACTTATAGCATTGGGTTGTATTAGTATGGTTTTGTCTTTTTTCCTGATGCCGGGTCTCAGAATTCTTAAGCCTCAGGAAGCTCTTGTGCTTACACTTTTCGGTAAGTATGTCGGAACACTTAAGGGTGACGGATTCTTTTTTGTAAATCCGTTTTGTACTGCAGTAAATCCTGCAGCATCCACAAAGCTTAATCAGAGCGGTGATGTAAAGGAAACTTCAGCTATTGCAGCTGCGGCGTCGGCTTACTCATTACCGAGCAAAAAGATGTCACTTAAGATTATGACGCTTAATAATAACAAGCAAAAGATAAATGACTGTCTCGGTAATCCGGTTGAAATCGGAATTGCAGTAACCTGGAAGGTTGTTGATACGGCCAAGGCAGCATTTAACGTAGATAATTATAAGGAATACCTTTCGCTTCAATGCGATTCGGCTTTAAGAAATATTGTAAGAATATATCCGTATGATGTTGCTCCTAATATAGATACGACAGGTGACGGCGTTGCCGATGAGGGAAGCTTAAGAGGTTCGAGTGAAACCGTTGCGGCAAGAATCAAAGAAGAAATTCAGAGCAAGGTAGCTGAGGCAGGTATTGAAATAGTTGAAGCAAGGATTACATATCTTGCATATGCTCCTGAAATAGCGGCGGTTATGCTTCAGAGACAGCAGGCATCCGCAATTATAGATGCAAGAAAGATGATAGTTGACGGAGCAGTCGGCATGGTTGAAATGGCTCTCGAAAGACTCAGTGAAAATAATACGGTTGAACTTGATGAGGAAAGAAAGGCGGCTATGGTTTCCAACCTTCTTGTGGTGCTCTGCGGTAATCATGATGCACAGCCGGTTGTTAATTCAGGTAGTTTGTATTAACAGCTTAATTGTGTTAAATGGATAAATAAGAAGAGTTAATAAGATGAAATCTCGGATTGTTATTTTATATAGCAAATGATTAAAAAGGAAGGTGTGTCGCGTGGCAGATAACAAAAAACAGGTTCCGCTTCGTCTTTCAGCCAAGCTCTATGATGCCATTGCGGCTTGGGCTGAGGACGATTTCAGATCGGTAAACGGTCAAATCGAATATCTTCTTACAGAATGTGTCAGACAGAGAAAGAAAAACGGTAAGTATGTATCGGATGAGCTTGATGTTCCGCCGGAGTTGGATATAAAATGAGCGATAAGCGACGAGAGCGGTCGTGATATATATCTGTGACAAGCAAGCTTGTCACAGATATGTATACGAGCATTCGAGTGCAACGGACACCGAGAAATCAGAGATTTCGAGGTGTTATCGTCGCTTATGAGAAAGGTTGTGATAATATGCTCAAGAAAAGCTATCTTGGTTTTTGGATATGGACGATTGTTTATATAGCTGCTGTTATGTGTATGGCATATTTGCCCATACATAATACAGATATACTGGTACGTATAATATTCAATTTTACAAACATAGCTATTACGGCTCTTACAATTATTATGTTTATAAATGAAAAAATATATTGGTATAATGGCATAAGCTATGAACAGGCTGTATCTGCCGGTTCCGACAGACGAAAAGCATATGCATTAAAACATGTAAAGGTTTTCGGAACAGCAACCTTGATATACCTTATCATTTCATTGATAACTGGTTTGTTAAATATTAGTTTTTGGGTGGATACTCTAATATACACATTGATAATAGTGATTGCGGCAGTTTCCACAATGAAATTTAATCTGTAGTGACAGTAGTTTTTACAATGAAATTTAATTTGTAGTGACAGCAGTTTTTACGTAATTTTTTAATGATTAAGCAGCTCATGACAGCACTTTAAGTGCTTTCTTGAACTTTTTTTTTATTTGATTGTTTTTTGAGAAAGATTATGTGGTTATAATGGCTTAAAGCAGACTAAAAAGGTATTTTCTAATTTTAGTCCGCATGGCTCAGACGAGAATACAGACTAGAATGAAGGTTATGTGTATTTAGTCCGTACAGCTCCGAAAAAAGTACAGACTAAAATTGTTATTAATTGATTTTAGTCCGTACAGCTTCGAAAAAAGTACAGACTAAAATTGTTATTAATTGATTTTAGTCCGTATAGCTTCGAAAAAAGTACAGACTGGATTCATTATTAATTGACTTTAGTCCGTATGGCTCTGTGACAAGGTAATTGCTCATTTGATATGTTTGATTCAAATTATATCCAAATCTGGTTTAAACTATATCCAAACTATATCCAAATTGGGTTGACGTCCGCCGATGCTTACATTATAATAAAAATATAATGATAGTTGTTGCTCGTTTTTTTGCGGATATGTTTGGAGGGATGCTTCATGACGATTGAGGAAATGAAAAACAAGAAAAAAGAATATGGATTTACCAATATGCAGATTTCTGTTCTGTCAGGGGTACCGCTCGGTACGGTTCAAAAGATTTTTGGAGGAGCGACAAAAGCACCTCGCTATGAAACTATTGAGGCAATTGCAAAAATCTTAAATCCGATGGAGGCAGGAAGGATATTATATGACCATATAAATGATGAGGAATTCACTAAGCATTTTGTTATGGAGCCTGCCCCGACATATAAGGTTAATACAGGAAAAAAAGCTGTACATTGGAAAAGTAACGGTAAGATTGGCAATAAAACAATCGAGGACTATATCAAGCTTCCCGAGGGAGCGAGAGTTGAGCTTATAGATGGCAATTTATATGATATGGCAGCACCCACTACACTTCATCAAAAAGTAGCTGCAGAGATATTGTATTTGTTTGAAAACTTTATCAGAAGTAATGACGGACCTTGTGTTCCTTTTATTGCACCGACGGATGTTCAACTCGATTGTGATGATAAGACTATGGTTCAACCGGATGTATTTGTTATATGTGACAGGGATAAGATTAAGAAGGCACGTGTATTCGGTGCGCCTGATTTTGCGATAGAGGTGGTTTCGCCAAGCAACTGGAATATGGATATGAGCGTTAAGCTTAACAAATATAAAGCAGCGGGAGTAAGGGAATATTGGACTGTATCACCTGAACAGAATGCAATAAATGTTTATGAATTTGAAAAAAGTGATTTGCCCTGCTGTTATACTTTTGATGACAAGGTTCCGGTAGGTATATGGGATGGCAGATGTGAGGTGGATTTTAAGGAGATATATAAACGACTGAAATTTATGTTTGATATGGATGAATAATATTGAGCCAAAAGCATTGCAATTATAATGTAGATTTTAACCGAGCTTGGTTTATTAAAACCAAGCCCGTATTTTTATAATAAAATATCTCTTGACATTTAAGTTATGCAAGAATATAATACAGTTGAAATTAGGTTAGCTAAACTTAACCAAAAACTACGCATAAGATTATTATTACAAAGAATTTGACGGAAATTCTTATTTTTTTGAACATATAGTTAGGGTAATAAAACCTAACGCAAATGCATTCATATAAAAAGGGGAGGGGTAATGATGCCGTTAACATTTGCCAATGAAAATGAAGAAAAAAAGATTTTGAAGCTTGGCGGAAAGCCTGAAGTTAAGCAGCATCTTGCTGATTTGGGTTTTAACGTTGGAAGTAATATTCAGATTATAACGAAGTCCGGGGAAAATGTAATCGTCAGGGTTAAGGACACGAGAATTGCCTTGAGTAAAGAGCTTGCAAACAAAATATTGGTATAGCGAGCAAAGCGGCGGACATGCTTGCATGGACCGACATGTTGCGAGTAACTCCATCGAGCTGATAGGCGAGATGGTATAAATTTATTGATAATAAAGGAGGAAACATAATGGTACTCAAAGATGTTAAGGTAGGTCAGACCGTTAAAGTGGTTAAGCTTACCGGAGAGGGTCCTGTCAGAAGACGTATTATGGACATGGGAATTACCAAGGGCGTTGAGATTTATGTCCGAAAGGTTGCGCCGCTCGGTGATCCTATGGAGCTTACGGTTCGCGGTTATGAGCTTTCGATACGTAAGGCTGATGCAGAGATGATAGAGGTCGGCTAATCCGATATAACAAATCCATATAATTATCGGATAGGAAAAAATCATAAAATAATCCAATATTAAAACAAGTTTCAGGAGGAAATATAAATGTCTGTAAAGATTGCGCTTGCCGGCAACCCTAACTGTGGTAAGACTACATTGTTTAATGCACTTACCGGTGCCAACCAATATGTCGGTAACTGGCCGGGTGTTACGGTCGAGAAAAAAGAAGGAAAGATTAAAGGTCATAAGGATGTAATACTTCAGGATTTGCCGGGTATTTATTCTTTGTCACCATATACCCTGGAGGAGGTTGTATCACGTACATATCTCGTAAACGAGAAGCCGGATGCCATTTTAAATATCGTTGACGGTACAAATATCGAGAGAAACCTCTATCTTACAACACAGCTCGTTGAGCTTGGAATACCTGTTGTAATGGCGATAAATATGATGGATCTTGTTCGAAAGAACGGAGACAGTATAAATATCGCAAAGCTTTCCAAGGAGCTTGGATGCGAGATAGTTGCTATAAGTGCATTAAAAGGCGATGGTATAGATGAGGCTATAAATAAAGCTATAGCAGCTGCAAATACCGGTAAGGCTGTCAGCGTGCCTGCAGCTTTTGACGAAAAGGTTGAAAATGCCATATCGGATATATCCGGACAGATTGAGGGCAGTGTTGATAATAAGCTTATCCGTTGGTATGCCGTTAAGGTTTTTGAACGTGATGAGAAAGTACTTGAGGCACTTAAGCTTACAAGTGAACAAAAAAAGAATATTGAAGATACAATTTCAATAGTTGAAAAAGAAATGGATGACGATGCGGAAAGCATCATAACCAATGAAAGATATAACTACATAGGAGGCGTCATTACGGGAACCGTTAAGAAGAAAAGAGGTTCCGACAAGATGACGGTTTCGGATAAGATTGATAAAATAGTTACAAACCGTATCCTTGGACTTCCGATATTTGCGGCTATCATGTTCCTTATATATGCGGTTGCCATGGGCGGCTGGGCTGTTTCAATCGGTACAAAGGCTACAGATTTTACCAATGATGTAATATTCGGTGAATGGGTTCCGAATCTTTTTGATAAGATTCTTACCGCAATCAATGTAAATGAAGGCACATGGCTCTACGGACTTATTCAGGATGGTATAGTTGCCGGTTTCGGAGCGGTTATCGGTTTCGTGCCTCAGATGCTTGTTTTGTTCCTGTTCCTTTCAATACTTGAGGATATAGGATATATGTCAAGAGTAGCATTTGTAATGGACCGTATCTTCCGTCAGTTTGGTCTTTCCGGAAAGAGCTTTATCCCGATGCTTGTGGCAACGGGCTGTGGTATTCCCGGAATTATGGCTTCACGTACCATTGAAAATGATCGTGACAGAAAGATGACGATTATGACTACGACCTTTATGCCTTGCGGTGCCAAGCTTCCGATTATAGGACTTATCGGCGGAGCATTATTCGGCGGTTCCGCATGGGTGTCAACCTCGGCATATTTTATAGGCGTGGGTTCGATTATACTTACAGGTATCATACTTAAGAAATTTAAAGCATTTGCGGGAGAGCCTGCACCGTTTGTTATGGAGCTTCCTGCTTACCATGTTCCGTCAGTCGGAAATGTGTTAAGAGCAACCTGGGAAAGAGGCTGGTCATTTATTAAGAGAGCTTCTTCGGTTATTGTATTATCTTCGATTATCATATGGTTCTTATCCGGATTCGGTTTTGTAAACGGAAAATTCGGAATGGTTGATGATTTGTTTGAGGATGAGACCGTAGCAACTGAGGAAGAGATTGAAAGAATAGCCGACAAGATGGATATTCCTGTGGAGGATGTAAACTCGATGGATGCGTCACTTCTGGCTAAAGTCGGAAACGGAGCGGCATTTGTATTTAAACCGCTTGGTTTCGGACAGTGGAGACCTACTGTTGCAACCGTAACGGGACTTGTGGCTAAGGAAGAGGTTGTCGGTACCTTTGGTGTACTTTACAACTACGATGATCATGACGGTGAAGAAGAACTTGAAGAAAACGGTGATCAGATCTGGGACAGAGTTGCAGCCGATTATACAAAGCTTTCGGCATTTGCATTTATGATGTTTAACCTTCTTTGTGCACCTTGCTTTGCAGCAATCGGCGCTATAAAGAGAGAGATGAACAATGCCAAGTGGACATGGGCGGCAATCGGCTTCATGTGCTTATGGGCATATGTGGTATCACTTATAACATATCAGGTAGGAAATCTTATCGCAAATGGTATATTCGGATTTGGAACCGTAGTTGCATTTGCACTTATCATATTGCTTATCTACTTATTGTTCCGCAAGGGATATAAGCCTGATGAACACACTCGCTCGGTAACAAGCGTTGATGCAGCAGATAAGTAAGAATTAATCAGTTTATCAGCAACCCTTTTTATATTATTATATTTTTCGAAGGCGCCGGACTTACCCGCAACAAGTCCGGTTGCTTTCAATAATAAGAAACATGTGTTACAAAATAAGTATTTTGAAAATGTTTATCCGGATTTGGAAAGGTGGAATTATTTATGGGAACGTTTATTGCGTTGTCTGCGGTACTGTTAATTGTATATTTATGTATAAAGGACCTTTTTAAATCACACCAGTCAGCCGGCTGCGGTTCGTGTAGTAATAACGGTTCCTGCAACGGATCATGTTCAGAATGCGGAAATGAAGAAATTCTGGTAACAATAAAAAGAAGAAAATAAAATTGTACTAAAAGATGAAATTATAGGCGGTTTTTGACCGCCTAAAAATTTTCATTTTTGTCTATAATTTATATGTTGACATACAAGATGGTATGTGATATATTTTGCTTGGTTAGGTAACACTAACTATCGTGTGAATCATGTTGATTCTCTTATTAGCTGTAACTGCTGAATACAGCTAAACGCCGGAGTCCCCGCTTCCGGCGTGAGAATCATACATTATTTCTTTTTAGAAAAATAAATGGAGGGAATACAAAATGAATTATTTGGAAATTGAAAAGGTATACGGAAGAGAAATACTTGATTCAAGAGGTAATCCAACAGTTGAAGCCGAGGTTACTTTGATTGACGGTACAGTCGGAAGAGGAACAGCACCGAGTGGAGCTTCCACAGGAGAGTTTGAGGCACTTGAACTTAGAGACGGCGATAAAGGCAGATATCTCGGCAAGGGTGTTTCAAAGGCTGTTGAAAATATAAATACAATTATAAATGATACAATAACAGGTATGGATGCTTCGGATATTTATGCTGTTGATAGAGCAATGATAGCTGCTGATGGAACAAAGGATAAGTCAAAGCTTGGAGCTAATGCTATTCTTGCTGTTTCCATAGCAACCGCAAGGGCAGCCGCAACCGCACTTGATATTCCGCTTTACAGATTTTTGGGTGGTATTCAGGGAACAAAGCTTCCTGTGCCTATGATGAATATATTAAACGGAGGTGCACATGCTGACAGCGCTGTTGATACACAGGAATTTATGATTATGCCGGTAGGCGCTCCGTCCTTTAAGGAAGCTTTAAGATGGTGTGCAGAGGTATTTCATAAGCTTAAGAGTCTTATTAAGGATATGGGTGATGTAACCGCTGTAGGTGATGAAGGTGGTTTTGCACCTAATCAGTTAAAGAGTGATGAAGAGGCTATAGAAAAGATACTTGAAGCGATTAAGGCAGCAGGATTTGAGCCAGGTAAGGATTTCATGATTGCCATGGATGCCGCTTCATCCGAATGGAAGAGCGAGAAAGGTAAGGGATATTATAAGCAGCCTAAGTCAGGAAAGGAATTTACTTCCGACGAGCTTATAGCACATTGGGAGTCACTTGTAGATAAATATCCGATCATTTCTATCGAGGATGGTCTTGATGAAGAGGATTGGGAAGGCTGGCAGAAGATGACGGAAAAAATCGGTCATAAGGTACAGCTTGTCGGAGACGATCTCTTTGTTACAAATACAGAAAGACTTTCAAAAGGAATCAAGCTTGGCGCAGGAAATTCAATTCTTATAAAGCTTAACCAGATAGGTTCTGTTTCGGAAACTCTTGAAGCTATCAAGATGGCGCATAAGGCAGGTTACACAGCCATTTCATCTCATCGTTCAGGTGAAACTGCCGATACAACTATTGCAGATCTTGCCGTAGCACTTAATACCTGTCAGATAAAGACCGGTGCACCAAGCCGTTCCGAGCGAGTAGCCAAGTATAATCAGCTTTTAAGAATAGAAGAGGCTCTTGGCGAATCTGCTGTATATCCTCAAATGGATGCATTCAACGTAAAGAAGTAAATTACAATAGATGTCCCCGAAGATAATCATAAATCCAAAGATGGGAGATATAAGATGGGAAAAATCAAGAAAATATATGCCAGTGAGATAGTTGCAGTGGCATACGACGGAAATGAAATCAATAACTTTGAACAAAGTGAAGCATTTTGGATATATGCGGTTGATGGGGATAAGATTGTAAGGACTCAGATATTATCTCTTTATCCGAAGGATATTAAGGATGCGATAGATAAATTTAACATTTGCGCCATTGATGTGCTTATATGTAAGAATTACAGCAGTAAATCAATGTCTGTTTTAAAAAAATCAGGTTTTAAAATATATACATTTGACGGAGGTGCGAAGGCTTCGGTTAAGGCTTATGCCGAAGGGAAATTGGCAGAGATATAATAAATAAGCTGTCGTGGACACCAAACCGTGTTACTGACTACGAAAAAAGTATGGTTGAGTTGGTTCAACCATACTTTTTTTGGGGTTTTTGTGAAATTATATAATTAACCGAAAGATCGGTTGATGGAAGTTAATTATCATCCGAAGGCTTTTCCGGTGGAGTCTTTCCGTCATTCGAGGGCTTCTTAGGAGGTTCACCGTTGCTGCCCTGGTTCATTTCAGGAGGTTCGCCATTGTTACCCTGATTCATTTCAGGAGGTTCACCGTTTCCGCCCTGGTTCATTTCGGGAGCATCACCGTCCGGCATACCCACATCATTGCCTGATGAACTTTCCGATACTATTTCTATTGCTTCACCGGTTGAAGAAGAACCGTCGGAATATGCCTGACCGTTTACATATAAGGTATGACCGTTAAGGTTTATACATCCTTCTTCGCAGGTAAGAGAAGTTATATATGAGTCGGCTGTAAGTGTCCAGGTGGAAGTGCTGTCAAGCTCAACGTATACTTCGCCTGCTTCGCCGCTTTTGTTTATGGCACCTTCAAAGTTACTTTCGTCGGTAAGATAAAGGTTCAAAGCGGATACATCGTCGACTGATATATCACCGTTAATATCCTGTTTTGTTGCGGTTAAGGTTACTTTTCCGCCGTTTGAACCGCTGTTGCCCCAGCCGGCGGCTTCAGCTCTTAAAAATAATCCGTCGGAATCGTTATTTGTTATTTCGACATCGTTTAAATCTATCGTGCAGGCAGTGTTGTTTACGAAGAATATATCTCCGTTTGCATTTGTAAGTGAACCGCCGGTCATACTGAATGAAGATGTTCCGCTTGTTGCATCACCGGACATTGACTGATATATCATAACTGCCTGATATACATCAGATTTATCACTGTTTTTTGTGTTGTTGTCAGCTACGAGATCACAGTTGTTTAAGGTTACCGAGTTTTTCCCTTCAACAACGACTCCCTGTGAAGCGGTTGATTCAAGATATGAATCCGAAACGGTTATATCTGCTGTTGAGTATATTACAGGTGAGCCGGTTCCTTCGGTCTTGTAGTAGCCGCCATTTACATTTACGGTCCCGCCGCCACGATCCGAACGTATAGCTGCCGAAGAGTTACCGGTGGTATTTATTGTCAGGTTGCTTGCGTTCATTGTTCCACCGCCGGTTGTCATAAGACCACCCGAGCAGTTACCGGTGGTTTCTATAACTGAATCCGAGATGTTTACGGTTGTTCCTTCACCGTATGAAAACACACCGTTTGCATGTTTTCCATCTGTATTTACATATATACCCGAAAGGGTAAGTGTCGCACCGCTCGTAGCAAATATTGCCGCGTTCTCACCGTAGAAATCAGCTTCGTCACCATCGGCCTCGCCGGTCTTTATAACTTCTATATCCGAGTACTCTGCGTTTTCACCGTCTGCCTCGATGGCATGAGTTCCGTCGCCGGTATCTTCGTAGGTTTCGTTAATGGTTAAATCGGATTTTGAAAGATAATTACCGTCTGCCGCACTCTTTGTGTCAACAGAATTATCGTTTGATTCATCCGAAGTGTTTTCCGTTGATTCGACGGAGATCTCCGAGGTACTTGATGTGGTGCTGTCCTTTTTTGTGCCACAGCCCCAAAGACTTGTCATTAGTAAGCTTCCCACAAGGAAAAGTGCAAAGCTGTTTTTTATACTTTTATCATTTGTTTTATTTTTATCTATCATATGCGTTACCTCCCTGTTGCTTGTTTTATCCTTGTTACATGTTAACTATATAATGTGAACCTTAGGTGAACCTTAAGTGAAAAAAATATTTTTTTAAAACTTTTAGGTGTATTGTTTTTGGAGGTATACTATATTATAATCAAATATATAGTTATGCGGATTTTTAACATCAGATAAGGAAAAAATATGGACATAAAGTTAATTGCACTTGATATGGACGGAACGCTGCTTGACAGCAAAAAAAATCTTCCGCCGGATTTTATTTCCTGGGTAAGATCGCATCCGGAAATTATGACGGTCATAGCGAGCGGAAGGCAGTATTACACACTTGAAAATGATTTGTCGATGCTCAAAAATGAGCTTACATTTATTGCGGAAAACGGCGGGCTTGTTATAAAAAACGACGAAATCATATACTGTGATGAGATGAAAATAGAAGACGTGCGAAGATGTCTTGATATAATCGGAAAATATCCCGATATGACACCGGTTTTGTGTGGGGCAAAATCGGCATATATTCCTGCACATATGGAGTACGGATACAGTCAGGCCAAACCGTATTATGTAAGGCCTGATGCGGTTGAGGATATTTATGATGCCGCTGAAAAGGACATTATTATGAAGATTGCCGTAAATATCAAAGATTTTAAAGCCGAACAGTATATGAAGTTTTTTGATAACCTTTCGGAAGGATTAAAGCCTGTATTATCGGGCGATAGCTGGATTGATTTAGCCAATGCTTCGGTTAATAAGGGTGAAGCGGTTAAGGCGATTTTAAACAGGTACGGAATAGACAGAAAAAATGCGATGTCTTTCGGGGATTATTTAAACGATTATGAGCTAATACAATCCTGCGAAGAAAGTTATTGTATGGAAAACGGACATCCGGCGTTAAAGGAAATAGCAAAATATACAGCCGAGTCAAATGATAATGATGGTGTTATGAAAATACTCAGAACATTATAGTTTGAGTTTAAGAAGGTATGTTAAAAGCAGGATGTTTAAAAATAACTGATATTTTGGGGGTGGCGTTAAAATGAACATTTTTAAGTTTATATCATCCAATATCGTAAAGTGGTGGCAGATACATGTCACACCGATACTTCATATTAATAACAATAAAAGAGGCCAGGGTCGCTTTGAGGGCGGTGACGGAACTTTGGAAAATCAATATGCCGCTCAGGCTGCGGCGCAGG
>JAFSZR010000045.1 GCA_017459135.1 Lachnospiraceae bacterium | reverse complement strand
CATATTTAATACGATTACAACCAATATGCAGCTTCGAAGAAAAGAATTCGCAATGCTAAAATCGGTAGGTATGACTTCGAATGAATTTAGCAGAATGGTTAACCTTGAGACTATATTTATGGGTACAAAATCATTATTATACGGACTTCCCATAGGTATGGTATTATCATATCTTATATATTTAAAACTCGGTAAGTCTGAGGGACTCTCGTTCGCATTTCCTTATATGGCAATATTGATTGCCGTATGTGCGGTATTCCTTTTGATTGCCGGAATTATGAAATACTCAATGGGCAAGATAAACCGCCAAAACACTATTGAAACGATAAGGAATGATGTTATATAATTATAGCAAAGCATCGAGGATGCGTGATGCGAGGTATTCAAAAAAAGGAAGGTAATTATATGTCAATCCTGCTCATCGAAGACAACGAAACTATTATAAAAGGCCTTTCGTATTCGCTTGAAAAAAACGGATACGAATTCAAATACAGAACATCTGTTAAGACTGCGGCTTCTTATATCGAAGAGAATGTGAATAGCATAGATTTGATTATTCTTGACATAACTTTGCCGGACGGTAACGGTTTTGATTTGTATGAAAAGAGCATAAAGAAAAATACTATACCGACCATATTTTTGACTGCTGAGGATGATGAGGAATGTATTGTTAAGGGACTTGATATCGGAGCAGAGGACTATGTAACGAAGCCTTTTTCCACAAAAGAACTCATGGCAAGAATCAACAAAATCCTTATGAGATATAAAAAGTCCGAAGAGATACATGTAAAAGATATAACTTTTAATATGGATAAAATGACCGTAAAAAGAGGTGAAGAGGAGCTTGAGCTTACACCGCTTGAGCTTAAGCTCCTTAATCTTTTATTCCTTGATATAAATAAGGTTGTCAAACGAAATGTAATACTTGATAAGATATGGGAGTGGACCGGAAACGACGTCGATGATCATACCGTAACCGTATATTTTAAGAGGATAAGAGAAAAGCTTAAAACAGATATAATTACTACCGTAAAGGGTGTAGGGTATAGGATTGATGATGAAAAATAAAGTACAATTAAGAAGACTTATCATAATATTAATATGTATTCTTGCATTTTTTTCGGTGCTATCGGTTTTTATAAATATTTACGAATACAAGCTGTATAATAAAAACTATAACAAAAAAATTTCGGGAATAATCAGTCTTGTAAATGAAAAATATCCTGATATTTCGGATGCTGAAATTTTGAAAATACTTGAAGAAGATAATTCGGATGATGCATTTATGAAAAAATACGGAATAGATATTGATAACGATTCTGCGGTTCTCGTCAACGAAAAGGCGTATCGCAGATTTATTGTCGTTAATACCGTTTCCGTTGTAACTTTCGGTATAGTTATGGCGGTCGTCTTTCTTTTGTTCAACGGAAAGAAAGACAGGGAGATAGCGGAGATTACAAGATATATCGAAGAACTTAATAAAAAGAACTATACTCTTTATATAAATGATATGTCCGAAGATGAACTTTCAATATTGAAAAATGAAATATACAAGACAACGGTTATGCTTAAGGAGAGTGCGGATAATTCGTTAAGGGATAAAAAGAATCTTAAAAAATCGCTTGAAGACATATCTCATCAGCTCAAAACGCCGATTACTTCAATACTTGTAATACTTGATAATCTCATTGAAGATCCTGATATGGATATCGAACAAAGAGCGGACTTTATACGTGATATAAAACGCGAAACATCAAACATTAATTTTCTTGTCCAATCTTTACTCAAGCTTTCGAAGTTTGATGCGAATACGATAACGTTTATAAAAGAAGAAATATATCTTAAGGATATTGTTGATAAGGCAGTAAAAAATGTGTCGGCACTTTGTGACTTAAGAAATATAAAGTTAAACATTAACGGTGATGATAATGCTAAGATTACCTGTGATTTAAGATGGCAGGCGGAAGCTCTTACCAATATAATTAAAAATTGTACGGAGCATTCGAAAGAGGGAGAAAGACTTGATATAGTTTATGAAGAAAGCAGTGTTTATTCCTGTATTTCGGTAAGGGATTACGGGGACGGAATTTCAAAAGAAGATATTCCTCATATTTTTGAAAGATTCTATAAAGGCCAAAATGCTTCAAAGGACAGTGTCGGTATTGGTCTTGCACTCGCAAAAACAATAATAGAGGAAGAAAACGGAAATATATTCGTAACCTCCGATGAAATGGGAACTTTGTTCGAAATCAAATATTATAAAATTTAATTATTTATTAATTTAAATTTATTATGGTTGAAAAATAAAAAATCTTTGCTATAATATAGTGAACAATTAACAAGTTGATAAATATTTGATGTTTATGGTGTAAAACATGAGTAAGAAAAACAAAAAAACTAATGAAAAGCCTGTTGAAAAGAGCATTAAAAAGGTAATTGATGTTGATGACGATGATGTTTTAACAGATGACGAAGAGGTTAAAGAACCGGTAGACAAAAAAACTAAAAAGACTAAATCGGATAAGTCGGATGAGGCTGTTGAGGAATCGGACTTAACAAACAGTAAGAAGAGAAAAATTGCAAAGAAAATTAAGAAAGCAGTTAAATATTCAATTCATACCTGGATATTTAGGTGTTTTTTGTGCGCTTTGATAATTGAACTTATTCTTGAAATGTTCGGAAGACGTTCGATACTCGGTGGGTTTGCATTTCTTTTTAATTCACCGATTGTATTTTTATATAATGTTTCGATTATTTTCTTTACATTATTATTCGCATTGTTTATAAGAAAAAGAGTTTTCGGAATAGCTTTAATCAGTATAGTTTGGCTTGTATGCGGACTGATAAATTTTATAGTTTTGGGATTCAGAGTAACACCTTTTGCGGCCGTTGACTTCCTTATGGTTAAGGATACGTTTAGTATGATAGATGTTTATTATACAAAGTTTCAACAGGTGTTAATTGTTATCGGAATAATTATTCTTTTGATCGGAATATTTGTTTTGTTCAGAAAAACACCGAAATATGAAGGCCAGATGAACGTTAAGCTTACCATGCTTGCATGTGTTATTGTATGGGGCATTATATGGGGCTTTACCAATTTCGGAGTTAAGCATAATATTATATCCGATGATTTTGCTAATCTCGGTATGGCATATCAGGAATACGGATTTGCATATTGTTTCACAAACAGTATTATTGATAACGGTATCAGCAAACCTGATGATTACAGCAAGGATGCGGTGCTTGAGATAAAGGCTGAAATTGATAATATGGATAAACCGAAGGGTAAAATGAAAAAGCCGAATATAATAATAATTCAGCTTGAATCGTTTTTTGATCCTAACGGACTTAAAGGTCTTACGATGAGTGATAATCCGGTTCCGAATTTTGATAAATTCAAAGAGGAATATCCGTCAGGATATTTTACCGTTCCGGCACTCGGAGCAGGTACCGCAAATTCGGAGTTTGAGGTTTTGACGGGAATTAAATCCTCATATTTCGGTGCGGGAGAGTATCCTTATAAGACTACCGTAAATGATACACCTGTTGTTTCGCTTTGCAGTGTCCTTTCAGACCAGGGATATGCAACGCATGCAATACATAATAACAAGGGTTCGTTTTATGACAGAGATGATGTATATAATTCAATGGGCTTTGATGATTTTACATCCATTGAATATATGTATAACCTCGAATATACATCAACCGGATGGGCAAAGGACTACACTCTTACGGATGATATTTTGAAGTGCCTTGATTCATCGGAAGGTCAGGATTTTGTATTTACGATAAGTGTTCAGGGACATGGACGTTATCCTTCGGATAAGGATTCGTGCGAGGATCATATTCAGGTGGAATATACATTTGAAGAGTCTATGGAAGAGCCTTTCCATTATTATGTAAATCAGATTTACGAAATGGATGAGATGATGGGACAGCTTAAGGAAAAACTTGATGAAAGAGGAGAGGATTATTTACTTATCCTTTACGGAGATCATCTTCCTTCACTTAACATTTCACAGCATCAGCTTACGGACAGCACATTGTTCCAGACGGAATATGTCGTTGTCAGCAATATGAAACTTGGACTTAAGGATGAAGATATAACTTCAAATGAGCTTGCCTGCAAGCTTTTGGATGAGCTTAATATTCCTTCCGGATATACTCATAAGATTCATGATTTATATGAGGGCGATGAGCTTGACGAAAAGCTTGAGATGCTTGCGTATGACGAATTATTCGGAGAGAATTATCTTTATGACGGACATACACCTGTACCTGAAAGACATATTAGAAGAGGAATTACACCGATAGTTCTGGAGGAAGCTTTTGATAACGGATCGTCGGTATCCGTTAAGGGTGAGAATTTTAATACTTATTCTGTCGTATTCGTTAATGACAAGAAAGTTGATACGGATTATATCAGTGAAAATGAGCTTTTGATTGATTCGGACAAGGTTTCATCGGGTGACGAAATAGTTGTAAAGCAGGTTGATATGGCACATCATCAGCTTAGTGAAACTAATATGATTGTTTACAATTAGGCAAAAAACAGATAAAATCATATTATATTTTTTCAATTTTATAGTTTTTTTGATGAAATACGTATTTTAAGTCAAATAATGTTTGAACGTGAACAATATTTATGCTATAATGTTAAGACAGTCAGTCTTATATTTGTTTTGATTGTAATGTGTGTCTTTTAAGGAGAAAAGTATGAAGCCAATTATTGACGTTAAATACATAAATCCATTTTTACAATCCAGTATGTCGATAGTTAAAAGTGTAGCGGCTCTTGACCTTACGGTAGGAAAGCCGGTAAAGGCAGAATTCATGATAAGAGAGCTTACTTATGCTATTCAGGTCGGAATAGTCGGGGAGATGAAAGGTCAGGTTGTACTTGGTATTGAGGATTCAAAGGCTAAGGCAATCGCTTCCAAAATGATGTTTGGAATGCAGGTTGACACACTTGATGAAATGGCTTCTTCGGCATTGAACGAGCTTAGTAATATGATTATGGGAAATACTGCAACCATTTTCTCAACACAGGGAATTTTGATAGATATCACTCCGCCTATAGCGGTATACGGAAGAGATATCCAGCTTATGTCGGATATCGAAGGAATTAAGGTTCCTCTCTTGGTTGACGGTGAAGAATGGATTACATTATACGTATGTGTATATATGGATAAGTAAGCAAAGTACCTGTTTTATATAAACAGGTTTTTTGTTAATATTTTTTAACAGACCAGATGGATAAGTAGAGAAAGAAAGGAAAACAACATGGGAAAGATTATTGGTGAAGGAATCACGTTTGATGATGTGCTTTTAGTTCCGCAGTTTTCAAAGGTAATTCCGAATGATGTCGATCTTGCAACAAATCTTACAAAAAAAATCAGACTTAACATTCCTCTTATGAGTGCGGGTATGGATACGGTTACCGAGCATAGAATGGCCATTGCCATGGCGAGACAGGGTGGTATAGGTGTTATTCATAAAAATATGTCTATTCAGCAGCAGGCAGAAGAGGTTGATAAAGTAAAACGTTCTGAGTTCGGTGTTATTTCAGATCCGTTTTCTCTTTCACCTGAGCATACTCTTGCCGATGCGGATAAGCTCATGGCTAAATTCCGTATATCGGGTGTACCTATTACCGAAAACGGTAAACTCGTTGGTATTATTACAAACAGAGATTTAAAATTCGAAACAGATTACAGTAAGAAGATTAAGGAGTCAATGACATCTGAAAATCTTATCACTGCTAAAGAGGGTATTACTCTTGAGGAAGCAAAAAATATTCTCGGAAGAGCGAGAAAGGAAAAGCTTCCTATAGTTGATGATAACTTTAATCTTAAAGGTCTTATCACTATCAAGGATATTGAGAAGCAGATTAAGTATCCTAATGCTGCAAAGGATTCACAGGGAAGACTTCGTTGTGCGGCAGCAGTCGGTGTTACTCCTGATATAACAGACAGAGTAGACGAGCTTGTAAAAGCTAAGGTTGATGCAATCGTTATCGATACCGCACACGGACATTCGGAGAACGTTCTTAAGACTTTCAGCATGATTAAGGAAAAATATCCTGACCTTGATGTTATTGCAGGTAACGTTGCTACCAAGAGCGGTACTCAGGCTATGATTGACGCAGGAGTAGATGCCGTTAAGATTGGTATCGGTCCGGGATCTATTTGTACAACAAGAATAGTTGCAGGTATCGGTGTTCCACAGATTACCGCAGTTATGGAAGCTTATGATGCTGCATTTACCGCAGGTATTCCTGTTATTGCAGACGGTGGTATCAAGTATTCGGGTGATATCACAAAAGCTCTTGCGGCAGGTGCAAATGTTTGTATGATGGGAAGCTTATTCGCAGGTACAGATGAAGCACCGGGTGAATTTGAAATTTATCAGGGTAGAAAATATAAGGTTTACAGAGGTATGGGTTCAATCGCAGCTATGGAAAACGGCAGCAAGGACAGATACTTCCAGGCAAATGCAAAGAAGCTTGTTCCTGAAGGTGTTGAAGGAAGAGTTGCATATAAGGGCTCTATCGAAGATACTGTATTCCAGTTGCTCGGTGGTTTAAGAGCCGGTATGGGTTACTGCGGAGCCGCAACTATTGAAGAGCTTCATGAGAAAGCTGAGTTTGTAAAGATTTCGGCTGCATCGTTAAGAGAGAGTCATCCGCATGACATTCAGATTACGAAGGAAGCACCTAATTATAGTGCTGTTACCATATAAGAGGTCGGTCAGACTTAAATAGGGTATGGTGCCCTGAGGGTAGGCTTTTGATGTGTTTTTATTATACAGGGCTTTATAGGACTCGCTTTCGCTCGGTATTCGACGTAGGCTCACTAACCTCAAAGCACTCAAATCAAAAAAAGAGATAAGAACTATTTCGTAAACGATAGTTCTTATCTCTTTTTTTCCGTCTTTTCCTGCTTTTCGCTAAGTGAACACGTCTCATAACGGTCCTTAAAAAGCCTTGTATAATAAAAAACACGCCATAATTATACTAACAGGGCACCATACCCTTCAGTCTGACCGACATGCTTCGCATGAAATTATTTAATTTTTTATTCTAGATTTATCTATTATATATTGTCGAATTATGGTAATATTGTTATGTTGTCGCACCCAATCTGGCAACAGAGAGGGTGTGTTTATGTGAAGTTTGTTATATCTTTTTTGGTTTCCGTTGTGGCAAGTATAGCAGGTTACTATATTTGCAAATGGTTAGGCGGAAACGACAGCGACAATTAGCCTAACGGATGCTCGACCGTAAAATGAGAAGAACCCTCGACAGCGGCAACTATCGGGGGTTCGTTTTTGTTTACATGAAGTTAATATCTTTTTTGGTAAGGAAAATATAACATATTTTATTATTTTATTCAAGAATAAATTTTTTGTTTTGGTATTTATTATTTGATATTGTGTTTTGTTTGACATAT
>JAFSZR010000003.1 GCA_017459135.1 Lachnospiraceae bacterium | reverse complement strand
ATTCACTGGCAGGAAAGGAATTTAATATTAATTCCACGAAGCAGCTCGGAGAGATTTTGTTTGAAGATTTAGGTCTTAAATCCGGAAAGAAAACCAAAACAGGTTATTCAACAAGTGTTGAAGTGCTTGAAAAGATAAAGGGAGAACATGAAATAATTCCTAAAATTCTCGAGTACAGACAGCTTACCAAGCTTAATTCGACATATGTTGAAGGTTTGTCGGTTTATATTAAACCTGACGGAAGAATTCACGGTAAATTTAATCAGACCGTAACGGCTACCGGAAGATTAAGCTCAACCGAGCCGAATCTTCAAAATATACCGACAAGACTTCCTCTCGGAAGAGAAATAAGAAAGGTATTTATACCTGAAGATGGATACGTATTTCTTGATGCGGACTATTCACAGATAGAATTAAGGGTTCTTGCTCATCTTTCAAAGGATGAAGCGCTTATATCGGCATATAAAAAGGATACGGATATCCATACGGCTACGGCGTCGGAGGTCTTCGGCGTACCTATTGAAGAAGTTGACAGTCTTATGAGAAGAAAAGCCAAGGCGGTAAATTTTGGAATAGTTTACGGTATAAGTTCTTTCGGACTCGGACAGGATTTGGATATTCCGAGAAAAGAAGCCGAAGGATATATAAATAAATACTTTGAGACTTATAAAAATGTAAAAGGTTTTCTTGATGAAATAGTTAACAGTGCAAAAGAAAAAGGTTATTCCATAACCATGTTTAACAGAAGAAGACCTATACCGGAGCTTAAGTCGTCCAATTTTATGACCAGAAGTTTCGGTGAACGTTGTGCCATGAACTCACCGGTTCAGGGAACGGCTGCGGATATAATTAAGATTGCCATGATTAATGTAAATAATGAATTAAAGTCAAGAAATCTTAAGTCAAGATTAATACTTCAGGTTCATGATGAGCTTTTGATCGAAACAAAAGAAGAAGAGCTTGAAGAAGTAAAGTCTATTTTAAATGATAACATGATGAAGGCCGCAGAACTAAGTGTGCCGCTCATCGTTGATATGCATGAGGGAAAAAGCTGGTACGACGCAAAATAGATAAAGGAAACGTATATATGAAAATTTTGGGTATAACAGGCGGAGTCGGTTCGGGAAAGAGCAGGATTTTGCACGAATTGGAAAATGAATACGGTGCTTATATCATTGAGGCCGACAGCCTCGCTCATGAGCTTATGGAACCGGGAATGCCGATTTATATTGATGTTATAAAAGAGTTTGGCAAAGATATTCTACTTTCGGATGAGCCTTATTGTATCGACAGAAAGAAACTTGGAAATATCGTTTTTAATGATGAAAACAAACTCAAAAAATTAAATTCCATAATTCACCCTGCAGTTAAAAAAGATATATTAAGGCAAATTGAATTTAAAAGAAATGAGGGCAAGACACCGTTGTTTGTTATTGAAGCCGCACTTTTAATACAGGATGGTTATAAGGATATATGTGATGAGATATGGTATATATGGGTTTCGAGAGAAGAGCGCATAAAGAGACTTGAAAAACAAAGAGGATATACCAGGGAAAAATGCATATCCATGTTTGAAAGTCAGGAGTCTGATGAGTATTATAAAAAATATGCAAATTTCACTATAAACAATGAGAATAGTTACGAAAATTCATCAAAACAACTAAAAGCAAGGTTGAATATATTTCTTTAAGATGATATAATAAACGTTGAGTATTTATAAGAATAATACGTTATAAAACATAATTAACCGGAGGAAAAACATGGCTGCAATAACTAAGTATCCTGAACCGCTCATTTTCGGTTTGGATATCGGAACAAGAAGTATAGTTGGAATTGTTGGATATAAAGAGGCAGAAAAATTTAATGTTGTAGCAATGTCTGTAAAGTTTCATGATTCAAGATCTATGATAGACGGACAGATTCATGACATAAATAAGGTTAGTGAAGATATAATTTATGTTAAAAACCAGCTTGAGAAGCAGCTTGGCGGACGTAAACTTAAAGATGTATGTATAGCTGCTGCGGGACGTGTTCTTAAAACTGCTGTAGGGCACGGTGATTACGAATTCGATGAGAATACCGAAATTACTCAGGAATATATTCATTCGATAGATTTAATCGGTGTTGAGAAAGCACACGATATCATTCTTGAAGAACTTCATGAACATGATGAAAAAACAAAATATTATTGCGTCGGTTATACTGCGATAAAGTATTATTTGAACGATTATGAAATTCATAATCTTGAAGGTCATAAGGGTGTTAAAATAGGTGCGGATATCTTGGCTACATTTCTTCCGGAAGAAGTTGTAAGCAGTCTTTATACCGCCGTTGAAAAAGCCGGTCTTTATGTATCCAATCTTACATTGGAGCCTATAGCAGCCATAAATGTTGCAATTCCGGAAAACTTCAGACTTTTGAATATCGCACTTTTGGATGTCGGCGCAGGTACATCGGATATTTGTATTACGAGAGACGGAAGTGTTATCGGATACGGAATGATACCGTCGGCAGGAGATGAATTGACTGAGACACTTATTAAAAAGTATCTCGTTGATTTTGATACCGCAGAAAAACTTAAGATGGTAAGCTCGAAGAAAAAGAGCGTTACATATAAAGATATTATGGGTATCAGTCATAAGATTACGCCTGATGAAATTTTCAAAACACTTGCATCAGTAAAAGATGAGATTACCAAAAAGATAGCGGATAAGATTGTTGAGCTTAACGGTGGTGTACCGGTAAGTGCTGTTTTTGTTGTCGGCGGAGGCGGAAAACTCGAAGGCTTTACCGACGTTCTTGCACGTATGCTTAAACTTCCTGAGGAAAGAGTTGCTTTAAGAGGTCAGGAAGTTATGCAAAATATAAACTTTATGGTAGAGGATGTTAAGAAGGATCCTTTATATGTTACACCTGTAGGTATTTGTCTTAATTACTTTGATCAGAAAAATAATTTTATCTTTGTTACCGTTAACGGCGACAGAGTAAAACTTTACAATAACGATAAGCTTACTATATTTGATGCAGCTGTTCAGTACGGTCTTCCGAATGAGCATATTTTCCCTAAACGCGGAGAAGACTTAACTTTTAAGATAAACGGAAAGAAGCGTATTGTCAGAGGTTATAACGGTGAAGCTGCCGTTATAAAGAGAAATGATGTCGTAGTCGGCATGAATACTCTTATCGAAGCAAATGATAAAATAGATATTATAAAGTCTACAGCCGGAGATAAGGCTAAAGCTGTTCTCGGTTCGCTTCCTGAGTATGCCGGAACACTTGACTTTATAGTAAATGATGTTAAGATTACCTGTCCTAAGTTTGCTGTAGTAAACGGTAATCCTGAAACTGAGTCTTATGACATAAAGGACGGGGATGATATCGAAATGCAAAACTATTATCTTTTGGAACAGCTTCTTACTTTTATGGACGTAAAGCCTGAAGGAAAGGTATATGTAAATAATAAAGAAGCCGATTTGTCCGAAAAGGTATATGAGAATTTTATAGTTTCCTGGAGTGATGAGGTAAAATACGATGAGCTTCCCGAAGCAACGGAGGAAGATAAAAACAAGATTCATGAGAAGCTTAAGGAAAAGGAAGCTGTTTCAGAAATACCGGATGTGGGAATAGCTGCAATTCAAAAAAGTACCGATGAAGATACAATAACAATGAATGTTATTATAAATAGCAGGCCGTATACATTGTCAGGTAAGAACGAATACAGATTTGTTGATGCAATGGATGCATGTGCTTTTGATATGTCGTCACTTAAGGGAAGCAGATTGGAAACCAAGGTTGACGGTGTACATGCTGAATTTATAGATTTGATTCATGAAGGCGCAAATATTGAAATTTATTGGGATAAATAAGACTAATGGAAAAGGCTAAAAAAGATTTTGATGCCGAAACGCTTGAAAAAACTGATAAAAAAACAACTGTATTTGAAAAAATGAATAACTCCATAAAGTATAATCCGATATATCATCGATTAATTT
This sequence comes from Lachnospiraceae bacterium, assembly GCA_017459135.1. Lineage (GTDB taxonomy): Bacteria > Bacillota > Clostridia > Lachnospirales > Lachnospiraceae > Coprococcus_C. Next base: position 16,477 of record JAFSZR010000003.1, on the reverse strand, counting down.
ATGTTGCAAGTATTATCACCGCTTTGATAGTATATCTTGCAAAAATTACAAACAGTAGCAAAAATCCCAAAATTAATGCTTTACAGGTTTTTGTAGTACTTACGATATTTTTTGTGATCGATATTTTACTGTTTTATATTGATTACTTTATGTCGCCTAAGGTTTTTCTTGTTTTCAGAACCATAGAAATAGTATTTTTTGAGGCGATTACGGCAATTATCCCTAATTTGATGATAATTATGGTTTCTTTATTTGTTTTATTAACCATATTTATGATTGAATATATGGTTTATGATACGGATTTTGCACGTGATGCAATGATAAGCAGGATAATAACTATTGCTGTAATTATGCTTGCCGCGATTGCGTTCGGTATGAGATACAGGAGCGAGACGGAAACCATTTGTTATGTCCTTATACAATTAACGGTTCTGTTTTCTGTTTTTGCTATAGTTGATTTGCTTGTAGAGGCAAATCAAAAATATCATAAAGAAATCTTTGAGCTTACAATTGAAAACTCGGATATTCAGGAAGCAAACGATAAGCTTATTGAATATCAGGAAAAGATTGAAACTATTAATGAACAGATTAATTATCAGAAAATCGAGATGAAGAGAACCAATAAGGAATTGGCTCAGGTAAATAAAGAAATAGAAGCACAAACCAAGGTTTTAAGCTTTATGATTTCAACTTTTGATATACCTAAATGTATGGATGTGCTTGCCGATTCCATTGTTGAAACAAAAAATGCCAAGCTTTGTGCCGTTTATATGGAACCTGATGATTATATAAGTAAACGCGGTAATTTGATAATTAAAACAAATTATTCCGCAGTGGAAAGAAAACTCAGAAAAGAAATAGAAAGCATTTTTACCGAATTCAAATCAGGTAAAAATGAAAATCAAATTCTTATTGGGGAGGAGCTTAAGAAATTCAGGTTTATCGGTGACTCAAATCTAAAATCAATAGCTTTGTTTCCGTTTGCTGACGGCAAGAAGGTATATGGTTTGATTCTGGTTGCATCCGACAGATTGGATTTCTTTGATAAAGGACTTGGCTTCTATGAAGCAAGTGCCGCCGAATTCAATCTTTCTGTAAAAAATACAAGGCTTTATCTCATGATGCAGGATATGGCACATAAGGATGGACTTACCGGTATAAACAACAGAATGTATTTTATGCAATTATTTGATAGTGCCATTAAAAGGGCAAAGCGAAAGAAAGCAAATATTTCCGTTGCTATGTATGATATCGATAAATTTAAATCGGTAAATGATAATTACGGACATCTTGCCGGTGATGCGGTCATTAAAACCGTTGCAGGCATTGGAAACAGATATGCTGAGGAAAACGGAGGATTTGCTGGCAGGTACGGTGGCGAAGAGTTTCTTATGGTTTTGCCTGATAAATCGGTTGAAGAATCACTTCCGATACTTGAGGAGATGCATAAAGAAATAAAAAATACCATTGTAAGATACGAACAGGATGATATAAGTGTAAATGTCTGTATAGGCCTAACCTCGTATCCGGATGTTTGTGAGGATACGAATTTGTTAATTAACAGAGCTGATATGGCTATGTATTACGGTAAGGAACACGGACGAGGAAGACTGGTCGTGGATGATATGGAATTAATCAAAGAATAATATGATTATTTAATATATTTTGAGATTAAAGGAGAAGAAAAGTGGGATTTATTGATAGCATTAAACAACGAGCAAAAGCAGATAAAAAAACAATAGTTCTTCCGGAGACCGCAGATATGAGAACTCTGCAGGCCGCACATAAGATACTGGAAGAGGATATCGCTGATATAATCCTTATAGGTGATAAAGCTGATATTGTAAAAAGAACTAAGGAAAAGAATCTTGATTTAAACAAGGCAAGCTTTGTGGATCCTTATGATTGTCCTAAGCTTAATGACTATGTTGCGCTTTTGGTTGAGTTGAGAAAGAAAAAAGGTATTACTCCGGAGGAAGCAAAAGAGCTTCTTTTAACAAATCTTTTATACTTCGGATGCATAATGGTTAAAGCCGGTGATGCTGACGGAATGGTTGCGGGTGCGGTTAATTCTTCCGCAAATGTTCTTCGTGCCGCACTTCAGGTACTTAAGACGGCACCGGATACAAAACTTGTTTCCGCATTTTTCCTTGTTGTTGTTCCTGATTGTGAAATGGGCGCTAACGGAACATTTATATTTTCGGATGCGGGACTTAATCAGTTCCCTAATGCCGAAGAACTTGCCGCAATTGCCGAAAGTTCGGCAAAATCATTCAGACTTCTTGTGGATGAGGAACCGATTGTTGCAATGCTTTCACATTCTACAAAGGGAAGTGCAAAGCATCCTAATGTTGATAAAGTAGTTGAGGCTACAAAGATTGTTAACAGAGAGTGCCCAGACCTTAAATGTGACGGAGAACTTCAGTCGGATGCGGCTATTGTTCCTGAGGTTGCTGCTTCAAAAGCGCCGGGAAGTAAAGTTGCCGGTAAGGCAAATGTTCTTATTTTCCCTGACCTTGATGCCGGAAATATAGGATATAAACTTGTGCAAAGACTTGCCAAGGCGGATGCGTACGGTCCGATTACTCAAGGTATTGCAAAGCCGGTAAATGATTTATCCAGAGGTTGTTCAGCCGATGATATAGTAGGTGTTGTTGCGATAACAGCTGTTCAGGCACAGGCGTTGGATAATTAAAAACATAAAATATTACATACTATAAGGAGAGAAAACTTGATATGAAGGTTTTGGTAATTAACTGCGGAAGCTCATCTTTGAAATATCAGCTTATTGATTCAGATACCGAAAAGATGCTTGCAAAAGGTAATTGTGAAAGAATAAAGATTGAAGGTTCGTTTATAACTCATCAGACTACCGGTAAAGAAAAGGTTGTATTTGAAGCACCTATGCCTGACCACAGTGCTGCGGTTAAACTTGTTATAGACAAGCTTACGGATAAGGAAGTCGGAGCAATTTCGGATTTGTCCGAAATCGGTGCAATCGGTCACAGAGTTGTTCACGGAGGAGAAAAATTTGCGGGATCTGCCCTTATAAATGATGAAGTTATGGCAGCCATTGAAGAGTGTTCTGAACTTGCACCTTTACATAATCCTGCAAACCTTATTGGGATAAGAGCCTGTAAAGAACTTATGCCGGATGTACCTCAGGTTGCTGTATTTGATACGGCATTTCATCAGACTATGCCTGATTATGCATATATATATGGTATTCCATATGAATATTATGAAAAGTACAAGGTAAGAAGATACGGCTTCCATGGAACAAGCCACAGCTTTGTTTCTAAAAGAACTGCCGAGATTCTCGGTAAGGATATAAAAGATACGAAGATTATAGTCTGTCATCTTGGCGGAGGCGCAAGTATATGTGCCGTGGAGGGTGGAAAATCAATTGATACCACTATGGGATTTACGCCTCTTGAGGGTATTACCATGGGAACCAGAAGCGGAAATATCGATCCTGCCATAGTTGAATTTATAGCAAATAAAGAAAACAAATCCATATCAGAAGTTATGAACATTCTTAACAAGAATTCAGGCGTTCTCGGAATCTCAGGTAAGTCAAGTGATTTCAGAGATTTGGATGAAGGCATTATAGCCGGCGATAAAAGATGTGAGATAGCCATGAATGTATTTTGCTATCAGGCTGCCAAGTTTATTGGCGGTTATGTAGCTGCCATGAATGGCGTAGATGCAATTGTCTTTACTGCAGGTGTCGGAGAAAACAATAAAACAGCAAGAACAAGAATTTGTGAAAGACTTGCATATCTTGGAATCAAACTTGATGATGAACCGAACAGCTTAAGAGGCGAAGAGGTTAAGATTTCAACTTCGGATTCGAGAGTTCCCGTATATGTTGTTCCGACAAATGAAGAGCTTGCAATTGCAAGAGAAACAGTATCATTGATATAAAAATAAGTATTAAAAAAAATAAATAAAAAAAATGTAAAATTTTAGTTGACATTATCCATCAAAGTTTGTATAATGGCTAAAGTGTGATTTTTAAGGGAGGTGTAATACCGTGGGAGCTATATGTCCTAAGAATAAAACTTCAAAAGCAAGAAGAGACAAGCGTAGAGCTAACTGGAAGATGAGTGTTCCTGGATTAGTTAAGTGCAGTAAGTGCGGCGAGCTTATGATGCCACACAGAGTTTGCAAGGCTTGTGGTTCATATAATAAAAAGGAAATCGTTAAAGTTGGTTAATCTTTCATTAGATTAATTTAAAGAGGGGAAAAAGAGGCATTAAAAATATTGATGTCTCTTTTTTTTTGTTTTGTGATATAATATAGATAATGATTACTATGGGAGGAAAAACTATGTATAAGAGAAAGTCATTAAAAAAGATATTGCTGACAAGGATAATCCTTGCAGTTATCGTTATCATTGTTATTATCACTGAATTTAACATCGGTAATCAATCAAACAAGATAAGAGATTTGTCAAAATCTCTTTTAAGCAAAGAGTCTGTTTCTTATGCCAATGAAATAGATAATTGGTGGAACGGAACAGAAGTCAGGGTTGAACAGGTTGCTAATGTATGGAGAAACACTCCGGATTTATCCTATGATGACACATTGAATATGCTTCTTGAATTGACGAAGCTTGACCCTGATTCTCAAGATATCTATATAGCATACGGTAATGATTCAAAATTCCTTGATGGATCAGGATGGGTACCGGATGATACATTTGATTTTTCTGATAGAGCATGGTATAAAGGTGCAATTGAAAAAAATGGAGAAATCTATACAGCTGATCCGTATATAGATGCTTCTACGGGAAAAACATGTATTGCATGTTCTGTTCTTCTTGATAAGGAAAAAGGTATAGTTTTAAGCAGTGATATTAATTTTGATAAAGTATCTGAAAAAATGTCCACATTTGATTCGAGTGCCGACAATGCAATATTTTATTTGATTAATACAAATAATAACGAAATAATAGTCAGTACTGACCGGGAAGTTGTCGGAGAAACAGTTTCAGAGAGTAAGGATTCTGTTGTAAAAGGGTTAAACAAGGTATATGACAAATTAAATACCGAAAACAGTATGGATATAAATAAAGCAGTTATCGCAAAGACCTCATCCGGAAAGATGATTTATACGGCAACAGAAGTGAAAGACACTTCATGGGTAGTTGTAAGCGCTGTGCCGTATACCTACATAAGTGATATCGTTAATAAAACATTATATAAATCATTGATAATCGGTATTTCTTTACTTGTACTTTTGACTGTATACATTTATATGGTAATCAAAAAGTATATTAATCCGGTTGCTAAAGTTACAAATAACATAAATGATATGAGTAACGGAGATTTTACTGTTTCGGTTATACCGGAAGGAAATAATGAAATAACAACATTAAGTGAACATCTTTCAGATTATATTGCTAAGATGAGAAGCATGCTGGGAGGTATGACAAAAATATCAAATGATATGAGTAACAGTGCCGGAGAATGCCTTAATATATCAAATTCACTTTCAAAATCAAATCAATTGCAATGTCAGTCGATAGATGACTTAAACAAGATTCTTATAACAATGAATAATTCCATCGATGAGGTTGCAAATGCTACAAGTGAGCTTGCTGACACATCGGAAGCACTTACTCATAATGCAGATCATGTCAGAAGTTTATGTATTGATACAGTTAATTCATCCAAGAACGGAAAAGATGAAATGGATGAAATGAATAAAAATGTGGATACTCTCAATACCACATTTAAAGAGCTTGCTGATATAATCAAGGTTACAGATGATACAGTCAGAGAGATTACAGGTATAACGGAAACAATTAATGCTATAGCTTCCCAGACTAATCTTTTATCACTCAATGCTTCTATTGAAGCAGCAAGAGCAGGAGAAATGGGTAAGGGTTTTGCTGTCGTTGCATCGGAAATCGGTGATCTTGCGAGTCAGTCATCAGAAGCTACGGAAACTATCAGCAGACTTGTTGAAAGCATAACGGATAATATAAGACAAATAAATGATAAAGCAGATATTTGTATGTATGACATGCAAAACTGTATGCTTAGCGTAGAGCGTGCAAATGATTCATTTGATTCGATATATGCAGATGTTTCAAAGGCAACAAACGGCATTAATGAAATTACGGATGGCGTTGTTAAAATTAATGACGTTGTAACAAATAATGCAGCCATAACAGAGGAACAGGTTGCTACTATTAACAATATTGTTGAACTTAGTGATAGTATTGTGAAAGAAAGTGACAAGATATTAAAAGAAACGGACAATATTTCAAAGATTTCATCAAATCTGAGTATGTATTCCGAAAATATTAAGAATGATCTTAATAATTATACTTTATGATTTGGTAAATTATAAAATATCTGTCAGTTTATGAAAATGAGGCGTTGATTGAATAATAACAATCAGCGTCTTATTTTGTTGACTAATTACATTTTAAAGGCTATAATATCTTGGTATCTTTATGCTTGTTTTTATTATTGAAAGGAAACTGTTTATGGAAAAAATGAAGATTACAATAGATACCCTCGGTGGAGATAACGGAAGTGAACCTATGGTTTTGGGTGTTTCCGAGGCCTTACGTGAGTATGATGATTTTGATATAGTTCTTGTTGGAAAAGAAAAAGAATTAAATTCTTTAATTGAAAAGTATAATTGTGATAAAGAAAGAATATCGGTTATTAATTCAACAGAAATGATAACCTGTCACGATGCTCCGGTGGATGCCATAAGAAGGAAGAAGGATTCATCACTTGTTCTTGCATTAAATACCGTTAAAGATGGCACTTCACAATGTTGTATATCAGCCGGTAATTCCGGAGCTATCCTTGCCGGAGGACAGTTTATTGTCGGAAGAGCAAAGGGAGTAAGAAGAACTCCGTTGGCGCCGCTTATTCCTACGAAGAAAAATGATGCTTTACTTATAGATTGCGGTGCAAATGTGGATGCAAAGCCTGATGTTCTTGTTCAATTTGCAAAAATGGGTTCGATTTATATGGAAAGTATTGTCGGAGTAAAAAATCCGAGAGTTGCTATCATAAATATCGGAGCTGAAGACGAAAAGGGAAATGCACTTGTAAAGGAAACCATTCCTCTTTTAAGAGAATGCAAAGATATAAACTTTATCGGAAGTATTGAGGCAAGAGATATACCTGAAGGAAAGGCTGATGTTCTTGTTTGCGAAGCATTTACAGGAAATTGTCTGCTTAAATTCTTTGAGGGTGTTGGTTCCATGTTTTTAGGTGAGATTAAATCCACTCTTATGACTAATTTCAAAACAAAAATCGGAGCGTTACTTATTAAGAAAACAATGAAGCAGCGTTTCCAGAGATTTGCAGCCAATGATAAGGGAGGAGCACCGCTTCTCGGCTTAAAGGGACTTGTTGTTAAGATACATGGTAATTCAAAAAATACGGAAGTTAAAACTGCTATTTTTCAATGCAGAAACTTTATTAAAAATGATGTAAGCGGTAAGATTGTTGCTGCATTTGAGGATGGAGAGAAGGCGAAGAAGGCCGAAGAATAAAGCGGATTGATAATATGAATAATTATGATGAATTAGAAAAGCAAATAGGATATTGTTTTAAAGATAAATCGCATCTAGAAATAGCTTTTACTCATAAGTCCTATTCAAATGAGATTATGATTAAAGGCCACGAATCATATGAAAGATATGAATTTTTGGGAGATGCAATTCTTGAATATCTTGTCAGCAGATATTTATTTGATAATTATGCCGATATGTCGGAAGGAAGCCTTACCAAGCTTAGGGCAAGCCTTGTGTGTGAATTCACGCTTTCAAAGATTTCAAGAAGTCTGAAACTCGGTAAACTGGTTTATCTGAGTAAAGGTGAAAAACTTTCGGGCGGTTATAACAGAGATTCTATTTTGTGTGATTTGTTTGAGTCGCTGCTTGGAGCCATTTATCTTGACAGCGGCTTAGAGGAAGCTGATAGATTCGTAAGGACATTTTTATTAACGGACATTGAACATAAGCAATTATTTTATGATTCGAAGACAAGGCTTCAGGAATATGCTCAGAAAAACAGTTTATCAATTACGTATAACCTTTTGGAAGAAAAAGGTCCCGAGCATGATAAAACTTTTTTTGTTAATGTCTGTCTTGATGACAATATAATGGCCGAAGGTGTCGGACATTCGAGAAAAACCGCAGAACAGACTGCGGCATTTAATGCGTTAAAGAAGATAAATGATTTATAAATCGAAATATGATTATATTTATATACTAAGAATTGGTCAGGTATGTATAGATGTATTTAAAAAGTATTGAGGTATACGGATTTAAATCCTTTGCCAATAAAATTTTATTTAAATTTAATGATGGTATTACCGGAATCGTCGGACCGAACGGTTCAGGTAAGAGTAATGTCGGAGATGCCGTAAGATGGGTTCTTGGCGAGCAAAGTGCAAAACAGCTTCGTGGTGCCAAGATGGAGGATGTTATATTTTCGGGAACGGAATTAAGAAAGCCGCAGGGCTCTGCTTATGTTGCCATAACACTTGATAACAGCGATCACAGTCTTCCTATAGATTTTAATGAGGTTACGGTTGCGAGACGTGTATATCGTTCCGGTGAAAGCGAATATCTTATCAACGGAGTAGTAAGTCGTCTTAAAGATGTCAATTCTCTTTTCTTTGATACAGGTATCGGTAAAGAGGGTTATTCAATTATCGGACAGGGTCAGATTGAGAGAATCTTAAGCGGTAAGCCCGAAGAAAGACGAGAGCTTTTCGATGAGGCTGCTGGAATTGTTAAATATAAGAAGAATAAGCTTGCTACTGAAAAATCACTTGAAAATGAAAGAGATAATCTTTCCAGAGTGAATGATATTCTTTCAGAGCTTGAAAAACAGGTCGGTCCTCTTAAGGAGCAGTCCGAGACAGCAAGACGTTTCCTTATATATAAGGATGAACTTAAAAAACTTGATATAAATGCATTTCTTCTTGATGTGGACAGCACCAAGGAGCAGATGGCGGAATACGAAAAAAATCTTACCATAGTCGAAGAAGATGCTATCAGATTAAGAGAGGAATTTGACAAGGCTAAGGATGAATATGACAGAATAGAAAATGAACTCTCGGGCTTTAATGAAGCAATAGATGAAACCAAAAACGAAATACATGAGAAGAAGCTTTCCAACCAAAAGTACGAAGGCGAGATAAATCTTTTAAATCAGCAGATAGAATCTTATAAACAGGGTAAATCCGATGTCCTTGAACAGATAGAGAAGGGTAATGCTGATATAAATAAGTATAAGACGGAACTTTCTTCTTTATACGAGCAAAAGAGTGAGCTTGATGAAAAGCTTGACAGTGCCGACGATGTACTTGAGGAAGCAAACTCGGCATATGAAGCTTTGAAGAAAGCCATTGCCGATAAGGAACAGGAGATTGAAGACTCTAAGAGTGATATCATCGAATATCTTAATGAGGGCGGTACTCTTAAAGCAAAGGTCGGAAGATATGATACAATGCTTGAAAATATCAACCTCAGGAAGAGCGAGCTTAATCACAGATTCCTGGAGCATAAGAGTGAGGAAGAAAAGTACAAGGCCGAAAGAGAAAATCTTTCAAAGAGTCTTGCCGGCATGGAAGAAGAATTAAGCCAAAATAATACCGCACTTGAAAAAGCTGTGGCTGATTTGGATGAAAATTCTAAAAATACTGTTAAGCTTCAGGAAGAAATTAAACAATATAATAATCAGATAGTTGCTCTTTCATCCAAGAAAGAGGCGTTAAGAAACCTTACCGAAAGATATGACGGGTACGGTAACAGCATCAGAAGAGTCATGGAGCAAAAGCAGAACAATCCTAAGATAATAGGTGTTGTGGCTGATATAATCGAGGTAGATAAAAAATACGAAACCGCAATAGAGACGGCACTTGGCGGAAGTATACAGAATATTGTTACCGAGGATGAAGTAACTGCCAAGAAAATGATAGGATATTTAAAGGAAAACCGTTTCGGTCGTGCAACATTCCTCCCTATTAATTCCATTGTAGACAGAGGGGGCATAAATTCCGATGTCAAAAATGAAAAGGGATTTATCGGAAGTGCATCATCGCTTGTAAAGTGCGACAGCAAATTTAATGTAATAATAAATCATCTTCTCGGAAGAATTGTGGTTGTTGACAATATTGATAATGCAATAGCCATAGCAAAGAAATTCAAGCAAAGCTTGAGAATTGTTACACTTGACGGAGAACTTATTAATCCGGGTGGAGCTATGACCGGTGGTGCATTTAAGAATTCGTCAAATCTTCTCGGTAGAAAGCGTGAGCTTGATGAGATATCCGAGGAAATCGAGAAATTAAAGAAACTTCATGAAGAATCGGAAATAAATGTTGAAAAGCTTATTTCCTTGCGTGAAGAATTAAAGAAAAACAAGGACGAGCTTACCGAAGCCATTCAAAATATTAATATTCGTAAAACAACATTTGAGCTTAACTTTAATCAGACGGAAGAAAAGCTTAATGAGATTGCAAAGGCATTTGCCGGAATCAGTAGAGAAAACAATGACCTTTCCAATCAGATAAATGATATTAATGCCAACAAGGAAGAGCTTTATAACAGCAATCATGAACAGGAAAAGGCCGTTAAAAAGCTTGAAGCAAGGATAGAAGAACTTGAAAAAGAACTTGTTGAGGACAAGGCTTCACTTGAGAAGTCTCAGGAGAATATCAATAAGCTCAATCTTGATTTTAATACCGTTAAGCAGCAATATGACTTCATCATGCAAAACGTAACAAGAGTAAAGGTTGCACAAGATGAAGCAAAGCAAAATTTGGAAGTTCTTAATAATAAGCTTAATTCGGGTGAAAACGAAATACTTTCGCTTACTGAAAGAATAACCGAGACAAAGAAGATTCTTGATGAAAATATAAGAATAATAGGTATTAAAGAGCAAAAACTTGTTGAATATAACGATAAGCGTAATGCCTTGAATGAAAGTCATAAAGATTTCTTTAACAAGAGAGAAGCTTTATCGGAGCAGATTAACGGTTTGGACAAGTCTGCATTTAAGATTAATACATCTATCGAAAAGCTTTCCGAACAAAGTGAACATCTGAACAATTATATGTGGGAAGAATATGAACTTACATATAATCTGGCATCTGAATTTAAGGATGATAAATTTACGGATGTTAAAGAATTAAAGCGTGAGATATCGGCAATTAAAAATAAAATAAAGGAACTCGGTCCGGTTAATGTAAACGCTATCGAGGATTATAAGTCAGTTTCCGAAAGATATGAATTCTTAAAGGCTCAGCATGATGATATAGTCAAGGCAGAGGAAAACCTTGTGGCAATTATAGCCGAGCTTGACAGAGCCATGAAAGAGCAGTTTGCAGAGAAATTCAAGGATATACGAGTTATGTTTGCTTCCGTATTTAAGGAATTATTCGGAGGAGGAAAGGCTGATCTTGAGCTTGTTGATGAAGAAGATATTCTTGAAACAGGTATAAAGATTATCGCTCAGCCACCGGGTAAGAAGCTTCAAAATATGATGCAGCTTTCGGGTGGAGAAAAATCTTTGACAGCCATAGCACTTTTGTTTGCTATTCAAAGTCTGAAGCCTTCACCGTTCTGTCTTTTGGATGAAATCGAAGCGGCACTTGATGATTCAAATGTTAAGAGATTTGCCAAATATCTTAACAAGCTTACCAAGGATACTCAGTTTATTGTTATCACTCACAGAAAGGGTACCATGGAGGCTGCGGATATCCTTTACGGAATCACAATGCAGGAAAAAGGTGTTTCTACGCTTGTTTCCGTAAATATGATTGAAAGTGAATTGGATGATTAAAACTATGAAGATGAGCTTGTACCCGTGATTAATTCATCGCAGGCACGTTTGCACTACGCTCGTCTCACTGCGGAAACTTCGTAAAATACGAAGTTTTGAAGTCGCTCATAGCCGCGACGGGCTCTCCCAATCACAGATTGGGAGCAGAAGCGGTACTAAGCTCGGTAAACCTCGCTAAGTACCGGTGGACTCACAGTACCTGCTTATGAATTACCACAGGTACAAGCTCATCAGCAAAGTTTGATGAATAATTGTTAAAAATGGAGGAGTAATTTATGTTTGGTTTCGGTAAGAAAAAGAACGAGGAATTCGTTGGAAATGATGCATCCGTAAGTGAAGATATACAAAATATCGAAGAAGAAAATTTCGATGAAAATAATCAGGTTGAGGAAGTTGCGGAGCCGGAGAAGAAAAAAGGCTTTTTCAAAAGACTTAAAGAAGGTTTAACAAAGTCGAGAAACAGCTTTGCCGAAAGTTTTGCAAATCTTTTCAAGGCGAATGAAATTGATGATGATTTCTACGACGAGCTTGAAGAAACTCTTGTTACCGCAGATCTCGGTGTTGAAACTACGGAAAAAATAATTGACGATTTAAAGGTCAAAGTAAAAGAGTTAAAGATAAAAGAGGCCGAAGCCTGCAAGCAGCTTATTGTAAATATTATAAGAGATCAGATGTCTGTTGATGATACTGCTTATGATTTTGAAGACAAGAAGACAGTTGTTCTTGTTATCGGTGTAAACGGTGTAGGAAAGACAACATCTATAGGAAAACTTGCCGCACAGTATAAGAAGCGCGGTAAAAAGGTTCTTATGGCGGCTGCGGATACTTTCAGAGCTGCAGCAATCGATCAGCTTAAGACCTGGTCTGTAAGAGCCGGTGTTGATATAATCGCACAAGGTGAGGGCGCTGATCCTTCGGCTGTCGTATATGATGCGGTTTCTGCTGCAAAGTCAAGAAATACGGATATTCTTCTTATAGATACGGCCGGAAGACTTCATAATAAGAAAAATCTTATGGATGAGCTTGGGAAGATGAGAAGAGTTATTTCAAGAGAATATCCTGAGGCAAATGTTGAGTCTCTTATAGTGCTTGACGGTACTACCGGACAGAATGCACTTGAGCAGGCAAGACAGTTCAGTTCCGTAACCGAAATTAACGGTATAATTATTACCAAGCTTGACGGAACCGCAAAGGGTGGTATTGCTATAGCAATTCAGTCGGAGCTTAACGTTCCGGTAAAATATATCGGAATCGGAGAGCAGGTTGATGATTTACAGAAATTTGATCCTACAAATTATGTAAATGCTTTATTTGCTGATTTTGATGTAAAATCCGATATTGAGATTATCATTGACAGTGATATTGAAAAAATCGAACCGGATGATGATAATTTTGATATTTAAATGTAAAAATATGAATAAAAACAAAAATGATATAAAATTGGTAACAGTAAAAATGTTATGTATACCAGTATGATTTAGGAGATGAATTTTAATGACACTTGACAAATTTGAGAAAGCATATGAAATAGTCAGCAAGGTGGTCCATCCGACACCTCTTATAGAAAGTGAGTTTTTCTCACAGCAATGCGGAAACAAAGTTTATTTAAAACCCGAAAATATGCAGCTTACAGGTGCGTACAAGATCAGAGGAGCTTATTATAAGATAAGCACACTTACCGATGACGAAAGAGCCAGAGGTTTAATAACCGCATCTGCGGGTAACCATGCCCAGGGCGTTGCATATGCTGCAAAAGCCTACGGAGTTAAGGCAACGATTGTTATGCCTACAACAACTCCTCTTATAAAGGTTAACAGAACCAAGTCTTACGGAGCGGATGTTGTTTTGTACGGTGAGGTTTATGATGAGTCATGTCAGTATGCATTAAAGCTTGCTGAAGAAAAGGGTTATACCTTTGTTCATCCGTTTGACGATCTTGATGTGGCTACAGGTCAGAGTACGGTTGCAATGGAAATTATCAAAGAGCTTCCTTTTGCTGATATAATTCTTGTGCCTGTCGGAGGAGGCGGACTTGCTACGGGTGTATCAACACTTGCAAAAACACTTAATCCGAATATCAAAGTTATAGGTGTCGAACCTCAGGGAGCTGCTTGTCTTAAGGTCTCACTTATAAATAATGAGGTTACAACCCTTGATGTGGTCGATACAATTGCCGACGGTACGGCAGTTAAGACTCCGGGTTCAAAGATTTTCCCATATCTTAAGGAAAACCTTGATGATATAATTACAGTTGAAGACAGTGAGCTTATAGTTGCATTTCTTGATATGCTCGAAAATCATAAGATGCTTGTTGAAAACAGCGGACTTTTAACCGTTGCCGCTTTAAAACATCTTGAACCAAAGGGACAGAAGGTTGTAAGTATACTTAGCGGCGGAAATATGGATGTTATCACATTCTCATCCGTTGTACAGCACGGTCTTATCGCAAGATGCAGAATATTCAATGTGTCCGTTCTTCTTCCGGATAAGCCGGGCGAGCTTCAAAATGTTGCGGGAGTAACAGCCGAGCATAAGGGAAATATTATAAAACTTGAGCATAATCAGTTTGTAACGATAAACAGAAATTCCGCGGTTGAGCTTGTAATTACGATAGAAGCATTCGGTCCTGAACATAAGGAGGAAATCCTTGCCGCACTTAATGACGGCGGTTACAGACCGATTGAAAAGAAGACAAAGGCGATATTTTAAATGATAAAAATTGCAATTGATGTAGGAACAACCAATATAGATATGGCTTTTTTCGACTCAGATAAAAATGAGGTAATATTTGAAAAAGGATTTCATAACAGACAGTCTCTTTACGGAAGTGATGTGATTAACAGAATTAATACCGTTAAAAGAGATAAGTCTTTTATTGGGAAACTTAAGGCTTTGGCTTTGGAAGATATATCAAATGCAATTGATGAATTTAAAGATAAATACGAATATAATTATTCTGATATAGACGCGTTTTGCTTATCGGGAAATACCACAATGATAAGTATTTTGCTTGAATATGATATCAGTGATATGGGTGAAAATCCTTATCCGACAATATTAAAAAAATCGTTTTCGGTAAACTCGGAGGATATCTTCGGTGAAGATTGTAAATTTGACTGTGAGGTTTTGTTGACAGGTTGTGTAAGTGCATTTATAGGCGGAGATATTTTATCGGGACTTGTTTTTCTTGATGAGGATAAGAATGCGTTTCTTGATGACTCAAGTGTAAATCTTTTGATTGACCTTGGAACCAACGGAGAAATGGTGCTTAATAATAAAGGTAAGCTTTTAGCCGCTTCGGCAGCATGCGGCCCCGCATTTGAAGCAAGCCTTAAAAGACAGGGCGTTTACGGTGCTTCCGCTGTTGATGCCGTTTCTCTTTTGATTTCGTCGGGAAAGCTTTCTGAAAACGGAAGTTTAAAGGATGAGTATATCGAAAACGGAGTGAGTATAAATAATATACATATCACATCGGATATTGTAAGAGAAATTCTTCTTGCAAAGGCAGCAATAAGCTCATGCATAGAGAATTTATATAAAAAATCATGTATTAACTACGAGGATACCGACAAGGTTTATATTTCCGGAGGTTTCGGAAGCTATTTAAATATTGACAGCGCAATTAAACTCGGGATAATTCCAAAAGCCTTTAAAGATAAAACGGTTATGTCGGGAAATACCTCGCTTAAGGGTGCACTGGAAATCCTTAAAAATAAAGATTTGATAAAAAAGGCTGATTCGTTAAGAGAAGAAACGGAAGTTTTGATTCTTGCCGATGAAGAAGGATATAATGAAAGCCTTATAAATAATATGTTTTATAAAGAATTCTAAAAAATATAACGGTGAAATTATGAAAATGATGACAATTGCAAGCGGAAGCAGCGGAAACTGTACCTTTGTCGGGACGGATTCGACTTCATTGCTTGTTGATGCGGGAGTTAGTAAAAAGAAAATTGAACAGGGGTTAAATAAAATCGACCTTTCGCTTAAGGACGTTGACGGAATTCTCATAACACACGAGCACATTGACCATGTCAGAGCAATCGGTGTTATTTCAAGAAATGAAGGCATTCCGCTTTATGCAACACCGCAAACCTGTTGTGAGATTTCGGCTATGTCGTCGCTTGGAGACTTTGACAGAAGTTTGCTTAATCCGATTAAGGTTGATGAATTGTTTAATATAGGAGATATCAGAATAGAGGCTCATTCTATCTGGCATGATGCTGTTGATCCGGTTTGTTATTCCTTGTACGGGGATAATAAAAAAGTATCGATAGCTACGGATATGGGTGACTATGACGATTATCTGATAGAAGCTTTAAAGGATTCCGACGGAATTCTTGTGGAAGCCAATCATGATATAAGAATGCTCGAATGCGGATCCTATCCGTATCTTCTCAAACAGAGAATTTTGGGTAAACGAGGGCATTTGTCCAATGAAGCAGGAGGAAGGCTTTTAAAGTCTTTGCTTAACGAACATGTTAAAGCTGCTTTTCTTGGACATTTATCAAAAGAAAACAATTATCCCGAGCTTGCGTATGAGACCGTTAAACTTGAGATAGCCGATAATCCGTATACAAATGATGTTAGAGATTTTAATCTTTGCGTTGCCGACAGAGATATGCCGGGTGCATTGATTACAT
>JAFSZR010000044.1 GCA_017459135.1 Lachnospiraceae bacterium | reverse complement strand
CGGCTGCAAGACCGGGTGCAAGAAGAGAAACGTTGGAAACTTATACTACACGTCTTACTTCGTTGGAAGAGATTGCTAACGGATTTAAGGGTGTTGAAAAGACTTTTGCTATTCAGGCAGGTAGAGAAATTCGTGTTATGGTAGTTCCGGACCAGGTAACTGATGAGGATATGATATTACTCGCAAGAGATATATCCAAGAAAATCGAGGATGAACTCGAGTATCCAGGACAGATTAAGGTTAACCTTATTCGAGAATCAAGAGTTACCGATTTTGCAAAATAACAGGATTGAAGGACGTGAATTTTATTCACGTCCTTTTTAACATTTTTCTATATACTGCTTTGGAGGATTCTTTAGATGAATGAATTTAAAAGAAAAAAAATGGAGCTTTTATGCAGCTCAAAAATTGTAGAATTATATAAAGATTATCTGGAAACCCCTGATGGAAGAATTGTAGAATACGATTTTATTAAACATAAAAAACGCGGAGGTGCCGGTATTCTGTTGGTTGATGAAAATGAGTATACATATTTGGTACGACAATACAGAAATTCAATCGACGGTCTCAGTGTGGAAATTCCTGCGGGTGCTTTCAACTTTCCCGACGAAGAAGGAAAGGTATGTGCATTAAGGGAAGCGGAAGAAGAAACCGGTTTTATACCTCAAAATATATATCATGTAACAAATCTTGTTTCATCAATCGGAACCTTTGATGAAACAACGGATGTGTTTATCGGAACAAATTTGAAAAGGGGAGAGAGGCATTTTGACGAAAATGAATTCCTTGAACTTTTACATGTTCCGATTGATGAAGCTATTTTGATGATTTATGACGGAACAATAGTTGACAGTAAAACAATCGCAGCCATATTTGCATATAAAGAAATGAAAGCAAGTGGAATAATTAAACAGAATTAATCATAAAAAATAGAAAACGGTATGTTTTCTATTTTTTTATTATAAGGGTGGGAGTTATGGCTGAGTTAAAAAGGTTTCAAAATTATAATAAGCTTTTTATTTCTATGATATCGGTCTTTTTTTCAAGCTTAATAATCAATATATTTCTGAAAAAAGGAATAAAGTTTGATTATCTTGTATTTTCGATTGAAGATATAAAAAGGGTTATAACACTCCCGGTGGTATCCGCATTTATTGTTTTGTGTATAAAAAGAATTAAGCAGGCGGTAGTGATTATTTTACTAATGAAGTTCTTTAAACCAAAAACTGTTTATAACCTTATAATAATATTTTTAAGTATAATCTACGGTATTATCATGTCTGTGCAGGCGTATACCGGCGGGATTGCATATGTCGGAGTGTTTATTATAAGTATTTTACCGCATTATATAATTTATTTTTTGTGTGTTGATTTAATATATAGGTTTTATATCGGGAGAGTATTTAATAAAAATAAATTAAGATTTGGGCTTTCTGTTCTTATGTTAACCATGTTGGGTGCATTTTCGGAAGAAAATTTTTTAAGATTTTTTTTGAGATGACAAACAATATATTGTAAGTAAAAATAAGTGATTTACCCTATTTTGTAGAATTAAAAACAAGCCTTCGTTTCACTGAGGTTTACAGTAAAAAAAGTCCTTGATTTTATGTTAATTAATATATAAAATCATATCTGTAGGTTATTTTTAACATAATTTTACATCGAGATTATTATATAAAAATATTTATGATATACGAAGTTGATAAGGGGATAATTCATGGTTGAATATGTAGACAAATATATAGATTATCTGACCGAAGTAAAAAAATCGAGTGGAAATACAATTTCGTCGTATAAAAGAGATTTGCTTAAAATGTGCAAATATTTCAAAAGTAACGGTATTGAAGGAGTTCAGGATTTAAATTCGACTGACTTGAGTACTTACATCGGTACATTGGACAAGCAGGGAATGTCATCCGCTACAATATCAAGAAATATAGCAAGTATTAAGTCTTTTTTTATGTATTTGTTTAAAAACAAAGTAGTGAAAGAGGATTGTGCCGATAAGCTTAAGGCGCCGAAAATCGACAAAAAGGTTCCTGAGATTTTATCGATTGAAGAGATTAATCTTTTGCTCAACCAACCGTCGGATAGAACAAATAAGGAAATCCGGGATAAGGCTATGCTGGAACTTCTTTATGCAACGGGGTTAAGAGTTTCGGAACTTATTTCGATTAAGCTTGAAGATGTAAATCTTACGCTTAATTATATATTGTGCAAAGATGTAAACAAAGAAAGAGTAATACCTATAGAAAATGCCGCAAAGCATGCATTGGAGAATTATATTAAGAATGCAAGACCTGATATGTGCGGAAACAGTGATTTGCTTTTCACAAATCTGAAAGGTGAAAAGATGACAAGACAGGGCTTTTGGAAGCTGATAAAGTCTTATGCAAAGAGAGCAGGTATTGAAAAAGACATAACACCTCACATGATAAGACATTCTTTTGCTGCTCATTTGGTTACAAACGGAGCGGATCTTAAGGCTGTTCAGGAAATGCTGGGACACTCGGATATTTCAACAACACAGATATATCTTAAGAGTCGTCAAAGTAAGATAAAACAGGAATATGACAAAGCTCATCCGAGAGCAAAAGTGTAAAATAGTGTAATAATAATTTACGGGAATGCTATATGATTACAGCATTCCCGTTTTTTGTTATTTACCGTTAATGATTATCGGTTTATATTTATCAGACATTTTTGCTAATTATATATCTTTTTAATGTTTTCGAGTTTTGTGCCCATGTTTTGAAGCATAAGGTCAAGAATTGTGATAGCGCACATTGATTCAACAACAACTACGGCTCGAGGTCCGATAATCGGATCGTGGCGTCCTTTTATCGAAAGAACGGTGTCATTCAAATCATTTGTAACGGTTTCCTGTTCTTTAAAGATCGAAGGAGTGGGCTTTATGGAGGCTCTTAAAAAAATATCAGAACCGTCACTGATTCCACCGAGTATACCTCCTGAATGGTTGGTCTTTTTGTCAACCTTTCCGTTGTTTACATAAAAACTATCGTTGTTCTCGGAACCTCTGGCTGTCGCAACCGAAATACCGTCGCCTATTTCAACCGCTTTTACAGCTCCGATAGACATTACGGCTTGTGAGAGAAGTGCATCGAGTTTGTCAAATGCCGGTTCGCCGATTCCGGCAGGTACACCTTTTATTATGCATTCAATGGATGAACCGACAGAATCGGAATCGCTCATTATGGATTTTAAGTATTCTTCGGCTTTTTTTGCACATTCCGCATCAGGCATATAAAACGGGTTGGTTTTAATTTCCTGTTCGGAAAAATTATCAAAGTCTATAAGAAGTTCTCCGATTGAACTTACATATGAAGTAAAGGTTATTCCAAGCTCTTTAAGGATTTTTATGGCAACCGCACCTGCGGCGACTCTGCCAATGGTTTCTCGTCCCGAAGAACGACCGCCTCCTCTGTAATCCCTGAAGCCGTATTTTGAATCATATGTAAAATCGGCATGTCCCGGACGATAGCATGAGGCGATATTCCCGTAATCGGTCGAGTGATGATCCTTGTTGTAAACTATAAGTGATATAGGAGTTCCTGTGGTTTTTCCTTCAAATATTCCCGAAAGAATTTCAACTTTATCATCTTCGTTTCTTAAAGTCGTAAATTCGTTTTGACCGGGCTTTCTTCTGTCTAAAAATATTTGAATATCTTCTTCACAAAGAGACAGACCCGAAGGACATCCGTCTATTACCACACCTATGGCTTTTCCGTGTGATTCTCCCCATGTTGTAATTTTGAATAATTTGCCGAAACCTGATCCGCTCATTTGTTTTCCTCGCTTGATGTATTATTTTGACCGCAATTCAATAAATAATTGTAAATTTGCTCGATGTCTTTCACGAAAGTTTAACAGATATATTTACTGTTATAATTATTTGCGGTATATTATGTATTATAAATAATTTCCCGAAAAAATAAAGCTTTTTATTATTTAAATTTATACTTTACATTATTGATGCGTTATGTTAATATAATCAAGTCGTTCACTTAGTAAACGGGGACTCCGTCCTTTACCCGGTGAATTGATTATATATTTGATAAATGGAGGAAAAGCTATGATTACAGCAGAAATGAAGAAAGACATTATCGAGAAGTACGGTCGTACAGAGGGTGATACAGGTTCACCTGAGGTACAGGTTGCATTACTCACTGCAAGAATCAATGATCTTAATGAGCATTTCAAGGTTCATCCAAAGGATCATCATTCAAGACGCGGTCTTCTTAAGATGGTAGGTCAGAGAAGAAATCTTCTTGCATATCTTAAGAGCAAGGATATCGAGCGTTACAGAAAGCTTATCGAGTCACTTGGACTTAGAAAGTAATAACGGTTACAAGGCATCGGAAAATATCCGGTGCCTTTTTGCCTTTTAGGAGGGTTATATGAATACATTGAAAATTATGCAAAAAGCAGTGGAGGATTACAAAAATATTGAATCAAAAAGATATCTCGGTATATTCGGTAATCCGATTAAGCATACATTGTCACCGATAATTCATGATACGATTTCTGACGAATTATCGCTTGAAGAAAGATATATTCCGTTTGAGATTCAAGATGATTTGGGCAGGTATGTAAAAGAAGCTTTCGAAGACGGAATAGTGGGTTTGAATATTACTGTTCCGTATAAAGAAAAGGTTATTCCGTACCTTTCGGATATAGACGAAGA
Source organism: Lachnospiraceae bacterium (assembly GCA_017459135.1). GTDB lineage: Bacteria > Bacillota > Clostridia > Lachnospirales > Lachnospiraceae > Coprococcus_C. The sequence goes on along the minus strand of JAFSZR010000044.1, from coordinate 6,160 downwards.
TGCAAAAAAGATAGGTGCGGTAAATACTCTTGTCAGAACCGATAAAGGCTATAAGGGCTATAACACCGACATGGAAGGCTTGTATAAGTCTGTAATCGAAGCCGGAATGAATATAAAAGATAATGAGATAATAATGCTTGGTGCTGGAGGAGCGGCAAGAGCGGTTGCATATATGTGTCTTAAATACGGTGCAAAAAAGATATATATAATAAACAGAAGTCCAGACAACGCGATAAAGCTTGCTAATGACATGAATAATATTTTGAGTGAAAAAACAGTTTATGATAATAATGCTGTTAAAATAAATAATGATAATATAAAAGATGATAAAAAATTCATACCGCTTTCGGTTGGTGAATATAATGATATACCGCCGAAAAAATATATGTTTATCCAATGTACTTCTGTTGGATTAAAGGCTGATGACGGTTTGCCGCTAATATCAGATGAGCATTTCTACAGTCAGGCATCGTGTGCGGTTGACCTTATATACAACCCGGCAAAAACCCGATTTATAAGGCTTATGGAAAAAAATAATGTGCCTTTTATAAATGGATTAAAAATGCTTTTATATCAGGGAATTATAGCAAATGAATTATGGAACGGTATAACTGTAAATGCGGATTTATCGGAAAAAATTTTTGTTGCATTAAATAAGAAGTTATATTGTTAAAAATACTTTTTTTGAAAAATCTTTGTTAATTTTGCACAAACATTAAAATAATTCAAGGAAATACCGATATACTAAGTGGTAAATCGTGTAAAAAAAGCCAATAAAAAAGGCGAGTTTTTTCGTGATTTAATTGACCTTGACCATAAAATTTTGTATAATATTACTAACTGAGATTGGATTTCTTTGGAGGTGGTAACTTTGACAGAGAGAATAAAAGATAAAAAACCTAAAAAGAATATCTTTAGAAGTAACGATGGTTTCACATTAGTTGAAATGATTGTTACTTTTCTTGTTCTGGGAATCTTACTTTCGGTATCGGTTATGAGTCTTGTCGCATGGCAGGATTGGGCGGATTTCAACAGAGAAAATGAATATGCGGAAACCTTATTTCTTGCTGCGCAGAATCAGCTTTCGGAATACAGCGAAAACGGCACACTTTCGGATTTTTCCGACAGAGCATATAAGGAGGCTTTCGGAAATAAGGTTAATCTTGATTCGATTTATTATGCCGAGGGAGAAAACTATACGGCAGAATTGAAAAAAGAAAACAGTGTGTGGGTTTCAAAAGAAGCCGGCACGCTTTGTTATGCTATGTGTAACAAAGGAGATTATGTAAAATATAAATCGGGTGAGGAAACCGACAGCAAGACGGCGGCAATCGTATTTGAGCTGCTTGAGTCGTATGTTTATGATACAAGCATTTTGAATGAAACCATTTGTATAGAGTTTTCTTTGGAAGACGGTCAGGTTTTCTCAGCATTCTATACGGATAAGTTTATTGAAAAAGATGATGCTGATTATGCAGCGTTCGAATATAACAATTCCAATGATAATTTAAGAGGTCTTGTAAATATTGCCACAAGATATGAAACATACCGCAGGGAAAGAATGGTCGGATATTATGGTGTGGATACTCTTTCGGCAGCACTTGTTTCAAAAAATGACAAGCCGACTATTTCGAAGATTTCGCTTAATAACGAGGAAACTCTTAATCTTTCCTTTAAACTCGGAAAGTATGCTTCGGCAACAAATGAACTTACTTACAAGATTTCCGTATTTGATAACAAAACAAAGAAAAAGACACTTGATATTACGCTTGATACGTCTAAGAATCCTTTGAAGAATTATGAGAACAGGGATACGGTTCCTTGTGAAGTTATCAGATATACTTATGACGGAGACGGAAATGCAACGTCCGAAAATCTTGGTAAATTTGATATATTGGCTTATCTCGACAAGGACAATCAGGTAAGAGTTGTGCTTGATGCTGTTGATGTTCAGGCAACAACCGAGCTTTACAACAAAGATTTTTCAAAGCTTTCGGAAGCGGAAAGCGTAAAGAACGGTTCTGTTAAGTTTTCAAAGACATTAAGCTTCCACAGATTTGGATTAAATGCGGAAAAGATATATTGTTCTGTTCAGGGCTACAGTGCGAGATATAAAGCTACTTCCGTAAAACAGAGTAATGTATCCGATGCGTTTTTTGCAAATGAGACATCAGGTGAAGAAAATGCGGGTGCTCTCGGAACGATAGATCATTTTAATTATACAATAAAAAATGCAAGACATCTTTACAATGTGAGATATCTTGAAGACTTGTCGGAAGCAGACCTTGCAGCATATAAAGAAACCGAAGGTGCTACGGCATATTGTACCTACGCGCTTATAAAAGATATAGACTGGGCAGGATTTGTTGAAGGAGAAAATTACTATTCTTCAAACGCGCATAATATTATTCTTCCGAACGGAACTTATAAAAATGCTAATGTTAATATTGTTACCGACAGAAGTTTTGCGTCCTGCGGAAAGCTTCGCATGTACGATAAATTTATCGGAAATGATTTCACCGTTAAAGGCCTTAAAATTACAGAAGCATTTAACAGCTTAAGCGGTTTGTACGGATATGAAAATTTAAATGATGTCGAGAAGCCGGTTGGATTATTTAATATCAACTACGGTCTTATTAAGACGACAAAGCTTGACAAGATTCAGGTTACAAGCAGCAGCGATAAGGTTGGTGCCTTTTGTGGTGTCAATGTTTCGGGTGTACTTGCCAATGATGAGCAGACAGGAGTTCTTAATGAACTTACTTTACTTAACTCAGGAATAAATACCAACGATGCCAGTGTGATACTCGGAAAGGAACATGTCGGCGGTATCGTGGGATATCTTCAGGCTACGGGCGAGGACAGAGTCGTAGATTCTGAGAGCAAGGAAATAGTATTATCAAAGCTTACAAACTATGCAAAGGTAACAGGAGATAAATATGTCGGCGGTATAATCGGTGAAGTAAGAAATTCAAAGACAAAAAAGGTTAAGATAATTATTGATGAATGTGTAAACAAGGGTGCGGTTCTTGCTTCAAACAGCGAAGTGGATGAAAACGGTGTAGTTACTGTTAAAACAAACACAGATCCGTTAGAGGCAAAGTATATCGGTGGTATAACTGGATATACAGCAAATATTTATGCAAATACGCATGACGACGATAATATTTCCGAACTTATTACCGTGAGAAACTGTTTAAGTTCACCACTTTATTCGGATAGCGATATTAATCAGCTTTTGGATGACAGTGTTGAAAATGCTGCAACGGTTCTTTCCAAGAAGCTTAACGGAGTATATGTCGGAGGTATAGTAGGATATAATTATTACGGTAGCGTTCAAAACTGTTCTACCAAGGGTGAAAAAGGAAAACAGGGTTATGTCTTCGGATACAGATATGTCGGAGGTATAGTAGGATTCAACCAGGGACCTGCCAGCGGAATTAAGGGTGGTAACGACAAGGTAAGCGGTGTAAACGAAGCAAATGTTGTAGGATGTGAATATGTCGGCGGTATTACGGGCTGCAATGCTGATGTGGATTCTGATAAGCTAAGTGAAGATGCGCTATCGGAAGGCATAAACATAAGCGGAAAGTACGCAAACGAAATTCTTGAAGCGTCGGATATAATAGTTGTTCCGGATACTGACAGAAATATTGATAATAAAATAGAAAACTGGATTAACAAAGGTGTTATTTTCTCAACAGGTAAATACGCCGGAGGTATATCGGGTTATAACTGCGGATGGATTTATAATTGTAACAGTGAGGTTGAAAGTGCAAATGTTGATGGATTCTTCCAGTCAACATATTCTTCCGGTGACTTTACCGGAGGTATTTCCGGCTATAACAACGGTGTAATAGGAAATACAAAGCGTGAAATGAATTCAAACGGAAAAATCGTTGTAAGCGGTGAAAATAAAACCGAGGATGAACGAAAGATTTCGGCGGTATGCTATATATCAGGTAAAAATTATGTAGGTGGTATAGTAGGATACAATGATGTGGATGCAATCGTAGAGGATTATGAACTTGCGGGCGGCTATATTCTCGGAGATGAAAATGAAGGTTCGTTTGTAGGAGGCTATGCCGGATTTAATTCATCATTAAGACTTTTTGTTGATGATGACGGAATTGCAAGGGCAGTTATCTCAAAGCCTAACAGAGTAATAGGTGAATATTTTGTTGGAGGAAGTGTCGGAGGAAATATTATTAATACCGATTCAACCGGTAATATTCCTACAATATTTAAGACTGATAATTTCCTCGGTACGGTTTACGGAAAAGCCTTTGTCGGAGGTTTTGTCGGATACAATATGGTCACCGATACTGCTGCAGTTTACTATGGCGGAGAAACAAGATACGATGTTTCAAATCTGATTCAGCAGGAAATAGTCGATGCTTTCGCTACTTCTGATTTGGATACAACAAGTGATAATCAAAAGCTTATCGACAAGGTTAATATATTAAATAATATATATAACAACGATAAGCTTCGGTTAAGAAAATCGAATGCAACCATGTATATCAGCGGAAGCAACGAGCAGATGACTCAAAACTCACTTGGAAGAATTGAAGCGGATATATGTATAGGCGGTGTATTCGGTTACAACGATGATAATACAAAAGTATATGTAAAAGATGTTGAAAATACGACTCCGATAATTGCCGATGCAGCCATAGTTTATAATGAACAAAACGGAAGAAATACCGATTATGCGGGAAGAGAATATATATATGATTATTCATATGCCGGTGGAATTATAGGAAAGGTCAGCCAAAATATGACCATAGATAACTGTTCAAATTCTTCATCGGGAACAGTTTCAAGCATGGGTACTTATACAGGCGGTTTGGCAGAGGTAAACAACGGACTTATAACCTCTTGTAAGACCAATTCCTTCGGAAAGAGCGTTGATGATTATATTGGAGGCATCTGCGGACTCAATAAAGAGGACGGAAGAGTGGAAAACTGTACTCTTAAAGATATTACAATAAGCGGACGTAATGTGGTAGGAGGAATAGCCGCAGAAAACTTTGGAACGATTTCAGGAAGCGATGTATCGGGACTTAAGCTCCTTGTTTCGGGAAAAGATGTAGTTGATACAGATACAAATGAAATTACCATAGATGGTATGGCTGGCGGTTTGGCTGCTTATAACGGTGGTAAAATAAACGTAAATAAAGATATAAACGTAACGATTACTTCAAGCGGTAATTATTCGGGCGCAGTTACCGCATACAATGACGGTAATGGCGTTGTAATAAATGATAAATTATCGGATTCGCCTGATTTAAGCGCTGAGTCGGATTATTATGCGGATAAATATATCAGTGTTACAGGAAACATAAACGGTAACAGATATGTGGGCGGTGTAATCGGAAAGAACACCGGTAATAATACGAGCAATATAATTGCAGGCTTTACAAATAAAGCTGTTGTAAATGCAACAAGAGGTACCGTGGGTGGTATCGTAGGTGATAATGAATCCGGAAATATAATTGCCTTCTGCGATAACTATGAAGTAATTACGGCTACCAATGCAGGTAATGCCGGCGGAATAACCTCCGTAAACAGCAGTACAATAACAAAATGTAACAACTATGCTGAAATAAAGGCACCTTCGGGTATGTGCGGCGGTATTGCAGCCATAAATAATGAGGATGCTCTGATTTCGTATTGCCTTGTCGAGCCTAAGAGCGGAAAGACTTCGATTGATTTTTCCTCAAACGATGCGGTTGGAGGAATATCAGCACTTAACAGCGGAAATATTGAGAATGTAAAATTAAAGAACATTAATGTTCACAATTATACAACGAGTGACGTAAGTAATATAGGCGTAGTGGTTGGTATAAATGAAAAGACCGGATTGATAAAGCTTCCGGAATCAAATTCTTCTGATAAGGTTATAGATAACTGTACTGCAAGAACTTATACGGATTACAGTTTTGCAGGTGGTGTAGCAGGAACAAATAAAGGAACAGTCAACGGTGCGTCACTTAATTCCGAATCACTTCCGACAACCGTAATTGAATCCTTTGTAGGATTTATGCCTAATTCTGCTTCAATTGCAAGCCTTGGCGGTGTAGCAGGAGCAAATCTTGGATTAATTAACAATATATCAGTTGACGGTCAGATAATAGGTGATTTGGGTTCGGACGTT
>JAFSZR010000043.1 GCA_017459135.1 Lachnospiraceae bacterium | reverse complement strand
CACAGCATACTCCCGTTGCTTCAAGAGAAATTGCCATATCCCTTAACTCTTCAAGTTTTCCGGTTCCGAGATAAGTTCCGCTTTCAAGCTTTTCCCTGTTTTGAACCAGTCGTCCGACAACCTCTGCTCCCGCCGTCTTTATAAGCTCCTCCAATTCGTCCAGGGAAGCCTCTACATCATCGCCGTTATCAAGATCAACCGCAAACAGTATAACTTTTTCTATATCTTTATCATTTTCATACATAAAATGCACCTTAATAATCAGTTTTGAGAATCTTCGGGTAAATCTTCTTCGACATCTTCGTTATTACCGTTTTGTCCGAAGTAATCATTTACCAATTCCGTATCCGGATTTACCCTCGTATCAAGCCATGCGTATATATCGGCACCTTTTTTATCATCCGGATAAGATGCTATATAATCCGATGCATAACCAAAGGCCTTTTCAAATTCACCCTTCTTTTCGCAGCAGATAATTCTTGCATATAAAAACTCCTGATAATAAGTACCCTCTCCGAAAGCAATACCCTGTTCAACATATGAAAGCGCACTTTCATAATCTCCCATTGTTAGGTAGTACGAAGCATATTTGTAGCATATATCTGCAGTATTGCCATGTGATGCGGTATATATATCAAGATTTTCTTTCATTTTTTCGTAATCGCCCGACTGTTCATAACAGCTTGCTGCAAATATACTCATTTCAGTATAACCGGCTTCTATCGCACGATTAAAGCACGCAACCGTAGAAACATAATCTCCGTATTTATAACGGTCAAGTGCTGATGAAAGCTCCTCAAGAAAATCCACCTTGTTTCGGTCGTAATACTTTGCCGGATATTTATTCTTGATTGAAGAGTATACTCTTTCCGCATCGGAATACTCCCCAAGCTTCAAATAGCAATCCGCCTTATACATTTCAATATCAACATTTACCGAATCGGAAAACCATTGTTTGCATTTTAAAGCCTTATCAAAGCTTTCTATGGCAGCCTCATATTCGCCTTTGTTATAATATTCAATTCCCTCTTTTCTTAACGTCTTCTTTTTCGTAAACACGTGAAGTGAACCGAATATAATCAAAAACAAAAGAGCAAGTATAAATATCAAATTATAACAAAGCTGTAACCTTCTGTATCCTGCCGACTTTTTCTTTTTCTTTAAAGCCTTTCTTTTCTTTATGGCTTTTCTTCGTCTTAATTCCTGTTCTGAAATTTTATTTCTGTTAGTTCTTTCTCTTTCCATAATAAGGTAAATGCTATTCCGAATAATCAGCTTCTTACATACCGATTAACTGATAGAATTCCTCCAAAGTTAAATTATTATCATGTAAAAATGTTGCGGCTTCCACACCGACATATCTGAAATGCCATGGTTCGTATACATTTCCCGTAATATCAATCTTATCAGCCGGGAATCGCATAATAAATCCGTACATATGACAATTTGCATCAAGCCATGCAACCGTAGGATCCGAAGCAAGACTCTCATCAAGTGTAACGCTGTCAACACCAGCAAGGTCAATTGCAAGACCTGTTTCATGCTCACTGTATCCCGGTCTTTGTATCGTTGTAGCGGCCTTTGCATCAGCCTCTTCCTGTGAGATACCTTCCTGGGTCATTATCTCGGCCACCTTATCGTCAAATAATTGCTGCTGTTTTGCACTATCTCTGTAGCCTGAAACAATCCTATACTCGTTGCCTGCCGCATTACATGCTTCAAGCATATTTACAAGGTCGTCATGCATTCTTGCATCTATTTCTTCACCGCAGTTAAGTGTATAATGTTCAAAGTTGTATCCTTCCGTAACCGGATGAGCACCGTTTACAAGCATAAGCAAATCAGGATTGTTCTGATAAATCGCATTTGCCTGTGCAACAAGCTGGTTGTGTGCTTCCACGGCAGGATCTTCCGTTGTCATTTCCGTTGTTGTTTCCGTTGTTGTTTTCTTATCTTTCTTTTTTCCGTGAGAAAACAGTTTTCCCAAAAGAACGATAAACAAAATAAATACAATTATCGCCACAATTGTATAAATAAGCAAACTGTAATCTTTTGCTTTGGTATGTCTTATAAGTTTTCTTACATAACGCTTGAACCATTTTCTGACTTTTTTGAATCCGATTTTTAAGTATTTCCAAATGAATTGGAATGCCCCCATGATTTTAAGACCAATGAATTGTAATACTTCTTTTACCTTGTCCATAGTTTCTCCTCT
>JAFSZR010000042.1 GCA_017459135.1 Lachnospiraceae bacterium | reverse complement strand
TTTTCAATTTTGCATTATATTATTTTATTAAATTATTGTCAAGGGGAAAAACACACAAAATAACACCGACCCCACAGCTTATATGTCTGCAAAACCGATGCTTTAAAGAGTGGGCCGCCGGGGGCTCGAACCCCGCACACCCTGATTAAGAGTCAGGTGCTCTACCAAATGAGCTAGCGGCCCGTATGAAGTTTATTCATTTATTCGCAACGAACAAATGAAATTATATATCATTAATCAGATAATTGCAAGTGTTTTTTTCAAAAAAATCAAAATTTTTTATATTTTGTGTTTTTGCACTGTTTTTTACAAGGATTATAGCTATTTTTAACAATGGCTAAACTGCATCCGAGATTCTTTAATACCTTATATATTCCTCTTTTGCCGTAAAGATATGCGTTTAACTTATATCTTATTTTACCCATAATAACAAATCCAGTCCGAACTTGTTATTATTATATTCTGCCGCACCGTTTATGTGCAGGTGCGGCTCATTTAATTAGCTTTATTTCGGAGAATATACTATCCTATATATGGGATTTCCCATACTTGAGAATTTTTCCTCATATTCCGTCATGACATTTCCTTCAACATATTCCGAATTATGAAGGTCATACGTTACGCTTTCCTTATTCCATCCGGCTTCGTCCGCCTGTTCAACCGTAAAATCAAACAATTGTCTGTTATCTGTTTTGAAGGTAACCCCTCCTCCTTTGGCAAGAATCTTCTCGTATCTTTCAAGAAACTGCACCGATGTAAGTCTTCTTTTAGCATGTCTGTCCTTAGGCCACGGATCCGAAAAATTAAGATATATGTACGAAACCTCACCCTTCTCAAAAACATTTTCTATATATTCGGCTTCCATTCTTATAAAGTAAAGATTAGGAAGCTTTTCGATTTCCTGCTTTTCAATGGCACGTACGAGTACACTCGAAAACTTTTCAATACCCACGTAATTAATATCCGGATTAAGTCGTGCCATATCCATTATAAATCGGCCCTTTCCCATTCCGACTTCAATATGTATGGGATTATCATTTCCGAACAGCTCATGCCATTTTCCTTTCATATTCTGTTCGTCTCTTATAACATACTCATTTGATGCAATCACATCACGGGATCCTTTAACATTTCTTAATCTCATTGTTTTCTCCAACCGTTTTTTTGTTTATAAATATCAGTTTAATAACTCACTTTGCCTATTATATTATATTTTCTTTTATTTTAAAAGCCCGGCTTTAAAAGATTTGGTTTTCATTAACAAAAAACATTTTATTATCGGCTTTTTTATGTTAAAATGCTTTTGTTGGATTTTCTAAAAAATGAAAGATGTATGATTATATTAGCTTGTATGATCTAAAACAAATATTATGAAGAAAAAACTTATATACTTAACTTCTGTTATAATGCTCTTTTTGTTGTCGGTGTCATTCTGCCTTGTAAGCTTTGCGCAGGAAGAGGAAGAACCAACCACCGAAGCACCTAAAACAACCGAATATCCCGACGAGCCGGGCCGCCTTCCGGATACGGTAGGCGATTCAATTGTTGTTATGGATGCCGCCACGGGACAGGTTATATATGCTAAAGATGCTTATGAGAAAAGATATCCCGCAAGTATTACAAAGGTAATGACTGTCCTTGTAGCACTTGAGCATGGCAACCTCGAAGACACAATAACCATGTCGGATACAGCGGTTTGGGGAATTGAACGTGACAGCAGTCATATCGCCCTGGACGTGGGAGAAGAAATAAATTTCGAAGATGCTTTATATGCCGTACTGCTTGTATCGGCAAACGAAGCTGCTTGGGGCGTTGCCGAACACGTTGCCGGAACACTTGACAAGTTTTGCGATTTAATGAATCAAAAAGCCGAAGAACTCGGATGTGTGTCAACACATTTCGTAAATGCCAACGGTCTTCATGACGATGACCATTATACCTGCGCTTACGATATGGCATTAATTGCAAGAGAGGCTATAAAAAACGATAAATTTCGTGAAATAACAGCCACAACTCATTACATTATCCCTCCTACCAACAAGCAGGAAGAGGAACGTGAGCTTTGGCAAAACAATAAACTTATCAAAGAGGAATCCGATTTTTATTATCCTTATTGCGAAGGCGGTAAAACCGGATTTACCGATCAGGCTCTCGGAACATTGGTAACATGGGCAAAAAAAGACGATGTAGAGCTTATTTGTGTAGTAATGCACAGCAGACCGACTTCAACAACATACACAGATTCAAAAGCTCTTTATGAGTATTATTTCAATAATTATTCTTATGCCTCGCCCCTGACAAGCTTTGAGTTTACGGACGAGGATATAAGCAAAGCCGAAACGGCTCTTAATAATTATTTTGACGGATTAAATGCTGGAACCCTAAGCCTTTCTGTAGATACGAATGCACGTTTTCTTGTCAGAAACGGACTTAATGCGGACAATATGGTACTGACATTCAATACCGATTCCATTGATGAAGAAAACAAACAGGTCGGAACTCTTTCTGTCGGAACAGCGGATGAAACATATATCAGCCTGCCGGTTTATTATTCAGGTTATGCATATAAACCTATACCGGAAGATACGCCTACCGTGGAGGAAACCACCGGTCCGGCCGTATCAAAAAAAGAATCTTCTCACTTATTTATGAAAATTCTTATAACAACAGTACTATTGATGATTGTCGCACTTATTGTTATTATATACTTAAGAGTCAGATATGTACGTCAAAGACGAGCCGTCCGCGACAGGATACGCGCTCAAAGAAGAATACGCAGCAGAAGGCGATAAACCGCTTTCCGCGATAAATCATACGAACAAAGGAGTTTAAAATGGAAAATCATTCAAAAGCAGATTTGGAAATTATCAAAAATGCCAACCAGTCCATGCTTGATTATTTTAATGATGCATTTATTGATGATTTGGAAACTATTCAGGATTTGAAAACACAGGCATTCGAAATAGATATAAAACTCGACGAACTGTATAAGACAAAAGATATTTATGCATTAAAGTCCGGTTCAAAGAAAAGCGTATTTTCGCCTATCCCTATGGAGGCCGAAGAAACAGGTAAAAGTAAAATAATCGATGACCAGATAAACGATTTAAATGATGTAAAGGATTTATTAAACGCAAAAATCATAAATCTTGAATCATCACTCAACATTTTAAAGAAGAGACTCACTGTGCTCAACGAAGCACAGGATGCCATCAACGCTTTAAGTCTCAGATATAAAGAATCCGACTCGGAGCTTTCGGACGACGACTTTACTTTCTTATCCGACGATAAGGAAGACAAGAAGTCCGAACACGGATACAACATCCTTATGCTCAATGCTTTTAATGATACTTATATTTCAACCATAATCGAAAGAAATATAAAAGACGGAATAGAAAGTACCAATCACAAGCTTGATGTTCTTTCTTATCTTCTTGGTACTGATATTTCAAGAGCCAAGCTTACACTTAAAGATATTCAATATAATTCAAAGAAAATTTTGGATTCCGTTTTGGATATCGAAGAAAAGCTTTCATCTAAATTTGATTCTTCAAAGCCTTTACTCGGTCAGCTCGAAGAGTATATTATGAATAAACGCGAGCTTAATCCGGATTATTTGATAGAATCAAATCTTGAATATACGGATAACGAGCTTACTCTTCATCCTGTATTTTCAATTAATTTATTCCGACTTCTTGAAATATTTTTTGATAATATTTTCAAGCATGCAAATGCGGAAAAGATAGTTTTGAATTTATCCTTAAGTCAAAATGTTATAGAAGCTTCCATACGTGATGACGGTGACGGAATAGATCCCGATTATCTTACAACGGCTCCATGGTACAGCAGCCTTCATAAAGCACATGAAACCATATATTTGTTAAACGGAAATTTAAGCATCAATAAAGCCGAAGAATCGGGAACCGTTGTTAAGTTCAGATTTCCGATACAAAACTAATTACTATTGATTATTTAATCATAAAATATTATTCTAAGTATTAAAATAATAAACCGGAGGACATTATGAAAAATAAGATAATTGATTTAATAGTAAACAGCGTCGATGCTCTTGGCAGGGACGAAATATCCGATTTAATCGAGATACCGCCAAAACCTGAGCTTGGAGACTTTGCATTTCCTTGTTTCAGACTTGCAAAGACTATGCATAAGGCACCTCAAATGATTGCTGCTGATATAAAGTCAGCTATTGAGAATTCTGCCGATGCTTCATTTCTCGATGAAATACAGGTTCAGGGTGCATACTTAAACTTCTTTATTAAAAAGGATATTTTTGTTAAGTCTATGGTAGAAGCAGCATTTGACGAAAACTTCGGCTCTTCCGATATAGGAAAAGAGAAAACCGTTTGCATCGATTATTCATCTCCTAATGTTGCTAAGAACTTCCACGTCGGACATCTTCGTACAACAATTATAGGAAATTCTCTTTATAAAATTTACAGTAAGCTCGGTTACAACGTGGTAAGAATCAACCACCTCGGTGACTGGGGTACACAGTTCGGAAAGCTCATCGTCGCTTACAAAGCATGGGGTAACGAAGAAACCGTAAAAAAAGACGGCGTTGCCGAGCTTATGAAGCTTTACGTTAAATTCCATGAAGAAGCCGAAAAAAATCCTTCTTTAAATGATGAGGCACGTGCCTGGTTCGCAAAAATGGAGCAGGGCGATGAGGAAGCACTTAAAATTTGGCAATGGTTTAAGGATATAAGTCTTATTGAATATAAGCGCACTTACGATTTGCTCGGCATGGATTTTGATTATTATCTCGGCGAGAGCTTTTATCGCGACAAAACCGACGATATAGTTAAGAAGATTTCCGATGCCGGACTTCTTAAGGACAGCGAGGGCGCAAAAATCGTTGATTTGGAAGAATACAATATGGCTCCTTGTCTTATACTTAAAAATGACGGAAGCTCGATTTACGCAACCAGAGACCTTGCTGCAATATTCTACCGCAAGGAAACCTATAACTTTGTAAAGTGTCTCTATGTAACCGGCCAGGAACAAAAGCTGCATTTTGCACAGGTATTTAAGGTAGTTGAGCTTTTGGGAAATGAGTGGGCAAAAGACGCACTTGTTCATATACCTTACGGTCTGGTAAGTCTTGAAGGTGCTAAGCTTTCCACAAGAAGCGGAAATATTATTTATGCGGAAGATATTCTTCTTGAAGCCATATCAAAGATTAAAGAGATTATAGAAGAAAAGAATCCGGATCTTCCGGACAAGGATGAAACCGCAAAGAAAATAGGTGTAGGAGCAGTATTATTTAACGATCTTTACAATCAGCGTATAAAAGACGTTTCATTTAAATGGGAAAAGCTTCTTAACTTTGACGGAGAAACCGGACCTTATGTTCAGTATACTTACGCAAGGTGTGCAAGTATATTAAGAAAGCTTGACAACTACACACCTTCCACCGATATTGATTATTCGGTCCTTACCGATCCGGATTCGATGGAATTATTAAAGGAAATAAGCCGATTCCCTAAGGTTATAAGTGACGCCGCAGAAAAATACGAGCCTTCGGTAGTTGCAAGATTTGCCGTAGATATGGCTCAGGCATTTAATAAATTTTATAATGCTAATCGAATCAATGTTGACGATGAGAATTTACGTAATTCAAGGGCTTCTCTTGTATATATTACCAAAAAGACAATCAAGGATGCTATGCTTCTACTCGGTATAGATTGTCCGGAGCAAATGTAATTTCATCATAAACAAAACCGGCACAAAAAAACACAGGCTGATTTCAAATTCAAACGAAATCAGCTTGTGTTTTTTTATTGTTTGTTATTTTACTTCTTCAAGTTTTTTCTCGATGGCTTTTATAACGGTCTTTAACGCCTTAATACGTGCATATTTCTTATCATTTGATTCAAGAACATGCCATGGTGCGAACTTGGTACTCGTCTTTTGAATCATTTCATCAACGGCAACCTCGTACAAATCCCATTTTTCTCTGTTACGCCAATCCTCATCGGTTATCTTCCATTGCTTCTCAGGAGTATTTTGTCTATCGGTAAATCTTTCAAGCTGAGTTTCCTTATCTATCTGTACCCAGAACTTAACTATTACCGCATTCCAGTCTGCAAGTTCCTTTTCAAACTCGTTAATCTCATTATAAGCTCTTTGCCAGTCGTTTTCCGAGCAAAAGCCTTCAAGCCTTTCAACCATTACACGACCGTACCAGGTTCTGTCAAAAATTGCAATATGTCCGTCCTTCGGAAGTCTGTTCCAAAATCTCCAGAGGTAATGTCTGGCTTTTTCGGCAGGCTCCGGACTTGCTATAGGATGAACCTCATAACCTCTCGGGTCAAGCGCTGCGGCGAGGCGTTTAATATTTCCGCCCTTTCCTGCCGCATCCCAGCCTTCGTAAGCTATAATTACAGGTATCTTCTTGTGATAAAGCTCGTTGTGAAGTTCTCCCAAACGTGTTTGAAGCTTATCAAGCTCTTCCTTGTATTCCTCGTCGGTCAAGGTCTTATCAAGCGGTATATCCACAAGCCTCGGAGTATTTTTCATAGGGAATGTGTTTTGTAAAAGCGGCGCTTTCTGCTCTGTTTCGGCATTTGCAATCGCGGTATCTATACTTGATACAAGTATTTCCGTCATCTGAAGCTCTGCCCATTTTTTGCTTGTGGAATCAATGAAATACCAAGGTGCCACAAACTGATTTGTTGCTTCTATGTACTCATCATAGACATTAAGACATTTATCGTAATGCTTATTTTGCCACAAATCTTTCTTTGTTACTCGCCACTTTGTGTAAGTATCGCTTTCAAGTTCGTTAAGTCTCTTTTTCTGTGTCTTTTCATCGATATGGAAGAAAAATTTTACAACAAGATATCCGTTGTCATTTAACTGTCTTTCAAATCGTTTAATGCTTGTAAGTCTTGACTTATACTGCTTTTTGCTGATTTTTTTCTGCAAAAACTGTGAAGTCACTTCCCCCATCCAGCTTCCGTCAAAAAATGATATCTTTCCCTGTTTCGGTATTCTTACGAAATAACGATACAAAAAAGGTCTTCTGATTTCATCTTCGGTCGGTTTGCTGAGTGTTTCGCATTTAAAAAATCTCGGATCAAGATTTTTAATTATTCTTCCAAGTATGCTTCCTTTTCCGGCAGCCCCCCAGCCATCCATAACCACAAGCACAGGAAGATTTTTTTCTTTAATCGCCATCTGTCTTACGGCAAGCTCCGCCCTTGCCTTTTCAAGCCTTTCGGATAACTCCTCATCACACGGTTTTTCGTCTTTTACCCATTCTTTTAACATCTACATACCTCCCGACATATTAAAATAAGCCATAAGTTACTGATAAATTTATTATAACTCTTTTTTATATATAAAACCACTTATTTATTCTCAAATTCTCATAAAAAAAGCCTTTGTCATACCTGACAAAGACTTCTTTTTATTATGCTTAATTATGCAGTTACTTCTTCTTGAAGACCAATGCCATACCATCTTCTTCAATGCTTATGGTCTTGTCTTTCTTGCTGTAAGTTCCCTCAATAGTGGATCCGTCAGAAGTAAGCTCAACCTTATTACCCTTGAACTTGATAGTTCCTTCAGTAACATCAGACTCACCGAAAGCAGACATTGACATTGTAAACTTGCTTCCCTTAACCTCAAGAGTCATCTCTACACCAAATGATGCGTAGTCCTCGCATACATATTTACCGTTCTTGCTTGAGAAAAGTCCCAATGCAAAACATACAATAAGTGCAATTACTACAACTGCTGCTGCGGCAATACCGATAATTAAACCGGTCTTCTTACCACCCTGTGGTGCCTGATCGCCCTGTGGCTGGAAATCGCCCTGTGGGAACTCATTTCCCGGCTGCATACCATTGTCCATAATTTTTCTCCTTTTTATATCTTTTTTACTCTTCGCAATCCTTTTTCCGAAACAATACGAAAAACAGGTTGCAGTTACAAAATGCATTATAAAGGATTTTCAATTGAATTTCAAGGAAAATCGCACATTTTGACAAATTTCACCAAATTATTTTGTCTAATTTGCACAATTGATTATCTTGGTCTTTCAACCGCCATCTCTATAAGTGTTTCAACAAGTTTCTTTATGTCATAACCTTTTGCATTCCAAAGCATAGGGTACATACTTATGCTTGTAAATCCCGGAAGCGTGTTAATTTCATTGAATACTACGCAATTTGTATCCTTCTCAAGGAAGAAGTCAACCCTTGAAAGACCGAAACCATCAAGAGCATTATATATTTTAACCGCTGCATTTCTGATTTCTTCCTCTTTACCCTCAGGAAGCTCAGGACTGATAATGGTCTTTGAATCAGCATTGTTATACTTGGCATCGAAATCATAAAACGCAGCTTCCTCTGCAGCAAGTATTTCACCCACTCCGGAAGCCTTTGTATTCTCGCCGTATCCCATAACTCCACACTCAAGCTCTCTTCCGACTATGGTTTCTTCAACCAAAATCTTATAATCATGAGTTGATGCTTCTTTAAGTCCCTTTATGAGTGAATCTCTGTCAACCGCCTTGCTTACTCCCTTCGAAGAACCGGCTTTTGAAGGCTTTACAAACACAGGATATGAAAGCTTTTCCTCAACTCTTGCGATAACCTTATCCATATCTTCAAGCTGGTCTCTTAAGACAGGAACATAAACCGCCTGTCTTATATCAAGTGTATCAACTACAAGCTTGGTATAAAATTTATCCATTGAAGCAGCTGATGCAAATACTCCGCAGCCGACATAAGGTATATCCGCCATTTCAAACAATCCCTGAATTGTTCCGTCTTCACCGTACATTCCGTGAAGAACCGGGAAAATCACGTCAAGTTTAACATATGTATTGCTGCCGTTTTCATCAATTATAAGTTCACCTTTTATATCCGGAGATATAAAGGCTCTTGCTTTACTGTCACGCCAGCTTCCGTTTTCTATAGCTTCTATACTGTCAGCCTTAAGCCAACTTCCGTCCTTTGTAATACCCACAAGATATATATTATATTTTGAAGTATCAACGGCCTTTGCAACCGTCACAACCGATATACAGGATACCTCATGCTCTGATGAGCGACCGCCGAATATTACCGCAAGATTTTTCTTAGACATAATTAGTTCCTCTTTCTTATTCTTGATAATATATGCCATTATACTCCATTTCTTTCATAAGTTCAAATATAAGTATAATACCTGCCGAATTTAATTTGCATAGTATCGTATATTTGTTTTTATAAAATGTCAACTTATCATTAATTTTTGGTTGACATTCTCCTTTTCATTTAATATACTATGAAAGTCGTATTTGTTAACGGCTGTTATTTTATGCTATAAAAATTTTTTGAAAATGTGAGGTGAAACTAATGAATACTTTCTTTTTATGGGCTCTTATTATATACATATCGGTTTTTCTCGGTATAGGCATTTTAAATACCAAGAAAATCAAAAGCTTTAACGACTACGCCGCTGCCGGAAAAAGTCAAAGCGGTTATGCCGTTACCATGACACTTCTTGCAACCATCATAGGCGCATCAACAACAATAGGTATAGCGGATACGGTTAACAATATAGGTTTTCCCGGTATATGGTGGCTCGCCTTCGGAGGCATCGGTTTAATCCTTCAATCTCTTATTATTTCGGAAAAAGTAAGAAATCTGGATGCGGTAACGCTTCCTGATATGACCGGTAAAATAGTCGGAAAAGGTGCCGAAAAACTAATTGCATTTATTATAGTAGTATCCTGGATAGGGGTTATTGCGGGTCAGCTTGTTGCCATGAACGGAATAATCTCATTTGCTCTCGGCAAAAACAGCAAGTTTATTTTTGCTCTGGTTTCCGCGGTTATTGTCATTTATACTCTTATCGGTGGGCAGCTTTCGGTCATTAAGACAGACCGTCTTCAGTTTTATATTATAGTAATCGGTGTAATAATTTGTTGTGCTTATCTTTATATCACGCGACACGAATATAATCTTGATATTATCGGAAACATTGAACTGTTAAATGAAGATTACCGTCCGATTAACCTGTTTACTCAGTTTTTTGTTATAGGCGGTGTTTTCTTCCTTGGACCTGATATCATTTCACGTAATTTTATATCCAAGGATAAAAAAACGGCTAAAGAGTCATCTCTTATAGCCGGATTACTGTTATTTTTCTTTGCCTTTGTTATCACGATGATAGGTATGTGGGTAAGATATAATGTTACTTCCGAAGAATTAAACGGCAGTAAAGCGCTTATGTATGTAGCGGGAATCGTACCGAAATTTGTAGGCATATTGCTTATCTTCGGTCTTCTTTCAGCCATACTTTCTTCAACGGATACCTGTATAGTCAATGCCTCGAGTATATTTGTTAAGGATATCCTCGGCAAGGACAGCGTCGTTCTTGTAAGAATTACCGTCGGAGTGCTCGGACTGATTTCAACTGTTTTTGCCATAAGCGGAAGCAGTGATATTATAACGCTTTTGACAAACGCTTATTCAATATACACACCTGGCGTAATCTTTCCTCTCCTTGTTGCCATACTTGCATACGGAAAACGCCCTATAAAAAAAGGTATATGGTATGCCGCAGTTATACTCGGCGGTCTTTTCGGAATTGCAGGTGCTTTCTTTACGGATACTTTAATTGATTTGGGTGTTCCTGTCGGTCTCATATCATACTTTTCGTTAATCGGTATGGGTGTATCGCTTGCGGTTTCGTTATTGTCACTGTGTGGTACCAAAAACAATTAAAATCCGGCTTCTTTTGCCGCCTGCTTTGCAGCATCTATCTCAGCCTGTTTCTTGGCCTCATCCTCCGCAGCCTCGCGGTTAAGTCTGTCGATAATCTCCTGTGCACGTCTTAACTGCTCATCGGTTGCGTCAGTTTTCGGCGCTTCGTCAACCGTAACATTATTGACTGTAATATTGCTTTCTTCTTTTATCTCAACATTGGTGTTTTCCGTAGTGTCAATACTTTTACTTTGTTCAGGTTCAAGTTCAGTCGCTTTGGCTTTGCTCTTTCCTTCCTCTATGAAAGCACCTACATCAACCTTATTGGAATTCATAATCGCAGCAATACGTTCTTCTTCCTGACGCTGTTTCCACTGTTTTTCGACAGCTCTCTTACGCGCTTCTTCCTTTTCCCTGTTAATACGATTAAGAACTTCAAGAGCATCCTCGGAAGCATCCTCCGGAACTTTATTATTCAAAACATCCGAATTGATCTTGCTTTTTTCCGCAAGTGCGGCCTGTGCTTCTTCCGCTGCCTTAACCTTTGCCTGCTGCGCCTGCATGGCCTCATAATTTGCTGCCTGCGCCGCAGCCTG
>JAFSZR010000041.1 GCA_017459135.1 Lachnospiraceae bacterium | reverse complement strand
TATTGAAAAAATATAAGAAATAAGCCTATTTGTAATAGAATTAATTACGATTTTATGGTATAATTTACAAGATATGCAAAAAATAATTGATTATGATTATTATGGAGGACATAAAATGAAACTTTATGATGAGTTAGTCGAGAGAGGACTTATTGCACAGATTACAAATGAAAAGGAAGTAAGTGAATTAATAAATGAAGGTAAGGCAACCTTTTATATAGGTTTTGACCCGACTGCAGACAGTCTGCACGTTGGACACTTTATGGCACTTTGCCTTATGAAGAGACTTCAGATGGGTGGAAATAAACCGATAGCACTTATCGGCGGCGGAACAGGTATGATAGGTGACCCTTCGGGAAGAACCGATATGAGACAGATGATGACACCTGAAACCATTCAGCATAACTGTGACTGCTTTAAGAAGCAAATGAGCCGTTTTATCGATTTCTCTGACGGAAAAGCACTTATGGTAAATAATGCAGACTGGCTTATGAATCTTAATTATATTGACGTATTAAGAGAGGTAGGAACTCATTTCTCGGTAAACCGTATGCTTACAGCAGAGTGTTATAAGCAGCGTATGGAAAAGGGTTTAAGCTTCCTTGAGTTTAACTATATGATAATGCAGGCTTATGACTTTTATATGTTATATCAGAAGTACGGATGTAACCTTGAGTTCGGTGGTGATGATCAGTGGTCAAATATGCTTGCCGGAACCGAACTTATAAGACGTAAGCTCGGTAAGGATGCACATGCTATGACAATCACGCTTCTTCTTAATTCCGAAGGTAAGAAGATGGGTAAGACACAAAAGGGTGCGGTATGGCTTGATCCGGAAAAAACTTCTCCGTTTGAGTTCTTCCAGTACTGGAGAAATGTAGAAGATTCGGATGTCATCAAATGCCTTAAGCTTCTTACATTCCTTCCGCTTGAGCAGATTAAGGAAATGGAAAAGTATGAGGGAAGCGAATTAAATAAAGCAAAAGAGATTCTTGCTTATGAGCTTACAACTCTTGTTCACGGTGAGGAAGAAGCAAAAAAAGCTCTTGATGCGGCAAAGGGTCTTTTCGGAGGAGGTTCAACAGAAAATATGCCTACATCCGAAATTACAGATGAAATATTTAAGGATGGAAAGGTTGATCTTATTTCTCTTCTTGTTGCATCAGGACTTGTTAATTCAAGAAGTGAAGGAAGACGTGCTATAGAACAGGGCGGCGTTACCGTAAATAATGAAAAGGTAACGGATATTGCGGCAGCTTACGAAAAGAACGCATTTGATGAAGAATTTATCTTAAAGCGCGGTAAGAAGAATTTCAGAAAGATTATTGCAAAGTAATTAATTGTTCAGTATAAAAAGTGAAATATAGGAACGTATATCAACGTAAGGAGGCATATAATGGCAGGCAGTCATATTGCGATTCCGACCATACTTAAGGTCGGTAAGGGTACAATGGATAATCTCGGAATATATCTTAAGGACAACGGATTTGAAAATGCCGTAATTTATTTCGGTAACGGTCTTATCGATATGTTCGGAAAAGATATAATAAAAAACCTTGAGAAGTCGGGCATAAATCTGCTTGATTATATGGAACTTGATACGGTTGATATTAATGATATTATCAATCTTGCTTTTGATATCGATTCAAAGGCTCAGGTGATTCTCGGAATAGGCGGAGGAAAAGTTATAGATACCGCAAAATATGCGGCATATCTTCGTAAGCTTCCGTTTATAAGCATACCGACATCCGCATCAAGCGACGGTTTTTCTTCGGCAAGTGCATCACTTATAGTTAACGGAAGAAGAACCTCGGTTCCGGCACGTATGGCATACGGAATAGTAGTTGATACGGATATTATCAAAAGTGCCCCTGAGAGATTTTTATACTCGGGCATAGGAGATATGGTTGCTAAAATTACATCTCTCTATGATTGGCTTTTTGAGTCGGAAAAAGGTTATTCGGTCATGAATGATTTTTCCGTTATGATAGCAAAGAAAGCGGTAAACAGTTTTGTAAGAACACCGTTTGAAAGCATAAGAGATGATTTGTTTTTAAGAGAGCTCGTTGACTCGCTTGCAATGAGCGGAATCGCAAATGAGATAGCAGGCGGAAGTACACCGACGAGCGGAAGCGAACATCTTATATCTCATGCACTTGATAAGATGCTGGAAAGACCT
>JAFSZR010000002.1 GCA_017459135.1 Lachnospiraceae bacterium | reverse complement strand
TTGTAAGCTCAGGATTTTCTCCTGCTCTTACTGCTTCGAGAGCTGAATCAACAGGTATTGTATATTGCTTTGCATCCTTTACGCCTTCGATTCTTCTTATAGCATCCGAGTGTCCCTGGCTTACGCCCTTTCCCCAGAAGGTATAATCGGCACCATCTGAAAGGATAGCATTTGCATATAATCTGTTAAGTGAAAACATTCCCGGATCCCAGCCTACAGAAATGATTCCGACCTTGCCTGCTGCCTTAGCGGCCGCATCAACATTTGCAAAATGCTCCGGAACTCTTGCATGTGTATCAAAACTGTCAATTACATTAAAATACTTAGCATATTCAGGTGTCTGCTTAGGAAGGTCTGTTGCGCTTCCTCCGCAAAGAATAAGTACATCGATTTTATCCTTCCAGTTTTCAACATCGGTTGATGCACATACACTTACACCTTCTGTAAGTATCTTAACAGTTTCCGGATTTCTTCTTGTAAATACCGCAACCAATTCAAGATCATCATTCTGCTTAATCGCACATTCTATTCCTCTTCCAAGGTTACCGTATCCCATAATTCCAATTCTAATGCTCATAATCTTTCTCCCTAGTTTAAATATTTTTATAAGATAAGCTAAATATATATCATTTTATTTTAAATATCAATATATTACCTCTTGTCTTTATCTATAAATTCCAGCGCGACAACCGAAAGTCCGGCAAAGATAAATGACATCGAGAACATAAATCTCCAATGATATTTTACATTTCCGTATGTGCTTACATAATCTTTGTCAAAGCTTGACTTAGCTGTTTCATACTTGATAACTTCATCCTGTCCCGTAGCTTCCATTTCCAAAACCATAGCTTTTATTTCAGGGTCGGCATCTTCTCTTTTTGCCATTTTCTTAAGCATGGACCAGCCCGAGCTTGACGGTAAGGCGTTATAATTTGCTTCGGCACATATACATGAGGTCGCATGGTTCGAAATCATAAATTCCGAGAGTGGCTTGATGCCCTTCGGAAGCGAGAACATACATCCCGAGAAAATAAGCTGAACCATAAGCACAAGCGGCATAATCGTCATAGCTGCAGTTGTGTTTTTTACTATACTTGATAAAAACAGCGACAACATATCCGCTGAGTATGTAACAAGAAGCAAAGTTACAAACATATCAAGAAGGAAGTAATCGCTTACAACACCTTCACTCGGGAATTTAATTCCCATATACATAAATACAACCAAAGTTGTAACAGTCTGAATCACACATATGAAAAGCTGATAAACCATATGTGCAAATATGTATGAGGTTATATGCATACCCGATCTGTGTTCACGCTTTATTATACTTCGTTCTCTACAAACAACCTGTATCGAATTGAAGAAACCGTTCCAAAGAGCAACACTCATAAGTGCCAATGCTCCCTTTGTCGTACCTTCCATGGTTACATAGAAACTTTTCTTTACAACTACCGCAACAATCATCGCAATAAAGGTTGCCATAGGTATAACTTTCCAATCACTTTGGTATACAAACATTCTGAAATTTTTTCCTATGTAAATAGGAATCTGTGTAATTCGTCCGCGATAGCGTTCGCTACGCTTTTTTACTTCAACATCAGCCATGGCACACCTCCGCATATTTTTCTATAAATTCGTCCGCTAAACCTTCACCGCCCTCTTCCTGACGGTTAATGCGAAGTACAATCTTCTCCATTTTATCTCTTTCAAAGAATTCCTTAGCTTTATCGATAGGTCCGAAGTATGTAAGTCTTCCCGTAAGCTTGGAATCCTTCGCCAATACGATAACGTCATCAAAAAGATCGATAACTCTGTCAGGCGAATGTGTGATAACAATAACTATCTTTCCCTGGTCGGCAATCTTCCTTAAACCTTCCATAAGTTCTCTTGCCATAACTCCGTCAAGACCGGAATCAGGCTCATCAAGGATGAAAAGATCCGGATTTGATATGTATTCCATCGCAATCGAAAGTCTCTTTCTCTGACCACCCGAGAGCTTGTCACATAATCTGTCCTTAACAGGCTCAAGTCCGAAGAACTTTAATGCCTCTTCGGCTCTTTCCTTTCTTTGTGCAGGTTTAATGTCCGCAGGAAGTCTGAGCTTTGCTGAATCAAGCAATGTTCTTAATACCGAATCGTTTCCGCGCATCAAATCCATCTGCGGAACAAATCCGATTTTATATTTCATCTTTCCGTAATCATCATAAATACTTGAACCGTTAAGTATTATCTCTGCCTTTGCCTTCTCATAACCGTTTACTGCATTTACGAAAGTTGTCTTACCTGCACCCGATCCTCCGAGCAAAAGTACCATATGGCCCGGTTCGATATTTAAATGGATATCACGAAGCAAATATCTCTTTTTAAAAAAATCCATAGCGGTACGCTCTTCGATATTTACCGTAAGACCGGTTTCCATGGCTTTTGCTCTCATACCAGAGAGCGCTGCACCCTCATTATCCGCAGGGTCAACATAAATAAATTTAGGCTGATATTTCTTTCCGATTCCCAATACAAAATTCGGTAAAAATCTACCTACGAAAATAAGTCCCCAGAACCAGCGTTTACTTGCTCCAAACAATTCAAATACGCCTGAGTAGATACGTATCGAGTAAACAAGAACCGCAACAAAAATAGACAAAACGGCTACAAGATAAATCATAACACCGAAAATATGATTATCAATGAACTTTTGATCGTTGAAATCAAATATTCCGCTTATGAAGGTCAAAATGTATTCCATCGCTATAATCAAAAGATACATTCTTCCTTCATTTTCCCTGTTGGCACATTTTGCCAGCTGATACTCGCGGAATGCAGGTATAATTGACCACCAGCCCGGTTTTTGGCATTTTTTAAAGATTTTCCACAGCCCGATAATCAAGAATACTTCAATTATGATTTTACCGATAAGCCATGATGATAACAAAACACCTAACATAACCTTCCTCCTTAAATTCTTTCCTCTGTTGCCGATTTTTTTCGACATGGGAAATAATTCATTCGACAACAAAAATATTATATCAATTGATTTAACAATTGTATATAACTAATTTTGCATATGAATTGAGAATAAAAAAGCTATACAAGGTAACAACACTATTATACTTGTCCTAAACTTTCTTCTTCTGTATTTTTTTCTTTCAGCAGGTGAGAGTTTTGCCGCCTCAGGTAAATCTAAAATTGAAAGTACAACCTCTGCTGCCGAATATATAAAGTAACAATTTATAATGAACAAATAAGCTGCTCCTTTTAGCATCTCAATGTCACCGTTAGCTATAGAAAAACCACAGGTACATATAGGCGGCATAAGTGCGGTAGCTATAGCCACACCCGGTATAACGGTATTTGCTTTATCTTCACGTGTCTGTCCTATTATTCCGGCTATTCCTCCAAAAGTTGCGATAAGAACATCATAAAATGACGGTGATGTCCTTGCCATCAGCTCAGGCGTTGCAACACTTATTGGTGCTATCAAGAAATATATCGTTGATGTAAGAAGGCTTACAAATATCTGAAGTATAAAACCGGTACCATGTCTTTCCAAAAGAATCGGATTACGCGTTACGGAACCATATGCAAGTGCAAGTATGCTTCCCATAAGCGGTGATACCAGCATTGCACCGATTATTACAGCTGTAGAATTAACCGTAAGACCTACGGACGCTATCATAATCGCACATATCATAATTACCATATTGGTGCCGGTTACTTTTCCACCGCTAAGTATTCTCTCTCTGATTATCTCCGGCTCCGCAGTATCAGCTTTAATGGAAAATGTACCTTTGATTATATCTTTAAGAGATTTTTCACTCATCAGAGAGTTAATCTCCTCACGCCTTTCCTCTACAAATTCCTTGTACTCCTCGTAGCGTTCTCTGCGTTCTTCCTTTCGCTCACGATATTCCTTGCTACGCTCTTCCAGTTTTTCTTCTATCCGTTCGTGATGTTTTTCAATTTTCGTCCCAAGCTTATCATGCTTTTTTTGTGATTCCGATTCTGTATACTTCATAAGCTGTCTCCTCCGTATATTTCAAACTTTCGTTTGCTGATATTTTATTCTTTTTATTCAACCAAATTTGTAATCCATATTCCTTTTTTTACAAGTATGTATCCGACAATCAGCTTTATTACATCAAGCGATTGCACAATAATAAATATCGGTAATATCGAAAGACTCGAAAATGTACAAACCAGCATCGCCACCGGAACCGAAACTGCCCAGGAAAATACACTGTCAAAAAAGAATGTCAATACGGTTTTTCCACCCGAGCGGAGTGTAAAATAAAGTGCATTCAGACAACTTTGGATCGGGAAAAAAACGGCTGTTACTATTATAAAGTTTGTTGCATAGTTCCTAACGTCTTCCGTGGTATTGTAGATTCTTGGAAATACTCCCGAAATGCTTATAAGAATTACCGTCAGGATAACACAGATTCCTCCCGCAAACCACATAAGCTTAATGGCAGATTTTCTTGCCTTTTCAAATTCCGATGCTCCAAGCAGTTGCCCCGATATAATACCTATCGCACTTCCGAGAGCGACAAATACCACATTCAAAAGATTACATATGGCATTGGAAATATTTAGCCCCGCTACAACATCAAGTCCGCGTCTTGAATAAACCTGTGTAAGCATGGCAATTCCGCCTGCCCAGAAAAATTCATTGAAAAAGATCGGATAGCTTTTTATCAAAACCTTTTTCACCACTTCGCCGGGTATCTTTACTGTCTTGTAAACACCCTTTAAAAATGTATGTATATCACTCTTTGCATGTGACCAGATTATTACAACCGAAAGCTCGACAAATCTTGCAATAACTGTCGCTATGGCAGCACCTCTTACGCCAAGCTTCGGGCATCCGAATTTGCCGTATATCAAAAGATAGTTGAGCACAACATCCGTAAGCACGGACATTATACCGGCAATCATAGGCTTCACA
The DNA here is from genome assembly GCA_017459135.1 of Lachnospiraceae bacterium. Taxonomy (GTDB): domain Bacteria; phylum Bacillota; class Clostridia; order Lachnospirales; family Lachnospiraceae; genus Coprococcus_C. Next base: position 4,665 of record JAFSZR010000002.1, on the reverse strand, counting down.
CTGTCTCCCGTTTCCCTTAGAGAACTTGCATAAACCTGCGTTATCGCAAACGGGAAAAAGCTGATAAGCATTATATCCAGATACTGCTTTGCATAACCAAGCGTTAATTCAGGATCTATATCATTTCCCTCTCCGGTAAGATATCGTTTTATCAGAGCTGTGCCTGCAAATATAAACACTGCTATACCGCTTAATATGCAGAATAAAGCTACCCACCATTTAAGACGAAATATATTTTTTACACCTTCCTCGTCTCCATGTCCATAGTATTGGGCTCCATAGATTCCCGGCCCCGAAAGTCCGCCGAAAACAGCAAGATTAAAAACAAATATCAGCTGTCCCACTATGGAGACAGCCGTCATATTCTCCGTTCCGAGACTTCCTACCATTATATTGTCTACAAGCCCTACCGCATTGGTAATTCCGTTTTGAATCATCATAGGAATCGCAAGCGTAAAGACCTTTTTGTAAATACTGTCCTGTTTCATTTTTTCCTCTTCTGTCATATTTAATACCAAATCATTAAAGTTACTTTTTATTATTCTTTATTTTTATGTTTTGTCCTGCCTGTTATTAGTTTTTTAGTTTCACCACAACCAGCTCCGGATAATTGTTGATTCTTAACGGAATAAGGCTGTTTCCTAGTCCCCTGCTGATAATCATTGTCGTGTCGCCGTAAATATGCTTACCCTCATAAAGCTCCGGAAAGAATGTAAAATCGGGCGAAACAAATCCACCCTTTCCCGGTATTATAAACTGTCCGCCGTGAACATGTCCGGTGAGTACAAGTTCAACACCGCAAGCAGAATAATTATCATAATACTTCGGTTCGTGTGCCAAAAGTATTTTCAGACTGTCTTTAGGTAAATCCTCCGTAAGCTTTTTTAACATTTCGCTGCCAAGCTCATCATCGGCAAGTCCGATAAGATAGAATGTATCACATATTTCGACAGTTTCGTTATCTATAATATTTATACCTGCTTCCTTAATATCTTTATAAAAGGCATTTATTTTTTCAGGTTTCTTTTTTTCAAGCCATTTTTCGTGGTTACCCGTTATAAAATAAACAGGAGCCAGCTTATTAATTTCCTTTAAAAAATCCAATGATCTTTTATAGCTTCCATGTGCGGAATCAATTGTATCTCCGGTAACTACAATTATATCCGGATTGGCTTCTTTAATTTTCGTAATAAGAGTTTTTTCATTAAAACCAAATGACTGATTATGCAAATCGGAAACCTGAACTATGGTATAGCCGTCAAGTTTCTCGTCAATCTTATCATTTTGGTAAGTATATTCTGTAACAACTATATGATGGTTTTGATAATAACCCCATATAATGAGTACTGTCCATATAACCAAAAAGACCGGCACGGTTATGTAAAACTTTTTCTTTTTTGTCTTATGGTGAAAAATGCGCATACCAAGAAACGCACCCAAAGCACCGCCGATAACAGCAAAAAATATCAGCACTCTTTCGGGTACGCGAAACTTATCATCTATAGCTTTTTTCTTGTCTACGCCGTAGATCAGAAATGTTGTTAAGTTAATTATAGTGAAATAGATAGGCAACATAGAATCTCCCTACTAAACTCTTTGTTTATCTTACTTAATGTAAAGTCCCTTACTGTCAACCAACTTTGCCTGAACCAGATATCTGCGATTCTCGGCACTTGTACAAGTTGAAAGGGTTATTATCCTGTCATCCGTAGTAAGCTTGTCCACATCACGAAAATAACCGCTTCCGTAACCTTTAAGCATATCTATATATTCCCGATATCCTTTTTCATCAGAAAAATCATAAGCATAAAGGATATGGTCATCGGTAAATTCATACGCCGCAAAAATCTCATATGTAAGAAGCTCATCCGGTGTATAGATATATACATATTTATTATTGTCAAAAAATTCTTTGTCACTGAAATTATGCAGGTCACGGAATCCGTCGCCGTTTTTCATATTATGCCCGTAAAGAATCGTATTATAATCCGTAAAGTCTTTTTTGTTAAGTCTTTGCGTATAAATACAGCCCGGATATCCCGTACTTCCGTCAAGATTATGCTCTAAATAATAATCCTCCGGCTGTTCGTCATCACTTTGAAGAACCGGATAGGATATACGTGTTTCGGGTATATCTATGTAAGCATAAACATTTTTATCAATTTCCCAGTAGGATTTAAAATCAATCGGGTTTTCTTCCTTTGGTTCTTCGGTAGTAGGCTCTTCGGTGGTTGTTTGCTCAGTCGTTAGCTCCGTTACCTCCTCCGTTGTTTCCTGCTCGGTTTCGGTTGCGGATTCCTTAGTTGCAATTCTTCCGAACACTAATACACCTATAAGAACAATTACTACTGCTAATATAATTAATATATTTTTTTCTTTTTTGGTCATAGTATTTTCCCTAGTTTTTTGCTTTTACTATCTTAACAATTCTGCTTGTTCCGAGTCTGTCAGCTCCAAGCTCCATAAAATGCTCTGCGTCTTCCATAGAAGATATTCCGCCGGCTGCTTTTATCTTTACATCAGGTCCGACATGTTTTTTGAAAAGTGCAATGTCTTCAAAGGTTGCTCCCGCAGTCGAAAAGCCCGTAGATGTCTTGATAAAGTCCGCACCTGACTCAGTCACTATTTCACACATCTTGATTTTTTCCTCTTCGGTAAGAAGACAGGTTTCGATTATTACCTTCAGGATATGATTACCGCAGGCTGCTTTTATCTCTTTAATCTCCGACAAGACATAATCATATTCTTTTGCCTTAAGCATACCGATATTTATAACCATATCTATCTCGTCGGCTCCGTTTTTTATTGCATCCTTTGTTTCAAACACCTTAGTTTCAGTAGTCATATTTCCGTTAGGGAAACCGATTACCGTACAAACAGGAATCTCACCCTTAAGATATTCGGCTGTTTTTTTTACATAGCATGGCGGTATGCAAATCGATGCCGTTTTGTATTTTTTTGCATCATCACAAATAACCTTTATTTCATCCCAAGTTGCATCCTGCAATAAAAGCGTATGGTCGCAGGCAGCAAGTATTTTTTGTTGATTCATTTTTCCCTCCATATTAACTAACTTAAACTCTTTTTAATATAACAGTTTTTTGTCCATTTAGAAACAGAAAATACCAATTTTTTTATCTAAACGATTGTTTTATTTTTCAATCATTTCAAAATATGTTATAATCGTATTGTTTTAATTAATAAATATGTCATAATGACATTCTAAAAACAGTCATTTAAGGGAGGTAATTTATAATGGGGTTATTTGACAAGAAATATTGTGATGTATGCGGTGAAAAGATAAGTCTTTTGGGGAACAGAAAGTTAGACGACGGAAACTTATGTAAAGATTGTGCAAAAAAACTTTCACCTTGGTTTTCGGAACGCAGACACAGTACGGTAGAAAGCATTAAGGAGCAGCTTAACTATCGTCTTTCCAATCAAATTGCGACAGCTGATTTTTGTATTACACGAACCATCGGCGAGCATTATAAGCTTATAATTGATGATATTAATCATAAGTTTGCCGTAGGCACAGGAAATCTTCCGCTGGCCGAAAATCCGGATATTTTGGACTTTTCACAAGCTGCCGGGATCGACCTTAAGATAGACGAGAACAGAAGAGAATTAAAGCAGAGTGTGGATGGCAAGCAGGTAAGCTACAATCCTCCGAAATATGAATATTCATATACATTTAAAGCAACCATATATGTAACCGGTAATCCGTATTTTGATGAAATGAGTTTTTCAATCAGCAACGGTTCGGTAAACACAGGTGAGCACAATATGTCACAAGGTTTTGCTACAGGCGGTTGGTCGATAGTCAGAAACTTTGTTACCGCACCCGGAGTTGATAAGTACCAAAAGTACGTAAATATCGGAAACGAAATGAAAGAAGCTATCGAAGGTATGCGTAATCAGGGATCAGTTTCTACGCCGACAAGCACAAATCCACAGGATCCTGTCCTTGCACAAGCTACGGAATCTATGAGAAAAATTGAAGAGTTAAAAACACTTGCCACAACGGGAACTCCTGAACAGGTACAGGAATATTTAAATAGAACTCAAGCTGAATTTAACGCACAGCAACAGCAGGCTTTCCAGCCACAGATGCAACAACAGGCTCAATCTTTCCAACCACAGATGCAGCAACAGACTCAATCTTTCCAACCACAGATGCAACAGCAGGCAAGTATGTCTTCCGTAACATGTCCTTACTGTGGCAGTGCGATGACACCAACAGCCGACGGCCACTGTTCGGTATGTAATGCACCACTTTAAAACGAATCGGGGTTCGGAATAATCCGAACCCTTTTTTATTACCATTTTAATCATCTGGACAAAACGTTCTTCGAAGCTCTTCATATCATTAAACCCTCCTTATCGGATGCCTAATCACTGTTTTCAGCTTCTCCGGCTGGACTTTTCTCGCATCAGATAGATAAATCTCATGGTGCAGTCTCTTGTCAGTGATATCCAGAACATAACCCTGTTCTTCTATAAATCTGTGTATTGCATCTACTGTAGCAGGTTCATCATCATACGATCCGATATGCATGCACTGCACACACAACCCTTCATCATAAGTAAAGAACTCCACTTCTGAGAAATCCTGTTTCTTCTTAACCGTAGCTTCCCTGACAGCCCACTCAAAATCAGCTTGGG
>JAFSZR010000040.1 GCA_017459135.1 Lachnospiraceae bacterium | reverse complement strand
TAGGTGATTCGCTTGTTTGTGTTGCCGATGATGATTTTGTAAAGATTCATGTTCATACAAATCATCCGGGCCAGGCATTTGAAAAAGGTCTTGAATACGGTTCACTTACAAAGATGAAGGTTGACAATATGCGTGAGGAGCATCACGAGAAGCTTATGAAGGAGCAGGATAAGAAGAAGTCTGCCGAGCGTGATGCGGAGATAGAAAAGATTAAGAAGAATGAAAAGAAAAAACCTTACGGTTTTGTAGCCGTATCGGTAGGTGCAGGTTTGGATAATATATTCAGTGAGCTTGGTGTTGATTATATAATATCGGGCGGACAGACTATGAATCCAAGTACCGACGATGTTTTATCGGCTATTGAAAAGGTAAATGCCGAGACTGTATTTGTTCTTCCAAATAACAAAAATATCATTCTTGCCGCAAATCAGGCTGCAAGCATTGAAAAGGAAAAAAAGATTATTGTAATTCCTTCAAAGACTATTCCGCAGGGAATAAGTGCTATGATAGGATTTGAGGCTGACCTTTCACCTGAAGATAATGCCGAGAGTATGAAAGAATCAATGAGCGTTGTTAAGTCGGGTGAGGTTACTTATGCTGTAAGAGATACCTCAATAGACGGTATGGAAATTAAGACCGGTGACTTTATGGGTATCTGCGATGCCGGAATAAAGGCTGTAGGAACGGATATTACCGAGGTTATAACCAATCTTATTAAGGAAATGTCTGATGAAGATTCTGAACTTGTAAGCATATATTACGGACAGGATGTAAAAGAAGAGGAAGCAAACGAGCTTGTTAATTCACTTACCGAAAGCTATCCTGATTATGAGATAGAGCTTCATCCGGGAGACCAGCCGGTTTACTATTATATCCTTTCTGTTGAATAAAAAATATTAAAGATGTATTTACCTAAGAAATGTGTAAATGATTTACAACATCGGTGATAAGTAATTTGCTGTCACTTTACAGATAAAATGTAGAGTGACAGCTTTTTTTAGATTATTATATGGAAACAGGTTATGAATTATGAATAATGATTTGAATTTTTGGACTTACAGCGATGATATTCCAAACGATGTGGGTTTTGAACAATTTAGTTTCGTACATATTAAGTGGCTGGTTTTGATAGTACTGCTGACATTTTTTATCGTCAGATATTTCAAAAGGCTTCCCGAAAAATATAAGGACATTATGTTAAAAACAACAGGAAGCTTTCTGGTTTTCCTTATAGTATTAAGAATTGTTGTATTGTGTATGGGAAATAATATGTCCGTTTACGAATTACCGCTTCATTTATGCAGCCTTGCAGGATTTCTTTGTATGGCACATGCTTTTTTTAAATGGGATTTTTTAGGACAGGTTATTTACAGTCTTTGTCTTCCGGGAACGGTACTTGCACTTGTATTTCCCGACTGGAGTTATTATCCGGCATTTAATTTTATAACAGTTCAGGCGTTTTTGTTCCATGGCGGAATCGTGCTTTATACGATTATGGCACTTGCGGGCGGAAAGATAAAGCCTTCCGTATATAAAATGTGGAAAGCGATTTTGTTTCTTGTTATAATAGTACCTGTGATTTACCTTTTCGACAGGCATTATGATGTGAATTATATGTTTGTTTTACGACCTTCGGCGGATTCGCCGCTTGAATGGATAGATAAAACCATGGGAAGAAGCGGATATCTCATAGGATATGCGATTCTTACAATAATGGTTGTAACACTTATGAATGTTTTATATGGAGCGATACATGGATTTAAGAGAACAGATAACGACAATTAAAGGTATAGGTGAAAAGACCTCAGCTTGCTTTTCAAAACTTGGGATTCATACTGTAGGTGATTTGATAAACACATTTCCGAGAGATTATATTTTCTACGGTGAACCCGTAGATATAAAGGATACGAGAATCGGTGTAAGAAATGTGGTTGAGGCTACCGTATTTTCTTATGTGGATGTTAAAAGAGTCAGGAGTCTTAAACTTGTAACCATGACCGTTAAAGACAGCACGGGAAGTCTTAAAATAACATGGTTTAACCAGCCGTATCTTAAAAATATGTTTCATAAGGGCGAAACCTATGTATTTGTAGGGGAGATAAAGGTAAAAAACAATATGAGGGTTATGGAACAACCCGAGTATTACAAACCGGCAGATTATGAAAACATGCGCCAGGAGCTTCAGCCGGTATATCCGCTCACAAAAGGTTTGTCAAACAAGACATTTCAAAAGGCGGTCAGAAGCTCAAGGAGTGCTTATCTTGCTTTGAAGGATTATATACCTTCGGAGATAAGACGGGAACATAATCTTATGGAACTTACGGAAAGTTATGAAAATATACATTTCCCGATGAACGAAGAGCTTCTTAAAAATGCCATAAGAAGAACCGCATTTGATGAGTTTTACAAATTTTTATATGAATTAAAAATATTAAAAAAGGAAAATGTAAAACTTGTAAATAATCATAAAGTGATTCAGGGAAAAGCTGTGGCTGAATTTGTTGAAAAACTTCCGTACAGGCTTACAAAAGGTCAGCAGCAGGCTATAGAAGATATACTTTCCGATATGGGAAGCGATAATGTTATGAACAGACTTGTTCAGGGAGATGTCGGTTCCGGAAAGACAGTCGTTGCAGCGGCAGCTCTTTATGCCTGTGCAAAAGAAGGATTTCAGGGAGCACTCATGGTTCCCACGGAAGTACTTGCAAAACAGCATTTCGATGAGCTTTCCGGGCTTTTTTCCGATTTAGGAATATGCGTTGAATATCTTGTCGGCTCAACACCGATAAAGGAAAAGCGCAGAATTTATGAAGAATTGTCAGAAGGAAAAATTGATGTTTTGATAGGTACTCATGCACTTATAGAAGATAAGGTTGAGTTTAAAAATCTTGCACTTGTTATAACCGATGAGCAGCATCGATTTGGCGTTAATCAAAGAAACAGACTGGCAGGGAAAGGCGATTATCCGCATGTTTTGGTTATGAGCGCAACACCTATTCCGAGAACGCTTGCGATTATTATGTACAGCGATCTTGATATTTCTGTTATCAAGGAACTTCCGAAGGGAAGAAAACCGATTAAAAATTGCGTTGTCGGCACAAATTACAGAAATACCGCATATAAATTCATAGCCGCACAGGTTGCGGAAAAAAGTCAGGTATATGTTATTTGTCCTATGGTAGACGTCAGCGATACCATGGATTTAACCAATGTTACGGAATATACGGATACACTGAAGGAAGCACTTCCTCCCGATGTTGTGGTGGAAACATTGCACGGAAAAATGAAGGCAGATGAAAAAAATGAAATTATGCAAAGATTTCTTGACAGAAAGATAGATGTTCTTGTATCAACAACCGTTATAGAAGTCGGCATAAATAATCCGAACGCCACCGTTATGATGGTGGAAAATTCCGAACGCTTTGGTTTGGCACAGCTTCATCAGTTAAGAGGCCGTGTCGGAAGAGGAGAAAAACAATCTTATTGTATATTTATAAACGGTAAAGAGGACGACGATGATGTGACGACAAGACTTAAGGTTTTGGAAGATTCAAATGACGGGTTCTTTATTGCCGGCGAGGATTTAAGATTAAGAGGTCCGGGAGATTTCTTCGGTATCAGACAAAGCGGGGATATGCAGTTTAATATTGCCGATATTTATAATCATGCCGATATGTTAAAGCTTGCGCAGGAAATGCTTGAAAAATACAGCGACAGGATAGTGCCTGACGTTGCAGATAAAATAAAACAGATTAATATTTAAATTATCAAAAATTGTCAGTTTATTTGATTCTTGTTTGAACATACTATTATTGTACCAAGTGAATCAGCTTGATACAAAACAGTGAAATTTCCTTTCACAATTGCGATTTGATAAGCAGATAAAATAAGGTACTAAATAAGGAGATAATGGTTATGAGCAAGAATTCAGCAAGTGTTCCGGAAGCAAAAAATGCTTTGGACAGATTTAAGTATGAAGTAGCAAGCGAACTCGGTGTACCTCTTACAGACGGTTACAACGGTAACCTTACTTCAAAGCAGAACGGTTCTGTAGGCGGTATGATGGTTAAGAAGATGATTGCCGAGCAGGAAAGACAGATGTCAGGTAAGTAATGATAATCTGACAAATTATAATTTATTTCCCTCCTATCAGAAAACGGGGCTGTCACATGAATTATCGATGTTTGATAAGGCATGCGGCAGCCTTTATTTTCACTTAAAAACAGTTTCAAAAAAATAAGTATTATTGTATTTATCATCTACATTTTTTGGTAAAACTATGATATAATTATCGATTGTAGTTTATACATATTTCAAAGGAGAGTAATTCATGAATAAAATCAAAATAATCACAGACAGCTCCAGCGATTTATCACCGGAACAAATTAAGGAAAACAACATAGATATTGATCCGTTATGTATAATTATGGACGACAAGACCTATCTTGACGGTATAGATACAAATTCCACGGAGATATTTAAATGGGCGGATGCAAATAAAACCACGCCTAAAACTGCGGCTATTACCTATGATAAGACAAAAGATTTAATCGAAAAGTATAAAAACGAAGATACGGATATTTTGTTTTTCTGTATATCCGAAGATATGAGTACATGTGCAAATGTAGCCCGAATGGTGGCTGAAGATCTGGATTATTCCGAACATGTTCATGTAATCAATTCAATGAAC
>JAFSZR010000039.1 GCA_017459135.1 Lachnospiraceae bacterium | reverse complement strand
CCACCCGGCTCCGCTATATATTCTACGCCGCTTTTATGAGCGCGCTCAATATTATCACCGAACGGGAAGAATGCGTCAGAACCTAAAGCTACTCCCTTAAGACCCTTAAGCCCTTCTTTCTTCTCTTCTCTTGTGAAAGCTTCAGGCTTAACTTTAAATCTCTTCTGCCACTCGCCGTCGCGAAGTACGTCCTCGTACTCATCACCCATATATACATCAATTGCATTGTCTCTGTCTGCACGACCGAGAGTGTCGATAAACTGCAAGCCGAGTACCTGTGGTGACTGACGCAAGAACCAGTTGTCTGCCTTCTGTCCTGCAAGTCTTGTACAATGAATTCTTGACTGCTGTCCCGCACCGATTACGATTGCCTGACCGTTCTTTACGTAGCAAACCGAATTTGACTGAGTATACTTTAAGATTATAAGTGAAATCTTCATATCCATAAGCGCCCAATCAGGTATGTCTTTATTTTTGGTAACGATATTTGAAAGCAAGTCACCGTTTGCCTCAAGTTCATTTCTTCCCTGCTCAAATGTAATTCCGTACACCTGCTTTTTCTCAAGCTCTGCAGGAACATAATTCTCATCTATCTGAATAACGTTGTAATTACCCTTCTTCTTTGCCTTTAAGATTTCAAGTGCCTCATCGGTATATCCCGGAGCGATAACACCGTCGGAAACCTCTCTCTTTATAAGCTTTGCGGTATCCACGTCACACACATCCGAAAGTGCGATAAAGTCTCCGAATGATGACATACGGTCTGCGCCTCGCGCTCTTGCATATGCACATGCAAGCGGTGAAAGCTCACCCAAATCATCCACCCAATATATCTTGGCAAGTGTCTCGGTAAGTGGAAGTCCAACAGCCGCACCTGCAGGTGATACGTGTTTAAATGATGTTGCTGCAGGAAGATTTGTAGCTGCCTTTAATTCCTTTACAAGCTGCCAACCGTTAAACGCATCAAGAAAATTTATGTATCCCGGCTTGCCGTTTAATACTGTAACAGGAAGCTCGCTTCCGTCCTCCATATATATTCTTGATGGCTTCTGGTTCGGATTACATCCGTACTTTAATTCTATCTCTTTCATAATATCCTCCTATGGTAAACCATACTGCTATGGTAAATATACGCCGATTGTACCATATTAACTATTCCAACGCAAACACGTTCTCACTCTGCTTTCGGCGTAACGGTACTAAGCTCGAAAATACCTCGCTAAGTACCAACGCCTCAAGATGGTTTGCGTTTGGAATGTTAATATGCCACAATCGGCTCATGTTGTTATTGCTTATTGATTACTTATTCTTATTTACAATTCTTGTTTCATATTTTCCTGTTTCGATATCGATAAATCTTACAAATAAAGATACTTTATTGTCTTCGTTAAGGTTAGTCCATACTTCGTTTGTGAATGTATCGATGTCGCCTGAGATGCCTACCCACTTTGGCTCGCCTTCAAAGCTTGGAAGCGGATTTCCGTCATGCATATATGTGTGAATGAAATGTCCTTCACCAGCTACAGGATTCTCGTATGCAAATGTGTATCTGTTGCATGCATCAGGATTACCATTGTTGCTCTTTAAGATTGACATTGCATAGTTGAACTGTCCGCCCTCAACGTGCATAACTCCCGATATTCTCGGAGTGTAGTTAGGACCGTCCGGCTCAAATTCACGTGAGCGGAGTGACTGCTCAAATGTACTTTGCTTATCCATTCCCTCGTAGATTGTGTCAGTCTGATCACCGTTTGTTACGATTGTTTTATTTCCAAGAACTCTTACCGGTGCATATATGATAAGGCTTGGATCCTCAAGTTTTGACGGATCGAAAGCTTCCGTACGGATGCCCTCGCCTTCCTCTACAAATACGCGGTTTCTGCTGTTTGAGCTTCTTCCCATGATAAAGTAAGCTGTTACAGCCTTCTTGCCATCCTCCGAAACACCTATAACTATGCCTCTTCCCGGATATGCATTACTGTTAAGTTCCTTAGCAAGTGATAATTTTTCCATCAAAAAAACCTCCATCTTTTTCTGTGTATTTTATCAGCATTTACGCTGCTTTTACCATTTTTACTTTTTCCGTTATACCGTTTATTTTGTATAACTGTATGTTTCTTTACTTATGTTTTCTGTATTTGTTCTTCAAATGTTATCTTCACAAACCACGTTTACTCCTCGGTATCAACGATGTCTCCACCCAGGTCATTTGTTACGTCTCCGCTTTGATCAAGCGGTATCTTCTCACCGAGAAATACTGGGTCAAACTTAAACATCGACCAGATAAAATCCTTATCCACTGCAAATATTTCTCTGATATCCCTCTTGGTCTGGTTGTGATATTTGAAATCATCGGTAGCCACGCCGTAAGCATCAAGTCCGAGTTTTCTTGCCACATATACAGAACGATAAAGATGATATTTCTGCGTTACGATGATAACCTTTTTTGCGCCGAAAACTTCTTTTGCCCTATACATGGTATCATAGGTTGAAAATCCGGCATGATCCATAAATACATCTTCAGAAGGAATGCCCTTTGTAATCACATAGTCCTTCATAACCTGAACTTCATTATAATACTTTCCGCCGTGGTCGCCGCTCATAATAACCTTCGGAGCCACGCCCGTATTGTAAACCTCGACCGACTTATCAAGTCTGTCCGCAAGCATAAGACTCGGTGTATTGCCATGCTTGACCGAAGCTCCGAGCACGATTATACAATCCACATTCTCAAGCTCTGCCGCCTCACTCACGGTGAGAATTCTGTTCTTCGTGCTAAGCCTTACATACGCATTAACTCCAATCGTAAACACAACAAACGCGAGCGCAATCGCACCGATTACTATGCCTATTATCTTAATAATCTTTTTTAAAGTATTCATACTAATTCCTATTTATAACATGTCAGGGGATGTTTCCTTCTGACACACTTTTCATTATCTGATATGATACGAAATTATATTTGTAACGGGTTATATTTCGTATCTTCAAAAATCATAAATATGTGTCAGAAGGAAGCCTCCCCCTGACACATTATTTTTTTATTTCTTGTCTGTATAGTCGTATTTAAATACCATAACCGAAAGTGGCGGTACATTTACGCAAATGGAATTCTTCATTCTGTCGCAAGGCTGCGGAAGCGCCGCAACGGTTCCGTTTACATTTCCGTGGCCACCGAATTTCTCATCATCCGAGTTAAGAATCTCCTCATACTTTGTAAGACAAGGTGCACCGATCATGTAGTTGTTTCTTTCAACTGGTACGAAGTTACAGATAAATAAGAGCTGATCCTTAGCTGTCTTTCCTCTTCTCACAAATGCCACGATACCGTCCTTTGCATCATCAACCTTTATCCATTCAAATCCCATAACCTCGTTATCGTTGTAATAAAGTGCATCATACTTTGTGTACATATGATTTAATGCAGCCACAAAATCCTTCATCTTGCTGTGAAGCGGCTGGTCGAGAAGATACCAGTCAAGACTTCTTGCCTCACTCCACTCGCGAAGCTGTGCAAATTCCTGTCCCATAAACAGGAGCTTCTTGCCCGGATGTCCAAGCATGAATCCGTATGCGGTACGAAGGTTTGCAAACTTATCAAATTCAAAGCCCGGCATCTTATTTATCATTGAACACTTAAGGTGAACAACCTCGTCATGCGAGATAACAAGTACATAGTTCTCTGCATAAGTGTATGACAAACTGAATGTAAGTTTATTGTGGTTAAATGATCTGAAATACGGATCAAGCTTCATATACTCGAGGAAGTCGTTCATCCAACCCATATTCCACTTGAATAAGAAACCGAGTCCCTTAAGTGAAGCCGGTGCGGTAACGCCTGCCCATGCCGTTGACTCTTCCGCGATAAGGTATGCTCCGGGATTTCTCTCTTCCATAACGGAGTTGATATTTTGAAGAAGCTTTATCGCATCATAGTTCTCATTTCCGCCGTCCTTGTTAGGAAGCCACTGTCCGCTCTGCTTACCGTAGTCAAGGTAAAGCATTGAAGCAACCGCATCCACACGAAGTGCGTCTACGTGGAACTTCTCAACCCAGAAAAGTGCATTTGCGGTAAGGAAGTTGCTTACCTCTTTTCTGCCGTAATCAAATATATAGGTACCCCAGTCAGGGTGTTCTCCTCTTCTTGAATCCGGATGCTCGTACAAAGGCATTCCGTCAAATCTTCCGAGTCCGTGTGCATCTCTCGGGAAATGTGCAGGTACCCAGTCAAGGATTACTCCTATTCCCTTGCTGTGCATATAGTCGATAAAATACATAAAGTCAGCAGGCTCGCCGTATCTTGAAGTAGGCGCATAATAATTTGTTACCTGATATCCCCAGGAACCATCAAACGGATATTCGGCAATTCCCATAAGCTCGATATGTGTATATCCCATTTCCTCAACGTAATCGCCGAGCATCTTTGCAAGCTCGCGATAGTTGTAAAATCCGAAATCCGAATCTTCAATTTTCTTTTTCCATGATCCGAGATGTACCTCGTAAATGGACATTGGACTCTTCATTCTGTCAACTCTCGAAAGCTTATTTCTGTCCACCATCCACTTGGTATCTGTCCATTTAAATTTATTCAAATCGGCAACAATGTTTGCATTGTCCGGTCGCATCTGATTGTAGTTTCCGTACGGATCTGCCTTGTAAAGAATATCTCCGTTTCTTGTAAGTATCTGGAACTTATATACCGCACCCTCTTTTACACCCGGAACAAACAACTCGTGAATACCCGATACAGAATGAAGCTGCATAGGATTTAAGTTTCCGTCCCACATATTAAAGTCACCGACAACGCTTACGCGTCTTGCATTCGGTGCCCATACGGCAAAAAATGTTCCCTCAACGCCGTCAATCTTCATCGGATGTGCTCCGAGTTTTTCGTATATATCGTAGTTCTTGCCCTCATTGAAAAGGTAAGTATCATAGTCGGTTACAAGTCCGTCAAATGCATATGCATCGGCAGTCCTTACGGTTGTTCCGTCCTCGTAGTTAGTTTCGATTCGATACTTAGTACCTGTGTATTTTTTCTTTGGGAAATATACTCCGTAAAAACCTTCGGCAAGCTTTGTCATTTCCACAGGATTCTTGCCGGTTGTCGATGTTACGAACACCGATTTTGCATGTGGTCTGTACGCAGTTATAACCTGTCCTTCCCCGTAATCATGTATTCCAAGAATATGCTTCGGTGCATTTATCTCGCCCTTAACAAGCTCGTCGTAAAGCACCCAGTTCACCCAATTCTCCAATCTCTCATTCATCTGCAATAACCTCCGTAAATATATTTATTATACCTTTTACATATCAAACCTAAACATAAATCAGAACCTGTGCGGTCTTCCGAGAAACATTATAAACCATCTTACTATAATCATAACCACAGCGAGCACCGCCACAAAAAGCAAATAGGATATAACCATCCACCTTGCATACGCCGGAGGAATTATCTGAAGAAATATATCTCCGTTGCTGAAATAGCTGTAGTTTTCCCTAAAAACCATATCCCTTGCCGCAGAGAAAAATTCTCTGTCAGACCTTAAAAACATCAAAGCATTAACCGCAGTTAAAAACACGGACAATGCACTTCCGTACACAAACGGCATAAACATTCTTCGCTTTGATAAAACCACAAAGCAATATACCATACCTGCAAGGCAGGCAATCGACATAAGCCAGGCCCGTCTGTATCGCCATTTTATATGATTTAATCTATCAGTATTATGCTTGTCCAATTCATATCCGACAAGCTCATACTTTCCTTTAAAAAACGCCTTGAAATCATCGTGAAGCTTATCAAAGTTCGCCTGTCGTTCGAAGTTTTCAAGCTGTATTTCCTCCGAAGGCACATCCTGTTCAAGACATTTTTCATATATGGTCTTATTCATGCAAAGGATACAGAACGCAAAATTAACAATAAACAATGCAACGCATATCGTTGCCCAAAATGATATCTTTCTGTATCTTTCCATAACACTCTTCTTTTCATCTTAAATATAGGTTCCGCCGGTCGGCAAAACATCTTATATATTTTACCATTTATTTAGTTATCTGTAAAGGATACTTTACTTTTTTTGCTACTTATAATAATAGTATTTTTCTTGCCATACGCCCCTGTTTCGTGATATAATTTTTACATATTTTCTTTAGGTGGTGAAACTATGGCAGTGTCCGGAAAGACAAATGAAAATGTCGTTGCAACCTGTGTCCTTGATACGGCTGCACCATATAAGATTCTTGATTTCGATCAGGGCTTATGTATAATGACAGGATATTCTCCGAGAGAATTATCCGCAAAGATAAATACTCTTGATAAGCTTCTTTACGTGGAGGATTTTTCGGAAGCGATAAAATCTATCAATTATCAGCTAAGCATATCAAATCTAATTTCATTTCAAAACAGAATAGTCACCAAGACAGGTGAAATTTTGACCATTCTCTGCAACGGACAGGCATTTTCCTTAAATGACGGCAGAGATGTACTTCAATGCGTCTTTACGGATATCACACACCTTGAAACAGCCGCAAGCGAAACAGCCAAAGCAAAGACAGATCTTGAGATTTTTGCAAATACCGTTCCGAGCGGATTAAGCAAACATCTTTTAGATAATAACTTAAGTCTTACCTGGGCAAATAATTATTTTTACAATATGTGCGGTTATACACAGGAAGCATATAAAGAGAAATTCGGACGCAGCACCCTTTCGCTTATTGTCAGCGAAGACCTTGCTACCGTTATAGATGCGCTCGCGGATTTGAAGGAAGAAAACAAATCCCAGATTGTCAATTTCAGGATCAAATGCGCCGATGACAGCATCAAGTGGGTTAACGCCGTATTTGCAAGTTCGGGCGAAACCGTTGAAAACTTCCCTGTCATCAATATAGTTATGTCAGATATCACAAATCTTAAAGAAGCCGAAATGAAAGCCGCTTTGGAAGAGCAGAAGTATCTTATCATTTCCGACATCTCAGAAGAGCTTCCTTACGAATACGACATAGCAACCGATACCATCAAGTTTGCGGATAAATTTAATCACATTTTTGAAGGAAATTCGGTTATAGAAAAACCTGCGATAAATATGCTTCTTTCCGGGCTTGCATCCTCGGACAGCAAAAATGCCATCGAGGAGCTTTTCTATCTTGCAAAAATAGGAACCGAATATCACGCCTCCGAGTTTAAATTAAACACCAAAAACGGCGGTTACCAATGGTACTTCACTTCCTTCTCAACCATATACAACGAGCTTGAGGAGCCTGTAAGAGCCATCGGTCTTTTGCGTAATATCCACGCCCAGAAAGTGGAGCAACAAAAGCTTATCGAAAAATCGGAAACAGACCAGATGACCGGTCTTCTTAATAAGGTCACTGCTGAAAATAAAATTAAATCGGCATTAAGAGAATTAAACGGAAATACTTATAACGTATTTATGCTTATCGATATAGATGATTTTAAGAGCATAAATGATACATTCGGACACCTTGCCGGAGATGATGTTATCATTTCCATCGCTCAAATCATCAAAGAATCAGCCGGTGAATACGGCTTCGGCGGTCGTCTCGGCGGAGATGAATTTTGTCTTTTCTTAAGCAACGTTCTTGATATGAAGCTTGCCATAGAAAAGGCCGAGCATGTACTGGACAGAATACGAAAGCAATATCCCGGAACGGATGATTTACCAAAGGTAACCTTGAGTATCGGTATCGCTTCCACAAATGAGCAGCTTCCTATGACCGTTCTTATGGAAAATGCCGACACTGCTCTTTACCAGGTTAAGCTCAATGGCAAAAACGGTTATTACTGCTACGAGGAGCACATGGAACGCGCACAGTACATTAACGACCGTGAGACACAGCTTCCAAAGAGCACCATCAATGAAATCATGTCAACACTTTTCACGGGAAGCAATACATATACCTGTATAGAACGTTCATTAAAACTTATCGGTGCTTCCTATCCTATTGATAAAATCTGTATTTACGAATACGGCTTTAACCGGAATTTTGTAGACTGTACCCATCAATGGTGTGCCGAAGGCATAAAAAATGATATTACAAGAAAGCAGCATACTCCTTCCACTTCATTTGAGGAAATCAATTCAATGGGAAATGACGGAATAGCTTATTCCTCTGACACCTCATTGCTTAAGCTTAACAGTTCCAGCATGAATCCTTCTCTCGACGGAATCAAAAAACTGGTTCAGTCCGAGATTACTTCAAACGGAAAAATTATCGGATATATTTGCTTTTATATAATGGATGTAAACAAAAACTGGTCATCGGAAATTCTTTCGACCTTCAAGCTTTTATTCAAGCTTCTGGCTGAGGCTATCTGTACAAAGCAAAGCCAAAAGGCGATAGATTTCCTTCGTGATGACACGGCACGCGCGTTTGATATTGTTCAAAGTCCGATGATCATAATAGACAAGGATACCTATGATGTGGTTTATTGCAATGATATAAGCCACGACTACTATCCTGAGGTTTCCGTAGGCTCCAAATGTTATATGTGCATTTCCCAGAAAAATTCGCCTTGCGATGATTGTCCGATGTACAAAAGCAGCGGCAAGCCGTTAACTATAGTTAAACACAATAAAACCTTTGATGAAAACCTTGATGCGAAATTTATACCTATCAAATGGAGCATGGGTAAAAATACATTCCTCATGTCCGTGGCTGCTCATAAGCAGACCAAGGCAGAACGACTTAAGCTTGAGCTTGAGCAGAACCTGAATATAGAAAAGAAGATTGCGGAGGCCTCCTACAAGGATATCGTTACCGGTCACGGCAACTTCGAAAAATTCAAACTAGAGGCTCAGGAAATACTTAACAAAAACAAAGAATCCAATTTTGTATTATGCTATTTCAACGTAAAAAGCTTCAAGTATATCAATGAAGCATACGGCTATCAAACAGGTGATGCAACCTTGAAATGTATTGCTGATATACTTAGTAAAAACATCGGAGAAAACGAAGCATTTTCCCGTGTTATAAACGATACCTTTATCGTACTTTTGCAATATAGCGATAATGCAAGTTTTATGCGCGCATTCGACAGCATCAAAAATGAGGTTCATGATGCCTGCAGGCTTATTCAGGATAAGTTCTCGGTCGAGTTAATAACGGGTATTCTTATAATCGACGACAGTATGCATGATTATGATATAATGCATCTCGTGGATCGTGCGATTATGACCGAAAAATCCATCGACGAAAAATCCGGTATCAGCTATGCCTACTATGATGACGAATACCATAAGCGTATACTCAATGCCGCTCAAATCGAAAACAGCATGTATGACGCTTTGGAAAATGGTGAATTCTGTGCTTATGCACAGCCTAAATACGATATCAGCACCAATACACTTATCGGCGGTGAGCTTCTTGTAAGATGGCTTTCTCCAACAAGAGGTTTTCTCGAGCCGGGAAGCTTTATTCCTACGTTTGAGAAAAACGGATTTATATATAATATTGACTTCTTTATGCTTGAGGAGGCCTGCAAATCCATAAGAAAATTTCTTGATGAGGACATCAGACCGCTTCCGTTCTCGGTTAACCTTTCAAGGGCGACAGTGGCACATGAGGATTTACTTGTCCGCATCCAGAATACCGTTGATAAATATTTCATTCCTCATCACTACATTGAGTTTGAAATTACGGAAAGTATATTTGCAGAGCATTATGATGAAATGATAAGTGTTTTAAAACAGCTTAAGGATATGGACTTCCTCATCAATATGGATGATTTCGGTTCCGGATATTCATCTCTTACATTGCTCAAGGATTTGCCGGTTGATATCATTAAGCTTGATCATGATTTCTTATCGCGCTCCGCTTCCAATGACCAGCGTGCCGTAAGAATTCTTCAGGGAATAATCGATATGGCTCATGCCATGGATATTAAGATTGTAAGTGAAGGTATCGAAACAGACGAGCAGCTCGATATGCTCAAGTCCATCAATTGTGAAATCGGACAGGGCTTCCTTTTTGCTAAGCCTATGCCGATAGATGATTACAACAAGCTTATCATAGAAAGCTCGGGAGAAGACAGATAAGTAAAATAAGCTTTTTTATCGAAAGTTTCGTTGAAATTTTACTTGACATACGATGTTCTTTTTGATATTCTAACTATTGCGTGTTTGAATGCACAAGTTAAAAATTCCAATTGGTCCGATATATCTGGTGGTGTGGGTATATTGTACGTGTCTTGACCAAATTGAAATTATATACATACTGTTAACTATTTTATTGATTATGGAGGTGTCTGATTTGGCTAATATCAAATCTGCTAAGAAGAGAATTAAAGTTATCGAGACTAAGACTTTAAGAAACAAAGCTATCAAGTCTAAGGTTAAGACAATGATTAAAAAGGTTGAGGCAGCTATCGCAGCAAAGGATAAGGCAGCAGCTGAGGAAGCACTTAAGGTTGCAACTTCAGAGATCAGCAAAGCAGCTTCAAAGGGAATCTACCACAAGAACAATGCTTCAAGAAAGATTTCCAGATTATCTGTAGCAGTTAATCGTCTTTAATATTTATAAAAAACGGCAGGCCCGATGGCTTGCCGTTTTTATGTTTGCGCGCCATGGGCGCGCTCTAACGGGTGTAAGTCCCAAACACGCCCAGATAGTGGGAAGTGTATAGCCGAACAGCAAGGGTGTCCATCGTGAGGTGGAATCTGAAGGAAGCTGTAAGCAAATCTCT
>JAFSZR010000038.1 GCA_017459135.1 Lachnospiraceae bacterium | reverse complement strand
TGCTTTACCTCCTGAAATTTTTCTTCCAGCTCTTTCTTACAGTTTGCGCAGATTTTTTCGCCTGTTACCCAGTTAAAAAGTCTTTTACATCTTGTACAATTCATTACTTCCATGATATCAATCTCCTTTTTTATTTATTTTTTTCGTTTTTTTGCTTTATTTATCTCTTCCTATACATATGCCGGTATAATAAACTTCACGTATTCCGGCCGATTTTAAAGCTTTCGTACAGCTTTCAACGGTCGCTCCCGTAGTATATATATCATCCACCAGCATTGCACACCTATATTGTACTTGTTTTTTATTCGATATAAAAGCTTTTTCTAAATTTTTTTGTCTTTCTTCATCGGATAAAAGCTTCTGCGGTATAGTATTTACCGTTCTCTTAAGAATTTCCGAATCAACCGGTATATTCAGATAGTTTCCGAGGCTTTTCGCAAGCACCTCAGCTTGATTATATCCTCTTTTTTCAAGCTTCTTTTTATGTACAGGAACGGGAATCAGCACATCCGGAGAAATATCAAGTATTTCTCTTCCGTGTGTTTTTATAATTTCCTGTGCAAAACAATCTGCGTAAGATGATCGGTTTTGATATTTAAATTTAACAATGCTTCTTCGAACTGGTTCTTTATATACCATAGCCGGAAAGCCCTTTACAAAACTTTTGGGTTTATCCAGACAATCACGGCAATATTCCGCTTCCGTATCATCAATTTCCTTACCGCATTTTAAGCATAAAGGCTCGGTCGGATACGAAATCTTCTTCCGGCAATCATCACAAATTCTTGTTTTTCCACCCAAAAGCACTTCCTCGCAAAGAGGGCAAACAGGCGGATAAAGCAGTTGTTTGATTTTTTCAAATATTCTTTTTACGGCTTTTTTGAATTTTAAATTCGTTTTAATCATATACCGTTCATTATCTCCTGAAGTCTTTTTGAGAGAGTTGTAAATCTTTTCTGCTCTTCCTTATTATCTATCATCTGATTTACCAGATTTATATTTCCCACGATAACCACCATTCGTTTGGCTCTTGTAATGGCAGTATAAATAAGATTTCTGTTCAAAAGCTTTGGCGGTCCGCTAAGGAGCGGTATTATAACAACCGGATATTCGCTGCCCTGCGATTTATGTATGGTAACCGCAAATGCATGCTCTAATTCATTAAGTCCGTTAAACGGATATACAACCGTTCTTCCGTCATCAAAAAGCACCGTAAGCTCTTCATCAAAATGACTTATATCACTTATGATGCCCATGTCTCCGTTAAATACGCCTACACCTTCCTCGATGCTGAATCCTCTTTCTCCGTATATTTTCCACTCCAGCTTGTAATTGTTTTTTATCTGCATCACTTTATCGCCGGTTCTGAAAATCACGTCATTCTTTTCAACTTCATCTTTTTTTGAAGATGCGGGATTGATAAACTCCTGCAGTTTGACATTCAGCTTTTCCACTCCCACCTCATTTTTCTTCATAGGTGTTAGAACTTGAATATCTCTGGCGTTTATACCGAGATAAGGCGGAAGATTTTTAACGATAAGCTCTTTAACTTCATTGGTTAGAGCCTGCGCTCCCACTCTCGGTATAAAGAAAAAGTCTTTATTTTTATTGGTTATATCGATATGCTCACCCTGATTAATCCTGTGTGCATTATAAACTATATCACTTCCGCTTTCCTGTCTGAAAATCTTTGTAAGTCTTGTAACAGGGAAGCAATCCGAATTAATGATATCCTTTAAAACATTTCCCGGCCCTACCGACGGAAGCTGATTTATGTCTCCCACCAAAATAAGCCTGGTCCCGTTCATAACCGCCTGCAAAAGCGAGTAGAAAATAAAGCTGTCCACCATTGACATCTCATCAACTATTATCGCATCACATTCCAGCGGATTATCCGCATTTCTGCCGAATTTAAGGGATCTGTGGTCTCTTTCGCTGTCTTCCGGGACTCCCGAAAATTCAAGAAGTCTGTGTATGGTTTCTGCAGGCTGCCCTGTTGATTCGGTCATTCTTTTTGCCGCACGACCTGTCGGTGCACAAAGTCTTATCTCCATTCCTTTTTTAAGGAAATATCTGATAATCGCATCTATTATCGTTGTTTTTCCTGTTCCGGGTCCACCCGTTATTATGGCAACTCCGGCAGTTACGGCAGATTTGACAGCTTCTTTTTGTGTATCGTCAAGCTTGACGGTCATGTCTTTCTCAACATTTATAATCGCCGCTTCAAGTTCGTGCTCCGGCATCTCGTATCTTAATTGTAAGTCCAAAAGCATCCTTGCGGTATTAAGCTCTATATAATAATTTGCCGCAACATATACAGCATCCGTGCCGTCTACGTTTTTTATTATAAGCCTGCTTTCTATGGCAAGCTGCGCAAGCTGATCCTCTATTAGCTCTGCTGCCTCCTCAAATACGGAAACAGCACTGTTTTCGCTTTCATATTCCGCATATCCGTAAGAAAATTCCTCCTCATAGCTTATGCCGTCCGTTTCTCTTGTAAGAAGAATCGTTCTTCTTATCAGTTCTTCCCTTGGAAGATACATATGCCCGTCCATAACTGCGGAATTGAGTACATATATTATGGCAGAACGTATTCTGAATTCGGAATTTTTCTCTATCCCCATCCTTCTTGCGATTCCGTCAGCCGTTCTAAATCCTATTCCCGCTATATCCTCAGCGATTTTATATGGATTGTTTTGAATTATGTCATATATTCTGTCACCATACTCATTATAGATTTTTATGGCTGTATTAACGGATATTCCGTATTCGGACAGAAATATAATAACCTGTCGGAATTCCTTTTTTTCAGCATAAGATGTTGCTATACCCATTGCCTTTCTTTCGGATATTCCGCTTATTTCCGCCAGTCTTTCCGGCTCTTCTTCAATTATTCTTAGGGTATCCTGTTTGAATTTTTTGACAATTCTTTTGGCGAGAACCTCGCCGATTCCTTTAACTATTCCCGAAGCAAGATATCTTTCGATTCCGATTATATTTTCAGGCATACGTATCTCGCAGCTTGAAAACTTAAATTGTACATCATATTGCGGATGATTTACGAATTCTCCCTCCGCAATAATATATAGGCCCTCTCCTATTCCGAAAAGGGTGCCCACAAATATTTCATCGCCGTCTTCTCCTTCTACGGAAAAAACGGCGTATCCATTTTCATCATTTTTATAAATAATTTTTTCTATTATACCTTCACGTGTCATAAATCTATCTCTTGTGGTGTATTTCTTTTCATCGATTCATAAAGCTGTTTGGCAAGTCCTATACCGCCCTGATCGGTTACCGTTTTAGCGTATTGCTGAACGCGCATATCGCCAAACATCTTCTCATAATCACCTTTTTCGTCGTCAGCTCTCATAATGGTATTTTCCATGGATTTATAAACCTGTTCAATCATATATTGCTCAAATTGCTTACAGGCTTCCATCATTTCTTCATCGGTCTGAGTTTTTTTATCCTTTGATTTAAGGCTTTTCTCAACATCCGTTGACTGCGTTGATTTAATTATAGATGAATAATCGGTTGTTCCTATAATATCCATAATAATCTCTCCTTAAACGACACATTTTGTATATCAGGGACAATCCCCCGTGTCCACACTATCTCAAATTGTTTGCCTGCTGCATCATTTCATCCGTTGCCTGTATTGCTTTTGAGTTCATCTCGTAAGCTCTTTGTGCAACTATAAGATTTACCATTTCATTTGCCACATCTACGTTTGAGCCTTCTCTGTAGAACTGGTGCACCTTACTCGGTGTAAGTGTTGCATTACCCTGCTCGGCAACCGCCTCGCCCGAAGCAAGCGTTACAGAAAAGTTATTATTTCCTTCTTTATGTAATCCTGCCGGATTATTGAACTGATATAATCCAAATCTTACTTCCTGTCCGTTATTTATAAGTGCCTGGAAGTTTCCGTCATCTCCCGCAAATCCGAGCTTTCCAGTGTCATCTATCTGAACATCCGTAGCTACTCTGTTTTTAGGAAGTATTATATTCTGACCATTTGTATCAAGTACCGGGAAACCGTCGGATGTACATAGAAGATTTCCGTTATCCATAGGTGAAACGATAAAGTTTCCGTCTCTTGTATATTGAAGTTCTCCGTTGATGGTTCTTACCTGGAAGAAACCATCACCTTCGATAGCTACAGCAAACGGATCTTCCGTTGCAAGAAGCTCACCCTGTGTAAACATACTTGTTATGGCTGCCGTTCTTGAACCGAGTCCAACCTCTGCAGCTACAGGTTTTAAATCACCCGCATTGTTAGTCGATTTAGACTGGAGGTTCTGATATAAAAGTGACTTAAAGCTTGCCTGCTGTGTCTTATATCCCGATGTATTAACGTTTGCCACATTGTTTGCTATTGTATCTACATTTGTCTGCTGTGCTCTCATTCCGGAAGCAGCAGTCCACAGTGAACGCATCATAATCTTATACCTCCTTTATCCTAAACCTGACCGATTGTTACGGTCTTTTCAAGTATATCATCTATCGTCTGAACCATTTTCTGATTGGTTTCGTATGCTCTTGTAATGGCTATCATATCTACCATTTCAGTTACCATATTAACATTGGACATTTCCAGATATCCCTGTGTGAGTGTTGCATCAGCAGGTTTCTGTACAGCTCCGTCAACCGCCTCATACATATTTTCGCCGTAGCTTGAAAGATAATCATAACTTTCAAAGTCCGTAAGTCCTATGGTAGCCACATAAGTATTATCGGCATATATGTCTCCGTTTTGACCTATGGCAACATCAACAAAATTAGCATTTGGTATCTGAATCGGATTTCCGTTTTCATCAAGCACCGAATCGCCGTCCTTTGTCTGAAGATAACCTTCCTTTGTTACTGTAAAATCACCGTCTCGCGTATATCTTATATGTGCATTTCCTTCTTTATCGGTCATTCTTATGGTAAAAAAACCAGTGCCACCTATGGCTACATTATATACGTCTCCGGTTTCACGGAAACCACCCTGCGACATATCGTAAAATGTCTCACCGATTTTGGTTCCGAGTGCTACACCGCCGATTCCTCGTTTTATGTTTGGTCCTTCGGTATTATCATCTATCTTGACTGCCAGCTGTCTTGCGAAGGACTGGGATGTCGCATCTATCTTTTTGAATCCGGTTGTATCGGCATTTGCCATGTTGTTTGTAACAACATCCATACGCTTTTCTTCGTTTCTGAGTCCGGTCCACGCTGTATAAAGGCCTCTTACCATAATATCACTCCTATTTTTTCTCGCTTAAAAACTCAATATATTTTCCGGTTCCTATTGCAACAGCTGTGAGAGGTTCCTCCGCCGTCATAGTTGTTATACCCGTATTTTCCTCTATAAGTTCCTCGAGACCATGTAAGAGTGCTCCGCCTCCCGTAAGAACAATTCCTCTGTCGGCTATATCCGCCGCAAGCTCCGGCGGCGTCTTTTCAAGGACCGAATGAACCGCATCCACAATCTGAGCGGTTACCTCTCTTAAGGCTTCTTCAGTCTCATCCGATGAAACGGTTACCGTCTTCGGCAAGCCCGTAACAAGGTTTCGTCCTCTTATATCCATAGTTATGTTCTCAGGTCTCTTATAACAGGTTCCTATATTTATCTTTATATCTTCCGCAGTTCTTTCGCCTATAAGAAGATTATGTCTTTTTCTCATGAATCTGACGATTGCATCATCAAAATCATCTCCGGCAACCTTAATAGATGTGCCTACAACCGTTCCTTCAAGTGAAATAACCGCTATGTCGGAGGTTCCTCCTCCTATGTCAACTATCATATTTCCGCAAGGTCTTGAAATATCTATTCCGGCTCCTATCGCTGCCGCAACAGGTTCCTCAATTATATAAACATCTCTTGCGCCTGCCTGATAAGTAGCATATTCAACTGCTTTTTTCTCAACCTCGGTAACTCCCGAAGGTACGCATACGCTGATTCTCGGTCTTCTTCCGAAAAAGCTCTTTCCTACTGCCTTTTGAATAAAATATTTGAGCATCTTTTCGGTAATCGTAGAATCAGAAATAACCCCATGCCTAAGTGGACGTACTGCCACTATATTGCCCGGGGTCCTTCCCAACATCAGCCTGGCCTCCTCGCCAATAGCTTTTATTCTATCTGCATCTCTGTCATATGCAACGACCGAAGGTTCTCTTAAAACCACACCTTTGCCCTTTACATAGACAAGTACGCTGGCTGTTCCCAAATCTATCCCTATATCCGAACTTGCCATCGTTTACTCCTTTCCAGCTATCATATATATCGTCATATTTTTATATTTCATTAGCTTTTCTTAAAATTATTAATGAAGCCGGTTCTCCGTCCAGCCATTCCATCTTAATTTCGGTTATATCAACTATGCTGTCGAGCTTTTCGATATAACTTCTCCACTTTGCAACCTTTTCATTGGTCATAAACGGTTTTCTCATGGTTGCTATACTGTCAAATCTGTCATGCAAATCACTTACTATAACCCTGCTGTCGGTTCCCAAAAAGTCATATCCCATAAGCTCATTCATCTTATCATTGGAAAACAGAACCTCGCCCGATGACGCATCTCTTACAAATACTCCGACATCAAAACTATTGTATGTTTCTATCAGATGTTTATTCACATTTCTTATATTATCATCGCCGACAGCGTTTTCAATCATATTCTGTATAACCAAAGTGATACTCTTAAGGAATCTCAATTCCTCTTTGGAGAAAACTCTTTCATTTCTGTCTTCGCAGAAAAATACCACTCCGTTAAGTTTACCCTTTAAATAGATAGGATATGCAATAACCGCCTTCATATTATAACGCATTATGCTAAGCTTTGATTCTCTTGTGAAATTCGCACCGTCAACAAGATGTATACCGCCGCCGTTTTTAATGTTTTGCTCAACTATAAACAGGTTTCCGGCAAGGGTTTCCAAAAGATCCGAATCCGGCTGTCTTCCCATTATGTCAAAGAAATTACGTATCTTATACTCTTTTACATTGTGCTTTGAACGTGTATATATAAAGGAAATGGCAAGATTAAGATGATTACATACTTCCGCCAGCGTCTCCTCCAATACCTCGTTTATCGAATCATATAAATTGCTGTTTATCTTGGATAATGCATTCGAAATAATATTTTGTCCCGCAAGTTCGTTTCTAAGCTTTGCTCCGACACCCTTGGTTTTTGCGACCTCCACCTCAGCGGATATTTTTTTGTTTACATAGTCGGACATAAAAGCCGCTACATCGCAAAAATCAGGAAAATATTGCTTAAACTTTGCATTCTCTTCAATGGAAAATGCCGCAACAATCCAAATACCGGTTATACTTCCGCTCATTCTGATCGGAGCCGCCATTATGTTTCCGCCGCTCGCAATTTTAGAAGGTAACGTTATCGGTTCATTCGTTGCCAATATTTCATTTTTTAAATCTTCAAAATTATTGTGATATTCCGGGTTTTCGAACGCATCATAAAAAACTCCGAGATGTGCTCCGGGACCCGTCGGATTATAAATCATTTTTCCGTCTATATCCACATACGCCGAATAAAGCCCCGTTATATTGGAAAAAGCCTTCATGGCATTTTCCATGACCTCATCCTTTTTTATAAGGTCAAAACTTTCCTCAACATTTTCAACCTTTTTTTGTTTTTTAGGCTGCGACTCAACTTTCTTTTTAGTCTCCTTTGAATCATCAACCCTCGAAATATAATATTCCAATATTATGTTTCCATCTTTTTCCTCGGATATACTCATTTCGTTTCCGACATTGTATACCTCTCCATCATCTCCGACTATTCTGTATTTCTGATAGTATTCCTTGGTTTTACAATCTATCGCATCTTTTACGAGTGCCTTTACTTTTTCTCTGTCTTCCGGAAATGTATAATCCTCCGTAAGTTTGAAACCTTTGTTTATCATTTCGGGATTCATTCCGATTATGCCTGCGTTAGGCGAAATATATTTTAATGCAATTTTATCTTCTTCCGGATTATATTCTTTTATTATTACCACATAACCCGACTTGGTTAATGCTTTTAAAAGAAATTTGTTTTCAAAAATCATAACGGACTCCTCCCCAATTTTTTCTTTGTTATAAAATGG
Source organism: Lachnospiraceae bacterium (assembly GCA_017459135.1). Lineage (GTDB taxonomy): Bacteria > Bacillota > Clostridia > Lachnospirales > Lachnospiraceae > Coprococcus_C. The sequence goes on along the minus strand of JAFSZR010000038.1, from coordinate 12,592 downwards.
CTGCTGCATATTCATGCAACAGCCACATGATAGATTACCCTATTTGCTGATTATTTTTCCAAATCAGGAAATGCCTGATCTGCAACTGTCTTTGTTTCTTTACATGCTTCCACAACGTTGTCAACGGATTTAAGAAGAGTTGACATATACTCACTTACGCTCTCGCATTCTCTCTTAACAGACATTCTTGTGTTATATGCCTCTACTCTTGCCTGGTTACGCATCTCTTCGCATTCAGCATTTGTCTGCTCTGTAAGAACTCGGCAATTGTATTCTGTTTCCTCTTTTAACGCATCTGTCTCTTCTTTGGTAGTGCGCTTTAATTCTTCGCAGTCCGCATAAGTAGTTTCTCTTAACTCCTGACATGCACTCTGTGTCTCTGAATTAAGCTGATCGCATGCGTACTGAGTCTCATTTCTTAATCTTTCACACTCAGCATTTGTCTCATCGGCAAGTCTCTGGCACTCAGCATTTGTTTCTTCCGTTAATTCCTTACACTCTTTCTGAGTCTGTGCCATAAGAGAATCCGCGCTTTCTCTTGCCTGCAAAAGCGTTCTTGAAATAGACTCATATCTCATAGCCGATTCTTCTTCTCTTGTCTTATAACTTTCTAACTGATCCTTCATCTGAGTAAGCTCAACCTGGAGTTCGTCATTTACTTTTTTAAGATTATCTATGGTGCTGCTGGATTCATTAAGATTTACCTCTCTCATTGTGTGGAGATTCTTAACTGATTCACTAAGCTTTAATATATTCGCTTTTAATTCCTCAACCTCTTTTTCATGTTCCTTGTTTAAGTCCTCAATATAAAGCTCTGTAGCCTTTTTGTCATAACCACCGAATGATGCTGTTTTTATCTGCAACTCCATCTTAATTGTTCCCCTTTCACCTTTATATACGGTTTAGACGCATATGTCTTTAATCATATCTCGCAAGCACGTAGCTTCGCTACTCGCTTGTGTCTATCAAGTATCTCGCAAGCACGTAGCTTCGCTACTCGCTCATCTGCTTCGCAGATGGCTTGCTCGATAACTCATCGCGAAAATTCAAATGCCGGCTTCGCCGTCGCTTGATTTTCGCTTGCATTCGTTATTATACCACACGAATTGACAATATGCACTCATTTTTTACAACGAAAATATATTTTTTACTACTATTTATATTTTCCTATCGCATTTATTTTTCTTATGTGTTACAATTAGCTGCGGGCAGGTCGGAAAGCCGCCTGCAGCAGTATACATCGATTGTATATGGCAACATTTATAATTTTACTTATTATGTGAGGTTTTTTCGATGAATATTAAATCAAAAAGATTATTATCCGTATTATTATGTTTGCTGCTTGTTCTTTCATTATGTGCCTGCGGCAAAAATTACGAAAAGAAATATCAGGAATATGTAAAAAGTCTTATAGCTATTAACTATCTGGGGGTTTCGGAAGAATATATAAAATCCACCGGAGCAAGCAAAGAAGACGCCGATGCCTTATACGAGGCAAATGCCAATCTTCTTGCAAACAACATTCTTACTTACTACGGAATTACCATTTCGGATGCTTCCGAAATGATGGACAAATATGTAGAACTTGCCAAGAACATTTACAGCAAGGTTAATTACAAGGTTTCCCCTGCTAGAAAGGACGGAAGCGTATATCTTGTAGATGTAACAATTTATCCTATAAATCTTTTTGCACAGTCTTCGGCAGACGTAGCCGGTTACGTAAACAAATTCAATGAAGGTGTAGCAAACGGTGCATACAACGACTACACCTTGGTGCAATACGAAACAGAATTTTCTACAGGAATAATCGACATCTTAAACGAAGCTGCCACAAATATGACTTATGCAGATCCGGTAACCGTAACCGTGGAAATCGTGGTTGACGGCGATACTTACTACATAAGCGAACGTGACTTCTTGAGAATCGATGCCGCCATGATCAACACAACCGATGTAACCATTCCGGAAGCAACACCGGAAGACGCCGAATAAACTCCTGCCTCCCGCAGTAAAATTGACATATAGGCTTTTGCTGGCGAAATCAAAGAACTATATATGACGTAAAAGAAAACACAGTGGGTAGTTATAACATTATCCGATTTGCGATAAATCAGCAACGATAATTCGCAGGTATTTGCTCAGAAATTGATATGTTTGAGCGAAGCGAGTTTATCAATTTCGTGCAAATAACAAGAATTGAGTGTACTGATTTAGCAAATTGATGATACGTTATAACTACCCACTGTGTTTAACTTACGTCATGTAGGCCAAATATTAAATCAGCCAGCAGAAGTCTTTATGTCAGTCATTCTGCGGAAGGCAGGAGTTTATTCTACTGTAACCGATTTTGCAAGGTTACGAGGTTTATCAACATCGAGTCCCTTGGCTTCGGATGTATAGTAAGCTATAAGCTGAAGGATTACCGCCGTTGCAAATGCGGTAAACTCAGCATCAAGCTTAGGTATACGAATGTGCTTATCGCAAATCTTATCATCATGAACTTCCTCATCCATGCTGATTAATACGACATATGCACCTCTCGCCTTTACCTCTCTTATGTTGGATATAACTTTTGCATATACATCTTCCTGCGTTGCAAGTGCTATAACAGGAACATTTTCGGTTATAAGTGCGATTGTTCCGTGCTTAAGCTCGCCCGCAGCATAAGCTTCGGCATGAACATAAGAAATTTCCTTAAGCTTAAGCGCAGCCTCAAGACTCATTACATAGTCAAGACCTCTTCCGATGTAAAACGCATCCGGTGCAAGCTTGATATGATTTGCGATTCTCTTTATATTATTTGCATTTTTCAATGTTTCTTCGATGACATTCGGAGTATTCATAAGCTTTGTTATGAATTCCTTAGCTTCTTTCTTGGAAAGAATATTTTTAACAAGACCGAGCTTGCAGGTTATAAGATACATAGCCGAAACCTGGACTGTATATGCTTTTGTACTTGCAACCGCAATCTCCGGACCTGCATGGGTATAAAGCACATAATCGCTCTCACGTGCTATGGTTGAACCCTTAACGTTTACAATTGATAAAACTTTTGAACCCTTTGACTTGGCAAGCTTTAATGCCTCAAGAGTATCTATTGTTTCACCCGACTGCGATAAAACTATGGTAAGCGTATGCTCATCTATTATCGGATCCTTATATCTGAACTCCGAAGCTATCTCAACATTTACCGGGATTCTGAGTTTTCTTTCAATAAGCTGCTTTCCAACCATACCGGCATGCATTGCGGTTCCGCATGCTACAACCATAATATTGGTACAGTTTTCAAATACCGCATCATCCACACCGTCTTCGGAAAAATCAGGAAGTCCCTCCGAAATACGTGGTACAACTGTATTTCTTATAGAATCCGGCTGTTCATATATTTCCTTAAGCATAAAGAACGGATATCCGCCCTTTTGAGCACTCTTTATGTCCCAGTTGACGGTAAGAATATTAGGTTTTACTTCTCTGCCTTTTAAATCTTTTACATCTATTCCGTCTTTTGAAAGTGTAAGTATATGGTACTCAGGTACAACAAAATACTCCTTGGAAAATGCTATGAGTGCCGTGAGATCGGATGCGATTACCGAACCCTTCTCACACGAGGTCGCAACCATAGGGCTGACATTTCTTATGGCAAATATCTTGCCCGGTATATCCTGAAACATTATGCAAAGTGCAAATGCACCGGATAAAAGCTTAACGACCTGCTTAATTGCCTTGTAAGGATCATCCTCATAAAACTTATCGATAAGTGCCGCAACTACCTCCGAATCCGTCTCGGAAACGATTGTGTCCTGTAAACCGTACTCTACTATAAGCTCACGGTAGTTTTCTATAATACCGTTATGGATAAGAACTACCTTACCGCATCTGTGAGGATGGGCATTTGTATCGGTTACGCCTCCGTGAGTAGCCCAACGTGTGTGTCCGATGCCACAGGTAGCAGGCATATCCTCTGCCTCACAAAGCTTCTTTAGTTCCGCAACCTTACCGGTTCTTTTTCTTAAAACTATATCTCCGTCTGATAAAAGCGCAACTCCGGCGCTGTCATATCCTCTGTATTCCAACTGCTCCAGACCGTTAATTATAATGTCTTTAGCCGGAATAACGCCTGTAAATCCAATAATTCCGCACATAAAATTATTCTCCTTATAAAATAATATACGATTTCCTTTACCGGTTGTAAGACCTCTGTTTTGAAGTTACCCTCATATTTAATCTTACATATCGCACCCGGTAAATGTACGGGAAGGCATCCGCCGAATTTTCGATAACCTTCCTCCTCGTCAGCCTGAAAAAGTATCCCAATAACATCTTATGTTATTGTCCGTGCAGATATACAGGCACTGGCGCTAAGGTTTTTAACCTTTCGAAATCCATATCCTCCTACATATAGATGCCTAATTATATCATAACCACAAAATAAACGCAAATAATACAAAATCGGAACTCCCGTGTACCGAAAGAAAAAATCCCGAAAGCATACTCTTAATTATTTCGTGACAGATCATAAGTAAAATGTTATACTTACCATAAAAATAACGAACCCCAACGTATATTATATAAACGCTACGGGAGGTAATTTATTATGAAGAAAAAAATGTTAAGTCTATTATTATCGGCAACGCTGATATTCTCAATTACAGGCTGCGGAAAATCTTCGGATTCCGAGCATAGTCCTTTTTCAAAAACAGAAACATCCGAAACAACGGAAGAAACAGGCAATGTTGAACTTGATTATTCCCCTGAGGACATAATTTTGATAAGCAATTATTCCAATTATGCCTGGGGCTATGAAGAAAACGGATGGTTCTTAACAGGTTCGGGTGATATATACCGCTATGATCTTTGCGATAATTATATTCCGGAATACTATTTCAGCGATGAAACTTATTCACTTTATGATATGCTTGAAATAATCAGGGATAATTCCGAGCCTACGGGCAAATGTGACCCAAGCAAGGTTGAAAAAATCTATTGCGAAGGTATGCAGGTGGATCCGAATGCTGAATATACCAGTGAAAATTCCGCATGCGATGCGGGTGAAAGCACACTCCAGTTTTATAACAAAAAAACCGACGAATTAATCTTAATTGAAGCAACCGGAGATACAGAAAAGCTTCCGACCGATAAACATGCAATCGAAGTAAGAAACAATGCGGGCGGTATGGATTTAAACTCCGAAAACAACGAATATGTAACATTATTCACTCCTAACAACTATTATTTCGGTTATTCCGAATGCGGATATTTGGAGAATCTTGACGGAAATTATGTATTGTTTAACAAAGAAGAACTTGAAGCATTTAAAGAAATGACGGGAATAGATATTCCTTCGCTTCTTCCCGAGGCATTTTCTCCCGATATCGATTACGGCACATATACTTATTTTGTAAAAATAACAAATGTACCGAGACTCGATCACAATATACACTATGATGTTTTGTTAAAACAGGGCGAAACATTTAAGTTTATTCCGGCAGCTGATTATTACGAGCCTGATTTTACCGACAGAGAAGATGAAACACGTGACGGGTTTATAAATGTATGCGCCGTATGTTCATCCGACAACGGACCTGAGTATTATCAATATCTTGATGAAAACGGCGAGGAATACATACGTCTTGAAGGTATAGCCGTATCCGACGGCAAAGACAATGACAAAAATGATATAGAGTTTCCTAAAGAAGCTGCCGGCGAATACTATTTCGCAAGCGGTGCAGGCGGATGGAGTACGGATCTTACATTACATGAAGACGGAACCTTTGAGGCAACTTATCACGACAGTGATTTGGGTGATTCCGGAGACGGCTATGACTCAACTATTTACGTCGGAACCTGTTCCGGCAAATTTACAATCGAAGACAAGGCCGAAGAAGGTATATATGAGATGTCTGTCGAAATAACCGAGCACTCGGATTTAAACGGCGAAGAATTCAAAAAAGAAAATTATGGCGGTGAAGATTACATTGTAAGATATGTTTATTCCAATGTATACGGTATAGATGACGGCGGAATGTACTTACTTATCCTTGAAGGAACACCTTTAGATATGTTGCCGGCAGATTATATCGATTGGGTATCCATGCCTCACGCATGGGGAGACAATATACCGGAAAATCTTCCATTTAACGGAATATATAACATAGGAAGCAGCTGCGGCTTCGGACAATAAGTTTTACAACAATCAAAAAAGGAGACTGTTTATGGGGTTACAATTAAAAACAAACAACGATAACAAAGATACCGGGCAGCCATCAAACTATGCTTCCCACAAAAATGACACATCGGAATATATGCAACAATTTGAATATGAACCCGTCGTAATCAAAACCGATATTCCGAATATTGACGAAATATCAATGAACCAAAAGAAGAAAGACGGTTATATGACAATTATTAAAATTGCCGTTTTATTTCTGGTCATAGCTGTTGTTTCAGGTGTTGTCAAACATATGCTCAAAAAAATGGATAATACAAAAGATATAACAAAATATGTGAACAAGTCGGAAGAAGAAATAGAAAAGAAACTTAATATTACGCTTGAAGATTCACCGGAAAAAGTTCCCGGAATTCATCATTACTCAAAAGGTAAGGTATCCGTAAGCTCAAACGGCGAAATATCCGTCATATACATAGACGGGGTTCAAAAGGGTGTAAAGATTGAAAGCGAAAAATACAGTATGTTCGGTCTTAAGCTAAACGATGATGCCAATCAGGTGCACGATAAAACAAGCTACGACTTTACGGATTATTTCGTAGTATTGACGGATATGTTCTCGGGAAAGTCAACGAGCGAATTTTATTATAATGAGAATACAAATGATTGTCTTGTAGTTATAGTAAATGATGTATCGGGGCGTATCGTCAGCCTGATATATTATAACGACTTCAAATCCATATCACAGAATCTTTCGGGATTCGATGACTGACATTACTACAGCAGGAAAAAAACAGGCTTATACAAGTGCTAAGCATAGCATACCATGCATGTACTTCGTATAAGCCTGTTTTTTGCTTATATATCTATCACCAATACTGATTAGCTAATCATTGCTCCGGCCGGCATATCTTTTTCTGCAGTAAGGAGCGCAAGGTTACCCTCGAAGTCCTCTGCGCAAAGAAGCATACCTTCCGATAAAACTCCCGCAAGCTTTGTCGGCTTAAGATTGGTTATTACAACAACCTTCTTTCCAACCATCTGCTCAGGCGAGTAAAAATTCTTAATTCCCGATACTATCTGAAGTACCTTTCCGTTTACCTGAACCTGCGAGCAAAGAAGTTTCTTTGAATCTTTAACTTCTTCACAAGATAAGATTTCACCCATCTGAAGTGACATCTTATTAAATTCATCTATAGTAATCTGTTCTTTCTGCTTAGTCTCTATAGTAGGAATCTTAATCTCCGGCTTCTTTTCCTTCTTAGGCTTTTCCTCTTCAGGCTCTTCCGGCTTAGATGGAAACTTCTTCTCTATTTCTTCAAGCAAAGCTTCCGCATCAATTCTTGCAAACAAGATCTCAGGTTCAGCCGTTACCTTTGTACCCGAAGGATAAAGACCAAAGCTTGATAACTCTGTAACTCTTCTTCTTTCGGCATTTAACTGTGTCAAAATCTTCTCTGCAGTCTCAGGCATAAATGGCTCAAGAAGCGAAGCTCCTACTATTATGCTCTCAACAAGGTTATATAAAACGGTATTGAGTCTGTCTGTATGCTCCTCATCCTTTGCAAGTACCCAAGGCTCAGTCTCGTCAATATATTTATTGCATCTTCTGAAAAGATTAAATATCTCTGTAATGGCATCCGCAACCTTGAGCTTGTCCATACAGTTATTAACCTTTAATCTTGTCTCCATAACAGTCTTCTTTAAGTCTTCATCAACCGGCTGTGCATCACCCGCATTGGTAACTACGCCGTCAAAATACTTATTTGACATTGAAATGGTTCTGTTAACAAGGTTTCCAAGCGTATTGGCAAGATCTGAATTAATTCTTTCTATAACAAGCTCCCACGAAATAACACCATCATTTTCATAAGGCATCTCATGAAGAAGGAAATATCTTACGGCATCTACACCAAAGAAGTTAACCATATCATCGGCATAGATAACATTTCCTCTTGACTTACTCATCTTATTTGCCTTGTTATTTCCCTGTAAAAGCCAAGGATGTCCGAATATCTGCTTTGGCAAAGGAAGATCAAGTGCCATAAGCATACAAGGCCAATAAATGGTATGGAATCTTAAAATATCTTTTCCGATAAGGTGAAGATCTGCCGGCCAATACTTCTTAAAGTTTTCATCACATGGCTCGTCCACCTTATATCCGAGTCCGGTAATATAGTTTGAAAGAGCATCAATCCATACATAAACTACGTGCTTAGGATCGAAATCCACCGGAATACCCCACTTAAATGAAGTTCTTGATACACAAAGATCCTGTACACCCGGAAGAAGGAAGTTATTCATCATCTCATTCTTTCTCGATTCCGGCTGAATGAAGTCAGGATTTGAATTGATATATTCAATAAGCTTCGGATTATATTTACTTAATTTAAAGAAATATGCTTCTTCTTTTGCAGGTGAAACCTCACGTCCGCAGTCAGGACATTTTCCGTCTACAAGCTGCGACTGAGTAAAGAATGACTCACAAGGTGTACAATACATGCCCTCGTATTCGCCTTTGTAAATATCACCCTTATCATAAAGCTTCTTAAAAATCTTCTGAACCTGCTTCTCATGATCTGCATCTGTGGTTCTTATAAATTTATCATACGATGTATTCATCAAATCCCAGATACCTTTTATCTGAGTTGATACCTCATCGACAAATTCCTTAGGAGTTGAAAGATTCTCAAATGCTTTTATCTCGATTTTCTGTCCATGCTCGTCTGTTCCTGTCTGGAATCTTACATCATATCCTACAAATCTTTTATATCTTGCTATGCTGTCTGCCAAAACAATTTCATAAGTATTACCTATATGAGGCTTACCTGATGTATATGCTATGGCAGTTGTAATATAATACGGTCTCTTTGACATATATTTACCCCCTACTCTAACAATCCTTTTGTATTTTCTCTGTCCGATTAACCAATCCGGCAAATCCCCCGCCTACAGGCAAGTATCAGCTGACTCTTAATTTGAATTTCTGTTCATCTCGGTCGTTATCAACGATTTCTATCTGTCCGCCGAGAGCTCTAATCTTTCCGTCGAAGTCCTCATAACCTCTTAAGATATACTTTATATCTTCTATTGTACTGCATCCCTCAGCTGCAAGTGCCGCGATAACCAATGCCGCTCCGGCTCTAAGGTCAGGTGCCACAAGATTAGCTCCCGAGTATTTTTCTATTCCGGTAATTATTGCCGAATTACCTTCTACTTTTATTCTGGCACCCATACGCGCCAATTCATTTACATATTTAAAACGATTTTCAAATATACTTTCCGTAATAATACTGTTTCCCGATGAAAGTGCAAGAGTTGTTGCCATCTGTGGTTGCATATCGGTCGGGAATCCCGGATAAGGAAGCGTCTTTATCTGAGTCGACTTCATTCTTCCGTCAGCCATAACTCTTATAGAATCATCATATTCTATAACGGTTGCACCAATTTCCGAAAGTTTTGACGATATAGCCTCCATATGCTTAGGAATTACATTCTTTATAAGAATATTTCCCTTGGTAGCAACAGCCATAGTCATAAATGTACCTGCCTCTATCTGATCCGGAATAATAGAATACTCCGTACCCACAAGCCTTTGTACACCGCGGATTCTTATAACATCGGTACCAGCACCCTTTATATTTGCTCCCATACTGTTGAGGAAGTTTGCAACGTCAACTATATGAGGTTCCTTAGCTGCATTTTCAATAGTGGTTTTTCCTTCCGCAAGAGCAGCCGCCATCATAATATTAATGGTCGCACCTACGGAAACAACGTCCATGTAAATGTGACGTCCGATAAGTTCATCAGCCTTAGCCACAACCTTACCGCCGCTTACTATATCAACTTTTGCTCCAAGTGCTTCAAAGCCCTTGATATGCTGGTCAATCGGACGAAGTCCTATATCGCATCCTCCCGGAAGTGCTACCTGAGCATATTTAAACTTTCCGAGCATTGAACCGAGCAAATAGTAAGATGCTCTGATTTTTCTAATGTACTCATCATCAACACACAAATTATCTCTGTCTATAGTCTTTCCCATTATGGATACAGTGTGTAAATCTATATATTTTACAGTTGCTCCAAGAGCCTCAATAGCTCTTAAAAGAACCTTCGTATCTTCTACATAAGGAACATTTTCAATAATACATTCATCATCAGTAAGAATAGCCGCAGCAAGAATACCCAAAGCCGCATTCTTTGCACCGGCAATCGTTACTTCACCATCTAAAGGCACCCCGCCTTTAATAACATACTTTTCCATTTCACACCTCTTGACTTTATGTATTTAACATATACATAGTCTTACAAATTATAACACATTTGTTGAAAAAGTAAACCCAAAATTATTTGTCGGGTTCCAAACCTTAATCCGACTATTTATCAGCCTCGCAATAAACACATCTGTAAACGCGGTTTTTTTCGTCTGTAAGCACAAATATCTGCGGAATGTCAGGCTCGACAGAGGTGATGCAGCGCGGGTTCTTACATCTTTTTACATTTACAAGCTTCTGAGGAAGTGCAACTTTCTTCTTTTCTATGGTCTGACCATCCTTGATTATGCTAACGGTTATGTCAGGATCTATATATCCGAGAACATCAAGGTTTACATCATACTCCTGATCAATCTTCAAAATATCTTTTCTTCCCATCTTGTTACTTGTAACGTTTTGGAGAATTGCTATGCTGCAATCAAGTTTATCCAGCTCAAGATCTCGGTATACCTGAAAAGCCTTTCCTGCGGAAATATGGTCCAATACGATTCCATTTTGAATACTGTCTACTTTCATTTATACATTCACCCCCAAAAGCGTAAGCATAAGTGCCATACGTACATATTTTCCGTTCATTGCCTGTCTGAAATATGCCGCACGAGGATCATCGTCCAACTCTGTGGATATCTCATTTACACGAGGAAGCGGATGCATAATGGTAAGGGTATCCTTAGCATTCTTAAGCTTACTTTTATCCAATATATATGTATCCTTCAAACGAACATAATCTGCCTCGTTGAAGAATCTTTCTTTTTGTACTCTTGTCATATAGATTATGTCAAGCTCGGACATAACCTCTTCCATGGTAGTAACTTCCCTATAATCTATATTATTCTTTTCAAACACTTCCGTGATTATATAATCCGGAACCTTTAACTCTTTCGGAGAAATAAGTACAAATTTAATTCCCTCATATCTTGAAAGTGCCTTGATAAGAGAGTGAACGGTACGTCCAAATTTAAGATCTCCGCAAAGACCTATGGTAAAATTCTTCAATTCTCCCTTTTCGCGTTTGATTGTAAGAAGGTCCGTAAGCGTCTGAGTCGGATGGTTATGTCCTCCGTCACCCGCATTAATAATAGGTACGGGTGAAACCATCGAGCCAAGCATAGGCGCACCTTCCTTTGGATGTCTCATTGCAATTATGTCGGCATAACAACCTACAACCCTTATCGTATCTCCCACACTTTCACCCTTTGTCGCTGATGATGACTCGGCAGAAGAAAAACCAAGTACATTACCGCCTAATTCCATCATAGCCGCTTCAAAGCTAAGTCTGGTTCTTGTACTTGGTTCAAAAAATAAAGTCGCAAGCTTTTTACCCCTGCAGGCATCTTTATATTTGTCATGATTATCGATTATATCGAGTGCTAGATTAAGAATTTCGTCAATCTCTTCAACACTTAAATCGGTTGGATCAATTAAATGCTTCATGATTATTCTCCCATCTTTTTTTCTATCAAATATAATAGTACGAAAGCACCTCTTGTGTCAATAAATTCCAAATAAATCCTTCGGAATTTTTCAACACAAAAAGGCGCCTCATAAAATCAATTATTTACTCGTTTATTGTCTTTGTAACCTTTACCTTATTGTCGGTAAATATTTTTTCAATATTTTTCTTGTCCTCTCTGTTGCAGACAAGCACATACTGTTTACGATTAGCTCTGATTTTTAGAATAATTGTGCTTCCATCATTTTCATCATATACAAGTTTGTAACTTTTCATAAACTCCCACTCAATAAATGTGGTGTCGATAAGCGCACCCTCCTCGGTAATTCCGCTTTGTATTTTGGTCAGAAGAATTATGAAAAGCACCATACAGATAACCGCAGGCAAAAATATATAATAACGAAACACTATCATAACAACAGCAAATATAAGTCCGACATTTGCAATTATTATCTCGTATCCGCTCATTTTATGATGCAGTCTGCTGGGTATTATGATGCTTTCCTGCCTCTTAATGGCAGCTATACACAACCAAACCGATATTCCAAAGCCAAGAAAGAGCACAAAACCGAGTATGGTTATCCATAATTTCCAATCCATACTAATCCTCCAAGAACAATAAGGGCGTCTGTCTTGATATATACAAGTATTAAGCATAGCGTCAAGTCCAACGTGCTATGCGTACACTTCGTATATATC
>JAFSZR010000037.1 GCA_017459135.1 Lachnospiraceae bacterium | reverse complement strand
TCTCATCCACAAACGCAAATTTTTCAAGCCCGTAAAGCTGCTTCATGTGGAGCTGATAAGCCTGAAGACTTTCAATACTGCTAAGATCATCCTTCGTCAAAAGACCTATGGCAATATCCATATCACTTATATAATCATCTAACTTTGAAGCAACTACCTGTTCACGTCTTCCCGCAAGCTCGTCGAGATAAAAAAGACTTACATTTCGTACTGCCGACTCTGTATCCTTGCTTGCTTTTCTTCCTGTCCAATACGTACCCAGAATAAGCACAAATGCGACAATAAGACTTCCCAACAGCATTATCTTCATTGATTTAGTATTTTTTCTTTTTTTCATAAAAACGCCCTTCTTTATTATTGAAAAACCCCCAAAAATTTTTAATTAAACTTTTGGGGGTTGATAAACTCCAAAAACCAATTCGGGTTTTTTATTTCTAAAGATGGAGCACTCTTGCCTTAATCTCTTTGGTCTTACCTACATTCCAGAAATTCTCGCCGAGATAACCGCATGTACGTCTTGTAACGTTCATCTTTGAATGATCCTTATTTCCGCATTGTGGGCACTCCCACTCATTGTCATCATTTATGATAATCTCTCCGTCATATCCGCATACATGACAATAATCAGACTTGGTATTGAACTCGGCATACTGTATATTGTCATATATAAATCTTACTACTTCTTCAAGAGCCTCAAGATTATTTCTCATATTCGGAATCTCTACATATGAGATTGCACCGCCCGAAGATATCTTCTGGAACTGACTTTCAAATCTGAATTTGCTAAATGCATCAATCTTTTCACGCACATCAACATGATAAGAATTTGTATAATATCCTTTGTCTGTAACATCCGGTATAGTACCGAATCTCTCCTGGTCGATTCTTGCAAATCTGTAGCAAAGACTCTCGGCAGGAGTTCCGTAAAGAGCAAATCCAAGACCTGTTTCTGCTTTCCACTTATCACGGGCTGCACGAAGCTTCTTCATAAGTTTAATAGCAAAAGCTTCACCATCAGGTTCAGTGTGGCTTACGCCCGTCACAAGCTTTGTAGCTTCATACAAGCCTATATATCCAAGCGAAAGAGTAGAATAATTACCCAAAAGCAACGGATCAATCTTTTCACCCTTCTTAAGTCTTGCTATAGCACCATACTGCCAATGTATAGGACTTACATCTGAAGTAATTCCCATAAGAGCATTGTGTCTGCACATAAGTGCCTCGTAACAAAGCTCAAGTCTCTCATCGAGTATCTTCCAGTATTTTTCCTCATCGCCCTTTGCAAGGATACCTATCTGCGGAAGGTTAAGACTTACAACACCCTGATTGAAACGTCCTTCCCACTTATAATTACCATTCTCATCTTTCCAAGGAGAAAGGAATGAACGACAGCCCATAGGTGAAAATACATTACCCTCATAGTTTTCTCTCATTTTCTTAGCTGAGATATAATCCGGATAAAGTCTCTTAGCTGAACACTTAACAGCCATCTGAGTTATATAATCATACTTTCCTCCCTTTAGGCAATTATGTTCATCAAGAACATATACCAGCTTTGGAAATGCAGGTGTAACATAAACACCCTTTTCATTTTTGATTCCTTCGTATCTCTGACGAAGTATCTCTTCTATAATAGTTGCATTTTCCTCTATGTACTCATCTTTAGGATCAAGATTAAGGAAAAGCGTAACAAATGGCGACTGTCCGTTAGTAGTCATCAATGTATTGATCTGATACTGAATAGTCTGGACACCTGAACGAAGTTCATCATTGAGTCTCTCTCTTGCCATCTTCTCAAGTATCTCATCATCTATCTTATCTCCATACTCTTCAACAAGTCTGCCCTTGTACTTGTTGTAACTCTTACGAAGATATTTTCCGAGACATTTGATGTCTACCGACTGTCCACCATACTGCGAACTTGCTACAGAGGAAATAATCTGTGTCATAATAGTACATGCAACCTGAAAACTCTTCGGACTTTCGATAAGCTTGCCGTTCATAACCGTTCCGTTATCAAGCATATCGCTTATATTGATAAGACAACAGTTAAATATAGGTTGAAGGAAATAATCCGCATCATGGAAATGAATTGCTCCTTCATCATGTGCCTTTGAAATCTTCTCAGGCAAAAGAACTCTTCTTGTAAGATCCTTTGAAACTTCCCCTGCTATAAGGTCTCTTTGTGTAGAAGCAACCGTTGCATTTTTGTTTGAATTTTCTTCCATAACATCCTTATTACGATTCTGAATAAGGCTCAATATGGAATCATCCGTTGTGTTGGCCTTACGGACAAGTTCTCTTGTGTATCTATATATAATGTAAGTCTTTGCGAGCACAAACTTGCGATCATCCATAAGCTTCTGCTCGATAATGTCCTGAATATCCTCTACCAACATTCTCTTACGATTCTTTGCTTCAATCCCCTGTACAATTTCTTCGATTTTTTCATCTGAAATTTTCTCGCAGCTTTCCACCTCTGCATTTGCCTTCTGAATGGCAGTAACAATTTTCGACCGGTCATAGGTTACGGTATGACCATCCCTTTTAATAACCTTCATAGTACATCTCCTAAAAATTAACTAACTATAAAATCATTCAGTACTGTTTCAAAGCACTCGGAGATAAACAATCCCCTGCAAGAAGTTATTATAGCACTGAGGTCTCACTTTGTCCACTAAATATTGTGTTTTTTTTGATATTTTTTACAATATATTGTTATTTTTAGGTCTTTTAATTAAAAAAATGTGTAAAAGTATGAATTTATTATGAATTTTAAAATTATCCCACTTTATTTTTATCATAAAATGTGTTATATATTTAAGGAACAATATATCACATTAGTATATGGAAGGAAATGATATTATGAAAAAAATGAGAAAGATAAGCGGTGTACTTGCCTTAACATTGGGTCTTGCATTGCTTAGCGGCTGCGGAAAGGATAGCAGCCAGAAAAAACAGGAAAAGATGATTGACAAATACTCATCCTACTGTACTTTAGGCGAATACAAAGGAATAGAATACAACCAGGTATCTACCGAAGTAACCGATGATATGGTACAGCAGCAGGTAGACAGCTTTTTGTCAACCTACTCCACAACAGAATATGTAACCTCCGGAACAGCCAAGATGGGCGACACCGTAAATATCGACTTTGTAGGAAGCATTGACGGTGTAGAATTCGAGGGTGGAAATTCAAATGGTCAAGGATATGACATTACACTCGGTTCGGGAACATTTATTGATGACTTCGAGGATCAGATAGCCGGTCACAAAGTAGGTGATAAATTCGATGTAAAGGCAACTTTCCCGGATGATTATTCACCAAACCCTGACCTTGCAGGCAAGGAAGCAGTATTTGCGGTAACCTTAAATTCAATAAAGCAAACCACAATGCCTGAGTACACTGATGCACTCGTTGCTTCATATACAGATGCATCTACTATCGAGGAATATGAGCAAAGCATCCGCGATAATATGACCGAAACCTACCAGAAAAATAACGAAGCAGCAAATAAGCAGACCATAATAACAAACATCATCAATAACTCAACCATTAACGAGTATCCTACAAAGGATATGGAAGATTTAATTAATTCAACTATTGAAAAAGTTGAGAAGAATGCAGAAAGCTACAGCACAGACCTTGCAACTTACGTATCTGTTTATTACGGATTTGCAAGCGAGCAGGATTTCAGAGACTATATAAGCCAGATGGTTGAAGATTACATGAAAGAAAAGATAGTTGTTTGTGCCATCGCAAAGCAGGAAAAAATCAAAGCTACTTCAGATGAAATTAAAGCTAAAAAGCAAGAGCTTATGGATAACTACGGCATAACCGACGAAGATAAATTCAAAGAGTTGTACTCCGAAGATGATCTTATCTTCTACACTCTTGAAGATAAGGTAACAGACTTCTTACTTGAAAATGCAACTCCTGCATCTGCAACCGACGCAGAGTAAAAATTCTGTTTCTCGCATAATGACTGATATAAAGACTTCGACCGGCAGGTTTGAAGTCTTTTTTTATGGCGCAAACCAAAATGCAGTGGGTATCTATAACGTGTCCTCAATTTGCTAAATCAGAGCACTCAATTCTTGCTATTTGCATGAAATTGATAAACTCGCTTTCGCTCAAACATATCAATTTCAAAGCAAATATCTTCGAATTTTCGTTTCTGATTTAACGCAAATCGGACAATGTTATATCTACCCACTGCGTTTTTATTTACGCCATATTTAAATTTATTCCAGCCGGTCGAAGCTTTATATCAGTAGCTTGAAACAGCACATATTGTGCTGTTTTAAGCTATCGGTATTTGTTCGGGGCATATATAATGGGAATAATATAGCAGACGGTTTGCAAGTACATGTGTATTTTTTTCGTTAAATCAGCAATGAGAATTTTGAAAGCTTCGCTCAGAAACCGAACTGTTTGAGCGTAGCGAGTTTTCGGTTTCGTGCGAAGATAAGAAATTCGATTGCACTGATTTAGAAAAAAATATTTGTATTGCAAACCGTCTGCTATATAGTCCCATATATGTCCCGGGCAAATATCGGTCATTATGTGAGAAACAGAAGTTTAGTTATTTACGATGGCGGTTCCGATACCTTTTTCGGTGAAGAATTCGAGCAAGAGGCAATGTTCTACCCGACCGTCCAGCATATGGACACGGGATACTCCGTTTTTCATTGCCTCGATACAGTTTGAAAGTTTAGGAAGCATACCGCCACCTACAACACCTTTATCTATGAAGCTCTGAGCCTCGTCTATGGTCATCTGTGATACAAGTGTTGACTTATCTTCCGGATCCATAAATACGCCCTCGATATCAGTAAGGAATACAAGCTTTTCGGCATTTAACGCTGTCGCGATTGCACATGCGGCATCGTCTGCATTAATATTGTAGCCGTGGAAATCCTCTTCGCTGTAGCCTATAGGTGCTATAACAGGAATGAAATCATTTTCTATAAGGGTATCAATAAGGGTGTGGTCTGTCTCAACAACCTCTCCTACATATCCGATGTCCTTACCGTCGCTGAATTTCTTCTTAACCTTAAGAATTCCGGAATCCTTACCGCTTATACCAACGGCTTTGAGTCCGAGCTTTTGCATATGTGATACAAGGCTCTTGTTTACCTTTGATAAAACCATTTCGGCAACCTCAAGGGTTTCTTCATCAGTTACACGAAGTCCGTTTATAAATTCAGACTCTTTACCGATTTTCTTAAGCCATGCGCTGATTTCCTTTCCACCGCCGTGAACAACGATAGGCTTCATACCGATAAGCTTAAGAAGCGCAACGTCCTTAATTACATTGTATTTTAAATTTTCGTCAACCATAGCACTTCCGCCGTACTTTACGACAACCTTTGTGCCATTGAATTTCTGTATATAAGGAAGCGCTTCTATAAGTGTCTGTGCCTTTGCAAGAACCGCATCCATCGAATTATTGTTAATCATATTTATCCCTCTTCTTTCTGATTTCTTCCTATATTATAATTTCTCATTACTCCATATTAAGAGCGGTAATCCGCATTGATTTTAACATAATCATATGTAAGGTCGCAACCCCAGGCGGTAGCTTCGGCATCACCCATATGAAGCTCACACTCTGCTGTTATTTCCTTAGGCTCAAGAATCTTAAGTGCCTCTTCCTCCGAAAACTCAGGAAGCATACCCTTATCTATAAGCTTTATCGAGCCGGCCTCGCTTACCATGGTTATATCTACCTTATCAGGATCAAACTCCGCACCCGAATATCCCATTGCGCAGAATATTCTTCCACAGTTCGCATCTTTACCAAATATAGCTGCTTTAGTAAGACTTGAGGTTATAACCGACTTGGCAATAATCTTTGCCGTTTCATAATCCGGAGCCCCTGTTACATGCGCCGTAAAGAGTCTTGTTGCACCTTCTCCGTCCTCGGCAATATTCTTTGCAAGGAACTCGCAAACCTCATAAAGTGCTTCATAAAAGTTCTTGTAGTCATTAGAATTTTTGTCATTTATCTCATTATTTAAAGCAAGTCCGTTAGCCATAAATATTACAGTATCATTTGTGGATGTGTCACCGTCAACCGAAACCATATTAAAGGTCTTTTCGATAATCTCGCGAAGTGTCGACAATGCAAGGTCATAATCTACAGCAACATCAGACATAATATATCCAAGCATGGTACCCATATTCGGATGAATCATTCCCGATCCCTTACACATTGCTCCGATACGGCAGGTCTTTCCGCCCGCTTCAAACTCAACCGCAATATCCTTCTTATGTGTATCTGTCGTCATAATAGCCTTTGCAGCATTTTCAGCTTCTTCAGGTGAATCGGAAAGCTTATCGGAAAGCTCCTTAACACCGTTTACAATCTTTTCAATAGGAAGCTGCGGACCGATAACTCCGGTCGAACCGCAAATTACATACTCAGTCGGAATGCCCATAATTTCATTTACAGCCTCCGCGGTAAGCTTGCAGCTGTTAAGTCCAGGCTCACCGGTTGCGGCATTAGCAATTCCGGTATTAACCACAACTGCCTGTGCTTTCTTAGTCTCGTAAACAACATCCATATCCCACTTAACAGGGGCAGCCTTAACCTTGTTCTTTGTAAATGTACCGACACAGGTTGCAGGTACCTCGCTCACAAGAAGCATCAAATCCCTGTTGCTTCCCGAAGCCTTAATTCCGACACGCATACTTGCGCATTTATATCCTTTAGCTGCGGTTACTCCGCCGTTTATTATCTTCATAATTTCTCATCCTTTCTTTCCTGCTTGTACATGGCATGTATCATATAAAACTATCGCAGGTGAATCTTTTTTCTATCTAATATTATATAAGTCCTGTTTTTTCATCGAGTCCGAGCATTATGTTCATATTCTGGACTGCAGCACCCGAAGCTCCCTTACCGAGGTTATCGAAAAGTGCCGTTAATGCTATCTGATCTTCGTATCCGTATACCGCAATCTCAAGGTTATTTGTTCCTGCCAGTGTGTTTGCGTAAATGGTTCCCGGCTTTTCTTCCTCGAAATCTCTTACCTTAACAAAGAATTCGTCCTTATAATACTCTTTCATCTTCTCACAAACATCTTTTGCCGAAGGCTTTCCGTTTAAGAGTCTGCTTTGAAGCATAACAGTCGTTGCCATTCCCTTATAATAATCATCAACTACAGGCAGGAAACACGGTGCATATTCAAGTCCCGTAACCTTTACAATCTCCGGTACATGCTTATGCTTAAGTGTTCGTCCGTAAATGCCCGGAGCAGAAAGCTTTACATCTCTGTCATCAGCTTCATAATCGGCAATCATACCCTTACCGCCTCCCGAATATCCTGTGAGAGAATAAACATTTATAGGATAATCCTTAGGAAGAATTCCCATATTTATAAGCGGTGATATTAAAGAAATTGCGCCCGTTGCATGGCAACCCGGATTGGCAATTCTTTTACCGTTTGCAATCTTTTCTCTTGATTCCTTTGAAAGCTCGGGAAAACCGTAAACCCAATTGTCGTTGGTACGATGTGCCGTTGACGCATCGATTACCTTAACCTTATCATTTTCTATAAGCGAAACGGACTCCATAGCCGCCTGATCCGGCAAGCACAAAAATACGATATCGGCTTCATTTAAGAATTTCTTTCTTTCATCTATATCATGTCTTTTGTCTTCCGCAATCTTTAAAAGCTCCAAATCATCGCGCGCCCCTATACGGTCGAAGATTTGTAAACCGGTAGTTCCGCTCTGTCCATCAATATAAACTTTAGTCTTCATAATTTTCTCCTATCTGCTCCGAGCGTATGCGAAGCTCATCATGAGGTGTCAGACAACTTGTGTCTGACGGAGTCCTGATGATACAGAGCCCCTCGCGGCTTTGAGCGAGTTCAAAAAATCCGTTTAGGATTTTTCCTTTTTCTAAGGCTTGTATAAAAATTTCCTATATATAAGGAATAAACTTTGCTCATTATACAACCGCATCGACAAATATGCAATATATTTTTAGTATTTTTTGAATATTTTTGCATTTTTGATGTATTTTATGCATATTATTGCATATATTACAGTTTTTATGCATTATTTTATGCATATTTTGTTAAAAAAACGATTGCATTTATAACTTTGATAGTATATAATCGAGTACAGTGATTTTTTATTTTTAAGGAGGAAAAACAAATGAAAGAAAAAGTTATACTTGCATACTCAGGCGGACTTGATACAACAGCAATCATTCCTTGGTTAAAGGAAACTTATGATTTTGATGTTGTTTGTGTGTGTATTGATGTAGGACAGGAAAGCGAGCTTGACGGCTTGGAGGAAAGAGCAAAGTACTCAGGAGCCGAGAAGCTTTACATACTTGATGTTATAGATGAGTTCTGCGAGGACTTCGTTATGCCGGGCGTTAAGGCAGGTTGTGTATACGAGAACAAGTATCTTCTCGGTACTTCATTTGCAAGACCGCTCATCGCACAGAAGCTTGTAGAAATAGCAAGAAAAGAAGGCGCTACTACTATTTGCCACGGTGCTACCGGTAAGGGTAATGACCAGGTACGTTTCGAAATAAATATCAAGGCACTTGCACCTGACTTAAGAGTTATCGCAACATGGAGACAGCCAGAATGGACCATGCAGTCTCGTGAAGACGAAATCGAATATTGTAAGGCACACGGCATCGACCTTCCGTTTGATGCATCACATTCTTACAGCCGTGACAGAAACTTATGGCATATAAGCCATGAAGGTCTTGAACTTGAGGATCCTGCACAGGAGCCTAACTGGGATCACCTCCTTGTACTCGGCACTCATCCTGAGAAAGCACCTGATGAGGCAGAATATGTTACTCTTAAATTTGAAAAAGGTACTCCTGTTGCCGTAAACGGCAAGGAAATGAAGGTTGCCGATGTAATCCGTGAATTAAACAGACTCGGTGGAAAGCACGGTGTAGGTATCGTTGATATCGTTGAAAACAGAGTTGTCGGTATGAAGTCACGTGGCGTATATGAGACTCCGGGCGGAACAATCCTTATGGAAGCTCATAAGCAGCTCGAGGAGCTCATACTTGACAGAGACACTCTTGCATATAAGAAGCTTATCGCAGACAAGTTTGCAGATATGATTTACGAAGGAAAGTGGTTCTGCCCACTCCGCGAGGCACTTCAGGCATTTGTTGAGAGCACTCAGGAGCGTGTAACCGGTGAGGTTAAGTTCAAGCTCTACAAGGGTAACATCATCAAGGCCGGTACTACTTCACCATATTCACTTTACTCAGAGGAGCTTGCTTCATTTACAACCGGTGAGCTTTATGACCACAAGGATGCAGAAGGCTTCATCCACTTATTCGGTCTTTCAATGCAGGTTCGTGCAATGCTTGACCAGAAGAGAGATAAATAAATAAAATAAATAGCAAAACGCTGCAACGAAAGTTGCAGCGTTTTTGTTTATATATTCATCTCCATATGAAAAGGCGCGACTATTTTTTACTCGTCAACCACCACATCGGCAAATTTACTTCCCGTAACACTTACAAGATCTGCGGTTTTAAGTTCTATCTGGAAGCCAACCTTTCCCGCACTTACAAACATCAATTCAAAGTTTTCGGCAGTGTTATGTATAAATGTCGGAAAATGTTTTTTCATTCCTATAGGTGAGCAGCCACCGTGTACATATCCCGTAAGCGGAAGAAGTTCCTTTTGCTTTATCATATTTACGGACTTTTCATTTGCGGTCTTGGCTGCTTTTTTCAAGTCAAGTTCTTCGGCAACAGGAATAACAAATACATAGTATTGTCCCGACTTTCCCTGTGTGACAAGGGTTTTGAACACCCTCTCCTTATCTTCATTTAAAAGCGCCGCAATCTCCTCACCGCTCATCGTTGCGTCCGGCTCGTAGGTATGACTTGTGTACGGAAGCTTCTTTCCGTCAAGCACACGCATTACATTTGTCTTATCGTTATTTTTCATTTTGTATATTCATCTCTCTTTCTATCCACGTCATAAGAACATCCACAACATATCTTTGCTCCTGCTCCGTAAGTTCCCTGCCCTTAGGTATCCTATGCCACTTCATAAGACAGTCACGGCAGCAGCACGCCGTCGCATGCTGTGCTATAAAAACAGGATGTCCTTTGGTCGGAGTCTGCTTTCCGTCATTTGCGATAAATGCCGGCGCCAGCCTTTTCTTTACAAAATCAGCCGCATGCACACCTATAACTTCCATACCCTTGTCGTTTATATACGCTCTGTCTTTTTCCTTTAAATGAAAGCTGCTTCTGAACTTTGATTTTGATAGTCGTTCAAATATCGTCATGGTTGCTCCTTGTGCTTACTCGTTTGAAGTATTGGATTACTTCTTATCTTGTAAATTATACAGAAATTATATCATAATTCCGAAAATGTATCGATTTATTTTTTAGCTTTCCCATATGATATAAAAAAGCGGAGAAAAATTAATTCTCCGCTTGGTACATGCCAATTATAATAAAACTTTTATTGATTGTAAAATGAAACCAGGTCATCAAACTCATCATCTGTAATATCCAATATTCTCATAACAGCCGATTGAGAAATTTCACTTTGAAGATATGCAAGGATTAAGCCTTTTTTCTCGCCTTCTTTTATACCTTTTGCCAAAGCCTGCTCTCTAACTTCATTTCTCATATCCTCCAAAACCTTGCACATTTTTTTCACTCCTTCCTCATCTTCCTTGTAATACCGAGCTTTTTCTGCTAAAACTTCATTATCCATATCATTTGGATCCGTGCAGAAAAAATCATGCATAAGACGTCCAAGCTCAGTTGTATCATCCTTATATGATGCATTTACGTATATAATATGCTCTCCATCTCCAAATAATCTGCCGGATTTTACAAAAACTCTTTCGACAAAATATATTGGTTCATTTTCTCCCACAACATCATTTTCAGTAATGAAAATAACGAATGTTTCCGGGAGTTCTGAAAAATCCATACCTTTACGAAGATACTTTGAATCAAGTACACTTGAATGAGCCTCACCCTTGTAGGTTTTACTTTTTTCTGCCATTTTAATAGCTCGTTCAATCCAGTATTCTGCTTCTTTTTCGTTTTGTTGAATACCTTCTAGACCAAACTTATAGCAAGCTGCTAAATCAAACAGGCGCCGACTAATATGACAATTTTTATAATATTGAGTATCTAAAATATTTTTTTTTAATTTTTTATCATACGTTTTCAAATAAACACCAAAAAATAATATATCGTGTTTTTCTTCTACCGGTCCGGGGAAACCACAACGTTCACATATTCCGCTTAATTTATCAATGTATAATTCTGAACGGCATCTTGGACAATCCATAATACAACACACTCCTTTCCTGCTTTGTTTTCTATAAAAATTATACCATTTGCTATGTTTCATAAAAATGCCACCATAAGCTATTATTCTCTTGACATTTTCTACCTTTTCTGCTTTATTCCAATAAAAAACAAAAATGCACCAGTATAGTCCCATTTAGGCTATTCTGATGCTAAAACATGCTGCAACTGGCTACCGTAAATTTCACTCCTTAGGCCCTATAGTTTTGCGTCACAAAGTTTCCTTTGTTTTGCCCAATAATGAATTTTATATATATAATTATATTGCTACTATAGTATATTGTCAAGAAATTTTAGTAAATTTCTTTACTAAAACCCATAGTACACAAATTTACTACATATAATATCATTAGGTATTTTTATTCAGAATAAAAGGAGACTTTGAGCCTATGGATTATATAAGAAGAATTCGTGACTTGCGTGAAGACTCAGACTATACACAGGCGTATGTCGCACATATCCTCGGCACATCTCAAACAATGTATGCCAGATACGAACGTGGTGCAAATGAGCTTCCCATTCACCATCTTCTTAAACTATGCGAATTGTACAATGTTTCTTCCGACTATTTACTTGGAAAAACATCCAAAAAGCATTAAGGCTATAAAGTAAAATGCCCATAGGTTTTACCCTATGAGCATTATATCGTAATCCATATTAGAATTGGTGGGCTCACAGCCCACTTTTTTATTTTGCGTAATGCATACAGCTTCCTATAAGATTTCCGTCACCGTCATATACCTCTATATACAATGTTCTGTCCTCAAGCTTTCCTTTATTATAATCATAAAAATAACGCATTTGTGTGACTTTACCCGTAACTACATCTTCTTTTGTTTCATCAAAATCGAGTTGATTATTCTCATCATAAACCTTAACATTTATTTTTGCCGTTTCAAGGTACGGTCCTCCCGTAACCTTAATCTTCAGCATTATGCAACGACTGTTACCGCTCCAGCCATCGTCCAAAAGTGTAACCTGTGCATGCCACGCATATAATATTTCACTCAGAGTCTGCGCTCCGGGATATTTTTCTTCAAGAAGAATATCCATATATTTCTTAGCTGTTAAATCTCTTTTTTCCTTCATCTTGTCGCAATATTTATACATAGCAAGAAGTCTTTCTTCGTCTGCATTACTGTACCCCTGCACCAATTCAAATGCCTCGACCGCATCCACGTAATCTCCGTTATTCATTTTCTTAATTCCGTTTTGATATCCGCTTTCCAGAGCCCTTTCATCAGCATCCTTATATCCGGATATTCCCTGAAATGTAGTATAAGCATCTGCATAGTTTTCCCTGTCAAAATAATACTCTCCCTTTTTATATTCGACCTCCGATTCTCCATCAGCAGCAGGCTCATAGCCTGTTAAATACAAAACATTATATAAATTAGTTGCCGCATACCAGTTTTGTCTTTCACAACATTCATCAATATAATCAAGTAAATCATTACGAAACGATTCCAATAATGTTCCGTCTTCACCGTATTCCGTCAGATTTTTACACTTAATCAAAGCCGTTCTCGCGTCCTCCGGTTTTAGCGAAGACCAATATGTTTCTATGCTTTTTTCCGCATCGGACACATTTTCCTGTAAATATAGCCCATTTACACATTCTTGCCTTAATTCATTTGAGTTTTTATAGTCCGCGCTTTTGTCAAATTCATCGATTGCCTTTTGATAATCTTCTTTTTCCATAGCCTCTATGCCACGTTCGTATGCAGGTTTATAGATAAACCATGTCGGATAAACATATATTTTAAACAGTACTGCACAAATTATAACACTTACAGTAATGACCAAAGATATCATGCTTACAACGAATTGTTTGCTGTTAATTATTCTATGTAATGTCATCTTTCTTCTGAGGCTGTTGCTTATTTGAGGATCCCAAAGATTTTCTATCTGATTTCTGAGCTCTTTCATATTTCTATATCTCAGACTTGGATCAATTTTCGTAGCCTTAGAAACTACCTTATCTGCATTTCGTGCTTCCGGAACAACCCTTTCAACCAGCTTTCCCATTGCATATATATCGGTTCGCTCATCCGATTGACCGAAGCCGTATTGTTCGGGTGCGGC
>JAFSZR010000001.1 GCA_017459135.1 Lachnospiraceae bacterium | reverse complement strand
CCATAACAAAGGGAACCAAGGCACCACAGGCAGCAGGTAAGATACATACAGATTTTGAGAGAGGCTTTATCAAAGCAGAGGTCGTTGCTTATGATGATCTTATGAATGCCGGAAGTATGCTTGCGGCTAAGGAAAAAGGTCTTGTGAGACAGGAAGGTAAGGAATATGTGGTTCAGGACGGAGATGTAATCCTGTTCAAGTTTAATGTTTAAAAATAATCGGATGATCACAAGTGCTTTTTATATGACAATGATGTTTGAGATGTAAGAAAGAACGAAGAAAGGATAAAGAAATGTACGATATAAGATTTACGCATTTGGGAATAACCTTTCACAATTTAAAATACGGATTCACAATTTTCGGCCTGGAAATAAAGTTTTACGGACTTATAATCGGTATCGGATTTTTGCTTGCTTATTTTCTTGTGTTAAGCGAGGCTAAAAGAACCAAACAGGATACCGAGATTTATCTGGATTTCTTCCTGTGGCTGGTTATACCTGCTATACTCGGTGCGAGACTTTATTATATTATATTTAATTCGGGCGAGTATTTCGAAAAGGGAAAGGGCTTCGGTCAGACCCTGAAGGATTTGATAAATATACGAAACGGCGGTCTTGCGATTTACGGCGGTATCATAGCCGGAGTTATTACCGCAATTATATTTTGTCGTAAGAAAAAGGTTAAGACCTGGCTTTTGTTTGATACGATTTCACTGGGACTTTTGCTCGGACAGATACTCGGACGCTGGGGCAACTTCTTTAACAGAGAAGCTTTCGGCGAGTATACCGATTCGCTTTTTGCGATGCATATACCTACAGATTACTTTGTAAATAACGGAAGCTTTTATTCGCTTCGTGAAAGCGGAGTAATATCCGAGACCATGGCAAATCATCTTGTTACCTATGGACAGGGTGAAAATATAATGCATTGGATAAGCGTGCATCCTACATTTTTATATGAAAGCTTATGGAACATGGCACTTCTCATATTCCTTCTTATTTACAGAAAGCATAAGAAGTTTGACGGTGAGATGTGGTGGTTATATATCTGGGGATACGGATTGGGAAGAGTCTGGATAGAAGGACTTCGTACCGATTCACTTATGGTTTTCGGATTAAATCTCAGAGTTTCTCAGCTTATTGCCGCTGCTTGCGTAATACTTGCATCTTTCATAATAGTCAAAAAGCGAATGGATTATATGAAAGAAAGTGCAGATAAAATTAGTAAAAGTTCATAAAAAACAAACGTACGTTTTGTGGAATATTCACTTAGTTTTTAAGAAAGAAATGCGATTTTTGTATTGCATTTCTTTTTTTCTTGTTATAAAATAAAGCCAAGTGGTTGCAAAGTGGGTGCAATAGTGGAGTAAAGTGGTAGTGATTGATTATCAATTCCCATTTTGAAAAACCACTCTATTGGTTTTACCAAGGATAAACTAAGGGAAAGGGCATGCGGAAAATGACTAAGGGCATGAAGGGACAATCAAATCATAGTCTTGATTCAAAGGGCAGATTGATTATACCGTCAAGACTCAGAGATGGTCTTGGCAGTAATTTTGTGCTTTGTAAGGGTATGGATAAAAATATTTATGCCTATCCGTCCGATGAGTGGGAAAAGTTCTCGGACAAGCTCAATGCATTGCCTTTATCCGATAAGGATGCAAGAAAGTTTAAAAGATTCTTCCAGGGTTCAGCCTGCGATTGTGAATTGGATGGTAATTCCCGTATAGTTATTCCTCAGGCTCTTCGTGAGTGGGCAGGCATAGACAAGGAAGTTGTTATGGTTGGTAACGGTGCCATAGCCGAGATATGGAATGTTGAAAGATGGAATGAAAATAACGACTTTGATGAAGGCGATATCGATGACATCTCAGCAAGCATGAGTGATAGATACGGCGTATAAAAAACGCTGAATTGATTGTACCGGATAAAACGTATGAAAGATTTACGGGATATGTCTGAAAGTAAGGAAAAGAAAAATGGAATTCAACCACAAATCGGTTCTTTTAAATGAAACTATAGACGCGCTTGATATAAAGCCGGACGGTATTTATGTCGACGGCACATTGGGCGGCGGCGGACATTCTTATCAAATATGCAAAAGACTCGGAACAAACGGAAGACTTATAGGTATAGATCAGGATACGGATGCTATAGAAGCAGCATCGAAAAGACTTGAAGAGTTTAAAGATAAGATAACACTTGTTCACAGCAATTATAACAATATAAAAGCCGTACTTGATAATCTTGGCATCGACAAGGTTGACGGCATAGTTCTTGACTTGGGAGTTTCTTCTTATCAATTGGATAATCCGAAAAGAGGTTTTACCTATCGTGAAGATGTTCCACTTGATATGAGAATGGACAAAAGCAGCAGCTTAACCGCAAAGGATATCGTAAATGATTATTCCGAGATGGAACTTTTCAGAGTTATTAAGAACTACGGAGAAGAGCAATTCGCAAAAAATATAGCTAAACACATTGTAAGGGCAAGAAGCGAGCAGCCTATTGAAACAACGGGACAGTTAAATGAAATTATTAAGGCTGCGATACCTGCAAAGATGAGAGAACATGGCGGACATCCGTCAAAGAAAACTTATCAGGCTATAAGGATTGAACTTAATCACGAACTTGAAGTTTTGGAAAATTCGCTTGATACGATGATTAGTCTCCTTAATCCTAAAGGAAGACTTGCAATTATAACATTCCATTCCTTAGAGGACAGAATCGTTAAAAATATATTCAGAAAAAATATGAATCCATGCACATGTCCGCCGGATTTTCCGGTTTGTGTATGCGGTAAAAAACCAACAGGAAAAACAGTAACTGGTAAACCTATAGTTCCTTCGGAAGAAGAACTGGAAGAAAACAAAAGAGCGAAGAGTTCAAAGCTCAGAGTTTTTGAAAGAATTTAAAAAGGTATGAGGTATCGGAACTTATTTATCGATTGAACAAAGATTATCTTATGCCGAACGGGAGATGGGTAAAGTATGAGTGAGAGAATAAGGGAAAGATATTATATTGACGGAAGCACCGTAAGAAAAGTTACGGAATATCCGGAATATTCGGAAGAGACAAGAAGATACGGAAATACTCAGAGATATGCACAAAGAAGTGCACAAAGGAGCGCACAGAAAGTGCCGCAGAGAGCGCCTCAAAGAGCTCCTCAAAGAAGAGTACTTCCGGAGCAGGAAAAAAGAATATCGGCAAAGGCTGACAGAGCACTTGCTTTTGATATGAGATATACGCTGTTTGTTATGGCATCGATTCTTATTATAATCGGTGCATGTGTGTTGATGCTTCATATGGAAGCTTCGATAAATGAGCAAAAGAGCAATATCAACACATTGGAAAATGAACTCGAAGCTATTGAAGATGATAATGCTGCACTTAAGCTTTCGCTTGAGAGCATGTACAGTCTTGATGATATATACAACGTGGCAACAAATGAGCTTGGCATGGTTTATGCAAAAAAAGGTCAGGTTGTTTATTACGAAAGTGCAAATGAAGATTATGTAAAACAGTATCAGGATGTACCTGAATAAGCTTTACAATTACTGTTGAGGTGAATAATTGTGGCTCAGGTTGAACAGGGAAACAAAAAAAAGAAAAAACATAACTTTTTATCGAGAATGAAAAAAAGACTGCTGGTTGTCATACTTGTTGCGCTGGCAGCCTTTGTTGTGCTTATAGTCAACATTATAAAGATAAATCTGAAGAGCGGTGCGGAGTATGAACAGAGAGTATTGGCACAGCAGGGATACTCAAGTACGGTTATCCCATACAAAAGAGGAGATATAGTTGACTCAAACGGCACGGTGCTTGCTACAAGCAAAAAGGTTTATAACATAATACTGGAGCCGAAAAATATTTTGGAAAAAGACAAGTATTATGAGGCAACCACAAATGCTTTGAAACAGTACTTCGGATTTACCGACAGTGAGCTTGCCGAAGCACTTGCGGATGAAAACTCTTACTATAAGGTTACCAAGAAAAAGCAGGATTATGATCTAGTAAAGAGCTTTCAGGATTATTGTAAAACCGATGAAGGAAAAAATGTCAGAGGCGTATATTTCGAAGAGGAATATTTAAGAGTTTATCCTAACGGAAATCTTGCTTGTCATCTCCTTGGATATACAGTAAGCGGAAATGTCGGTCAGTACGGTATAGAGCAGTACTACAATGAAGAATTAAACGGCTCAAACGGAAGAGAATATACCTACTTAAACGAAGATTACGGACTTACCGATACGATAGAAAATGCGGTAAATGGGTATACTCTTGTTACAAGTATAGATGCAAATATTCAAAAGATAATTCAGGAAAAGGTTGATGCCTATATGTCAACCGAGGGTGCTAAAAATGTTTCGGTTCTTGTGATGGATCCGTCTACATGCAGCATTCTTGCTCTTTATAATTCACACTCTTTCGATCCGAATGATGCACAGAATCTTGAGGCGGTCAGGTATCAGTTTGAAAATGTAGATCCTGAGGATAAGTACCAAAGTTTTGAAGAATTTGAAGCTAACTGTACAGATGAGGAAAGAGTTGAAGCTTTAAATGAAGTTTGGAGAAATTTTGCGATAAGCGATGTTTTTGAACCGGGTTCAACATACAAGACATTTACAATTTCCGGAGCTCTTGAAGAGGGCGTAATACAGCCGACGGATACATTTTACTGTGACGGAGGAGAGCAGAAAGATACATTTTATATCAAGTGCCATTACGCTAAACACGGCGGACACGGAATGCTTGATGTAGCGGGTGCGCTTGCAAATTCGTGTAATGATGCGCTTATGCAGATAGCGGTAAAAGAAGGTCCTGACACATTTGATAAATATCAGGTTCTTTTCGGATTCGGACAGAGAACCAATGTTGACTTGCCGGGTGAACCGTCAAATGCCGGTCTTGCTTCGATAGTTTATCACGCAGACAGTCTTCATGTGACGGAGCTGGCAACTTCATCCTTCGGCCAGGGTGTTTGTGCATCCATGATACAGATAGGAACCGCATTTTGCTCGGTTATAAACGGCGGATATTATTATCAGCCAAGAGTAGTTCAAAGAATAGAAGACGAAAACGGAAATATAATCGACAACATGGATAATGTTCTTGTCAGAAGAACAATTTCCGAAGAGACATCAGCCATTATGAGGGATGAGCTTTTTGGTGTTGTTGAAAACGGAACAGGTAAGAGAGCTTCTGTTGAAGGATATACAATAGGCGGAAAAACCGGAACCGCTGAGAAACTTCCTCGTGGTAACGGTAAATATATAATTTCCTTTATAGGCTTTGCACCGATTGATAATCCACAGGTTGTGGTTTATGTGGTGGTTGATGAGCCTAATGTTGAGGATCAGGGTTCAAGTGCCGCATCTTCGTTTATATTTGCGGATATCGCTACAGAGCTTTTTCCTTACATGAATATTTACAAAACCAATGATAATTATGATTTGGATTTAACCGATGCTGAGGACGAAAGCACCGACTCCATTTACGAGGGTGAAATACCTGAAAATGATGTGGCAGGCGGAAGTGAGAATCCTTATGTCGGAAATAATGCTTCCGGTGAGACGACGGGTGAAGGAACGGAAACATCCGAAGAAGCTCCGCCGGAGGCGACGACAGAAGCCGTCCAATAATTTGATTTTACAGGTTATACAAACCGGTAAATATAAATACAATTTAATAAATATATATTTGGTGTATGTGTATGAATGTGTTTACACATCATAATAAGCTAAGATTATTTCAGTTTTTTGTGATTGCAATGTTGCTTATATCTGTAATGGTTTTCAGACTGTTTTATATAATGGTTGTAAAATCGAAATACTACGGTGAGGCGGCAGCTGCAATCCAGGAGAGGGAACGGAGCATAAAAGCACCACGAGGTCTTATCTATGACAGAAACGGGGTTGTAATTGCCGATAATAAGGCAGTTTGTTCAATATCTGTCATACATAGCCAGATAACGGATGAGGAGAAAGTTGTCAAAGAACTTTCCGAGAGACTTGATTTGGATGAGGCGGTTGTTAAGAAAAAGGTCGCTAAGGTTTCATCGAGGGAGAAGATAAAAAGCAATGTCGATAAAAACGTTGCTGACGAAATCCGCGGCCTTGACCTTGCGGGTGTTATGGTTGACGATGACTACAAAAGGTATTATCCTTATTCGGAGCTTGCTTCAAAGGTAATCGGCTTTACAGGAGCTGACAATCAGGGAATTGTAGGCATAGAAGTAGAGTATGATGATGTTTTGATGGGAGTAAACGGAAGCATAAATACACTTACCGATGCAAAGGGTATTGAAATCCCGAGTGCTGCGGAAGAAAGAACGGAACCTGTTCCGGGCAACAATCTGGTGCTTACTTTGGATGTGAATATTCAAATGTATATTGAGCAGGCCGCACTTAAAGTTATGCAGGAAAAAAACGCAAACAGAGTTTGCATAATAGTTATGAATCCGCAAAACGGTGAAATCTACGGTATGGCTGACGTGCCGGGATATGATTTAAATGAGCCGTTTAAATATAACAAATCCGATATAAGTTCCGATGAAGTCACTCAGGATGATTTAAATAATATGTGGAGAAACTTCTGCATAAATGACACCTATGAACCGGGTTCGACCTTTAAGATAGTTACCGCAACTTCTGCTCTTGAAGAGGGCGTGGTAAGATTGGATGATACATTTTACTGTCCCGGTTATAAGCTTGTGGGAGACCGCAGGATAAGGTGTCACAAAACAGTAGGTCATGGCTCGGAGACCTTTAAACAAGGCATTATGAATTCGTGTAATCCTGTCTTTATTGAAGTCGGGGCAAGAGTCGGAGCCGAAAATTTTTATAAAAATATGCAAAAACTCGGACTGTTTGAAAAAACGGGAATTGACCTTCCCGGAGAAGCAAATTCCATTTTTCATAAACTTGAAAATGTAGGCGAGGTAGAGCTTGCTACCATGTCCTTCGGACAGTCCTTTCAGATAACACCGATGCAGCTTGTCAGAGCGGTATCGGCGGTTGTAAACGGCGGAACGCTTGTTACACCGCATTTCGGGAAATATGTTACTGACAGTAACAACAATATAATAAGCGAATTAAAGTATGATACCAAAACCGATGTTATAAGCAATGAAACTTCGGAGACCATGAAATATCTTCTTGAAGCGGTTGTATCCGAGGGTTCGGGAAAAAATGCTTATCTTGAGGGATATTCGATAGGCGGCAAGACGGCAACAAGTGAAAAACTTCCGAGAAGAAGCGGTAAGTATATTTCTTCTTTTATAGGTTTTGCACCCGCACAAAATCCGGTTGTACTTACATTAATCATGATTGATGAACCGGAGGGTGTGTATTACGGAGGCACGATAGCCGCACCGGTGGTCGGAGATATTTATAACAATATACTTCCTTATTTGGGAATTGAAAAAGAAGAAACAAATGAAAGTATACAGTAGTAAAGGAGACGTAAAATGAACAAATATGATGTTATATTACCGATACTTATTGCATTTGGTATAAGCGTGGTTTTAAGCCCGGTATTTATACCGTTTTTGAAAAAGCTTAAGTTCGGACAATTTGTAAGAGACGAAGGTCCGGAATCGCATTTGAAAAAAGCGGGAACCCCGACTATGGGAGGACTTATAATTCTTTTCAGTATTGTAATAACATCATTGTTTTATATTAAGGATTATCCGCAGATAATACCTGTACTTTTCTCCACATTGGGATTTGGTATTATCGGTTTCCTTGATGATTATATCAAGGTTGTTATGAAGCGTTCCATGGGTCTTCGTGCATGGCAGAAGATGCTCGGTCAGATAATTATCACCGGTGTTTTCGCATATTATATAAATGCCCATACGGATCTTGGAACAACCATGATTATTCCGTTTGTAAATAAGTCGGTTGACCTGGGATGGGTTTATTATCCGTTTGTATTCTTTGTAATGGTCGGAACCGTAAACGGCGCCAACTTCACTGACGGATTGGATGGACTTGCTTCATCGGTAACGGTTCTTATAGCTACATTCTTTACGGTAGCTGCCATAGGACTCGGATCGGGTGTTGCACCTATTACCTGTGCGGTTGTGGGAAGCCTGCTCGGATTTTTGGTTTACAATGTTTATCCTGCCAGAGTATTTATGGGTGATACGGGTTCTCTTGCTTTGGGAGGTTTTGTTGCTTCCGTGGCATTGGTACTTCAGATTCCGCTTATAATACTTTTGG
Source organism: Lachnospiraceae bacterium (assembly GCA_017459135.1). Lineage (GTDB taxonomy): Bacteria > Bacillota > Clostridia > Lachnospirales > Lachnospiraceae > Coprococcus_C. The sequence continues at coordinate 21,598 of JAFSZR010000001.1, read as the reverse complement.
TTGCATTTATATATTTTGCAGAAGTTCTTTCTGTTATGATTCAGGTTACATCATTTAAGCTTACCGGAAAAAGAGTATTTAAGATGGCGCCTATACATCATCACTTTGAACTTTCGGGTTGGCCTGAAACAAAGGTAGTTGCAATATTTGCGATAGTGACAGCAATTCTTTGCTTTATAGGAATTTTAGGTTTGTAAGATAAAACAGTTATTAAATGAGGAGGATAAGTTATGGATAAGAAAGTATTGGTAGCCGGAGCCGGAAAGAGCGGAGTGGCAGCTTCAAAGCTTCTTGCAAGAAACGGAAGAAACGTTATTTTATACGATGAAAATATGAAAGGTGAACTTACAAGGGAGATTGTACTTGATAAGTTTAATGACGATCCTTTTAAGGAAAATATAGATACAATACTTGGATCCATAACCGACGATGAAATTAAAAACTGCGATTATATGGTTATAAGTCCGGGAATCCCGACGGATAACGGATTTGCAAAAAGAGTAAAAAATCTCGGAGTAAGAGTATTAAGTGAGATAGAGCTTGCTTATATGTATGAGCAGGGAATGGTTATAGCCATTACGGGAACCAACGGTAAAACAACTACCACAACTCTTGTCGGCGAGATTATGAAAGCATATAATAACGAAACATTTGTGGTTGGAAATATCGGTATACCTTATACGGATCTTGCCGACAAGACTACGGAAAAATCGGTTACGGTTGCTGAGATAAGCAGCTTCCAGCTTGAAACGGTTGAAACCTTTAAGCCGCATATAAGCGCTTGTCTTAATATAACCCCTGATCATCTTGACAGACATCATACATTTGAAAACTATGCGGATTGCAAGATGGCCATAGCCAAGAAGCAGACAAAAGACGATTATATCGTTCTTAATTATGACGATCCGGAAACAGTTAAGAGAGCAAATCTTGAAAATGTAAATGTTGTGTTTTTCAGCAGACTTACTCATCTTGATGAAGGCGTTTATGTTGACCATGATGATGTGGTTATTAAGAAAGATAATGTAATTTCCAAGGTTCTTTCATTGAATGATATAAACTTACTCGGAACACATAACGTTGAAAATATTCTTGCTGCTGTTGCAATTACTTACTATGCGGGCGTGCCTATCGAAACTATCGAAAAGGTATGTACTGAATTTAAGGGTGTTGCGCACAGAATAGAGTATGTCAGAACCGTAAACGGTGTTAAATATTATAACGACTCAAAGGGAACAAATCCGGATGCTGCGATTAAAGGAATCAAAGCCATGACAACAACAACTTTCCTTATAGGAGGAGGTTATGATAAGGGCGTTCCGTTTGATGATTGGATTGAAGCTTTTGATAATAAGGTTAAATATCTTATTCTTATAGGTCAGACTGCGAAAACTATCGCAACATGCGCAAAGAATCATGGATTTAACAGTCTGGTGTTTATGGATACCCTTGAAGAAGCTATTGACTTCTGCTATAAAAATGCAAGACCGGGAGATGCTGTTTTACTTTCGCCTGCATGTGCAAGCTGGGGTATGTTTAAGAGCTATGAACAAAGAGGAGATTTGTTCAGAGATTATGTAATGAGTTTATCCGACGGTGAATAATACTAAAATAAAGTATTATATGAGGTGATTATAATTGGGCAGTACCAGATCAAGAAGAACAATTAAAAACAGCTTGTGGGTAAAAGGCGGATACATGGACTATCAAAGCATATTTCTTATATTTGTAATAGTGCTTTTCGGTCTTATGATGGTTTACAGCGCAAGTTCATACAGAGCGATAACCTATGGATATCCGGGTACATACTTTATGAAACGTCAGGCTGTTTTTGCTATGATTGGATTCGTAATCATGTATATTGTTTCAAGAGTTAATTACAGATTTTTATCCAATTATTCGGTTGTCTTGATATATGTTGCAATAATTTTGCTGGCATATGTTTTGATTCTCGGTAGAGCCAGTCACGGTGCGACCAGATGGATTCAGGTTGGTCCTTTGCAGATTCAGCCGTCAGAGATTGCTAAGCCGCTAATTATAATATATATGGCGGATGCATGTGTTAAAAAGTCAAAGTATTTAAACAGTATAAAAGGTATTTTTAATATTGTTTTATTACCGGGTATTTGTATCGGACTCATAGCAGTCGAAAACTTAAGTACCGCAATTGTATGCTTTGCGATTGTTGTAGCTATTCTTTTTGTGGCAAGTCCGAAGCTTTTTAACCTTTTCATACTCGGAATAGTAGGTTTCATTGCGGCAGCCGTTCTTGCTTTGGGAGTAGGTTACAGAAGTGACAGATTTGATGCATGGAGACATCCCGAAACAAGTGAATACGGTTTCCAGACTGTGCAGTCGCTTTATGCCATAGGATCCGGAGGATTTTTCGGAAGAGGGCTCGGTAACAGTATACAGAAGCTTGGTTTCCTTCCGGAGTCACATAATGATATGATTTTCTCGGTAATATGTGAAGAGCTTGGTTTGTTTGGTGCTTTGGTTGTTATAACATTATTTGTTATGCTTATATTCAGATTTAAGTTTATAGCTGACGGTTCGGTTGACAGCTTCGGAGGATTTATAGTTACGGGTGTAATAACGCATATTGCCGTACAGCTTATAGTAAATATAGGCGTTGTAACCAACACAATACCGCCGACCGGTGTTACGCTTCCGTTCATAAGCTATGGCGGTACTTCGCTTGTATTTATGCTTGCGGAAATCGGACTCGTTTTGTCTGTTTCAAGACAGATGAGTTTAACGGAGCAGTAAAGTGTACACAACGAGGAAAAGTGTATGAAAAAAAGATATATTTTATTGATAGTGTTTGTAATACTTATGTCGGTTTTTATATACATAAGTACATTTAAAATAATCGAGATAAAAGTATCGGGCTGTTCCAAGGTTAATGAACAGGTAATAATCGATGCGGTAAGAGAGCAGAGCTTTGCCGACAACACTATAGTACTTTATTTTCAAAACAAAATAAAACCGATTGGTGATATCCCGTTTGTTGCAAAGATAGATATTGATTTTGTATCTAAAAATGAGATATCGGTAACGGTATATGAAAAGTCGGTAGCCGGCTGTGTAGAGTATATGGACGGTTATGTTTATTTTGACAAGGATGGAATCGTCCTCGAATCCTCACAGGAAATTATAGAAGGAGTACCTTGTATAAGAGGACTTAATTTTACCGAATGGGAAATGGGAAAAAAGCTTCCCATTGATAACGAAAGCAAGTTTAAATCCATCTTATCAATAACTCAGCTTATTGATAAGTACGGACTTGATATAGACGGCATAAAATTTACGGCTGAAAATGAAATAATCCTTTATCATGACGGGATTACAATAGAACTCGGAAAGGGGGATAATCTGGCCATTCAGATGATGAATCTTGGTAGTATTCTTGAAAACCTGGAAGGGATGGAGGGAATACTCTATATGAAAGATTTTGATTCAAATGATTCTACAGCAAGTTTTAGCAAGAAAAAATAGAAAAACCCTTGATTATTTATGAAAAAAATTATATTATATGGGTAATATTGTAACAACGTGGGTAGCTTTGCCCTGTTACATGGGGTAAAAAATATTGAAATTTTTATTAAGGAGGAAAGAACCTTGCTTGAAATAAAGTCAAACGATGAAAAGACCCCTGCAAGAATCCTTGTGATTGGTGTAGGTGGAGCAGGAAACAACGCAGTTAACAGAATGATTGATGAAAATGTGGAAGGTGTTGAGCTTATAGCTATAAATACCGATAAGCAGATTTTATCACAGAGTAGAGCAACTACCAAAATTCAGATAGGTGAAAAGCTCACTAAAGGACTTGGTGCCGGAGCAAAACCTGAAATTGGTGCAGGTGCCGTAGAAGAGAACAGAGAAGAGATAACTGATATAATGAAGGATGCCAACATGGTTTTCGTAACCTGTGGTATGGGAGGCGGTACCGGTACAGGTGCAGCACCTGTTGTAGCAGAGATTGCAAGAAACCTTGGTATTTTAACTGTTGGTGTTGTAACCAAGCCTTTCTCGTTTGAAGGTAAACCACGTATGAACAACGCCGTAAACGGTATTGCAAAGCTTAAGGAAAATGTAGATACTCTTATAGTTATACCAAATGATAAGCTTCTTCAGATCTGTGATAAGCGTACAAGCTTACCTGAAGCATTAAAGAAGGCTGATGAGGTTCTCCAGCAGGGTGTACAGGGTATTACAGACCTTATCAATAAGCCTGGTCTTATCAACCTTGACTTTGCTGATATCCAGACAGTCATGAGAGATAAGGGTGTTGCTCATATCGGTATTGGTAGAGCAAGTGGAGATAATAAAGCTGTTGACGCTATCAAGTCAGCTATGGACAGCCCATTACTTGAGACTACAGTTTCAGGTGCAACTGATATCATCGTTAACTTCTCAGGTAACATCGGTATCGTTGAAGCATACGATGCAATTACATATCTTACAGAGGTTGCAGGAGACGGAGCAAATATCATCTTCGGTACTGTTGATAATGATGTTATGGGTGAGGATGTATGTATCACCATCATCGCAACAGGTATTGAGGGAAATGCTAAGACAGCAACTGTTTCCGTACCTGGTACACAGGCAGGTGTTTCTAAGCCGGCAACTGTTTCGGTTACACCGCTTAAGACTCCTACTTACTCAGGACAGCCTATAACAGGAGCATCAAACATCAGACCGCTTAATACTCAGATTAAGCCTGCTGCTTCCTCAAATACTGTAGGACAGACAGTACCGGTTAAGCCTGCAGCTGCTCAGCCAAATGCAGCAGGCGGCGGAATCAAAATACCTGACTTCCTCAAACGTGGGTAGTTATTCGATAATTGGTCGATATTAGGTCGGTTATATAGCATCATATAAAATAAGGAATACCGAAATAGTTACTCGCATAGCTCGCTGACGCTAAATGCTATGCTTAGCAACTTTTCGGTATTCCTTTTTTATACGGCTATATAACCGACAAACGCTTCGCGTTTATTTATATGTCGTATTAACGTGACGATGATCTTATACAATGACATATTTAGCTAATTTTTTATAACATTTTCGTAAAATGCAACCAAATATAACATAAATGTTAGTTTTGGTATGTTGACTTAACATTTTAAGAATGTTTTAATGTAAAAGAAGTCAAGACAAAAGGCGGGTGAAAATATGGATTTTCAATACAGCAAACTGAAAATGTACAGAAAACAAAAGGGTTATTCACAGGAAGAAATAGCCGAAAAGCTTGGTGTATCACGACAGGCAGTTGCAAAGTGGGAAAAAGGCGAATCCCTTCCCGATATAGAAAGCTGCATGAAGCTTGCCGATTTATACGATACTACCGTTGACATGCTTATAAGAAAAATCAAAGAAACCAAAGACCTGGATGACGGAAAGCATATTTTCGGAATGTGCAAGATGAACGATAAAGGACAAATCACACTCCCCGCTAACTGTCGCAAGATTTTTGATATCGAGCCCGGGGATACAATACTTGTTCTCGGAGATGAAAACAAAGGAATTGCGCTTCTTAATCTTAAACATTCCATAGAGCAGCTGTAAACAATTTTTATTCATATAAAATTATAAAGAATCGAGGTATTTTTTTATGAATGCAATCGAAACAAAGAATCTTACAAAAAAGTACAAAAACAAAACTGCTGTCGATTCAATTAATCTGACAGTGGGCGAAGGTGAGCTTTTTTCTTTGCTCGGTGTAAACGGTGCAGGAAAGACGACAACTATAAGAATGTTATCAGGGCTTTCCACTCCAACCGACGGCGAGGCTTTTATAAACGGAAAAAGCTGTAAAACAAAGATAGACGAAATAAAAAATATAATAGGTATTTCTCCACAGGATACTGCGGTTGCCGATAATCTTACGGTAAGAGAAAACCTTGATTTTATGGCATCCATATATTATGCGGACAAAGAAACCATAAATGAAAAAATTGAAAAAATCACTTCAATCTTTAATTTGTCCGAAGTTGAAGATCAAAAAGCAAAGACTCTTTCGGGAGGTTGGAAACGTAAACTTTCCATAGCCATGGCACTTATCAGCGAGCCTAAGGTTTTGTTTTTGGACGAACCTACACTCGGTCTTGATGTACTTGCAAGAAGAGAACTCTGGCGCGCAATTGAGGCTTTAAAAGGTAAGATGACAATCATACTTACAACCCACTATATGGAAGAAGCCGAGCATTTATCAGACCGTATTGCCATTATGATTTCAGGAAAAATAAAGGCCTGCGGTACAGTTGCCGACTTGGAAGAATTATCCGGTAAAAAAGGACTTGAAGAGGCATTTGTAGCCATAGCCGAAAGGGGGATGTCAGAAAATGAATAAAATTAAAGCTTTTTCTACAAGAAACAGAAAGGAAATACTCCGTGACCCGTTAAGCTATATATTCTGTCTCGCATTTCCTTTGGTTATGCTTATAATAATGTCTGTTTTAAATGCAAGCATTCCTAAACAGGCCAATATGACGGTTTTCAGAATAGATAATTTATCTTCGGGTATAGCTGTTTTCGGACAGACCTTTGTAATGCTTTTTACATCACTTACCGTATCCAAGGACAGATCCGGTTCTTTCCTTGTAAGAATGTATGCGACACCGATGAAGTCCTCCGACTTCACAATAGGATATATCACTCCTATGATAATAATAAGCTTCTTCCAGAATGTAATAATTTACATCGCATCATTTATTATTTCAATTATAACAGATGTTGATTTAAACATCGGAGGAATGATTTTATCATTAATTATACTTATGCCGTCTGCAATTATGTTTATTTGCTTCGGGCTGTTATTCGGAACATTGTTTAACGAAAAATCTGCTCCGGGGTTATGCTCGATAATCATTTCATTGAGCGGATTTTTAGGCTGCATCTTCTTTGATGCCGATTCAACAGGCGGTGCAATGCTTAAGGTATGTAAATCACTTCCGTTTTACTACTGCACAAAATCGGCACGTGCATGCGTAAAACTTGACTTTTCCGCCGGCGCCTTCATAATACCGATTGTAATCGTAATTGCAAGTGCAGCCGTACTTGGATGCTTATCATCTTTTGTATTTAAATCCAAGATGAAAGCCGATTTATCATAGAAATATAAATGGGACAGGCGAATGCCTGTCCCGGTTTTATAATTCGATTCGATTGTTTTTTAGAATATTCTGACTGTCAGCGGATAACAAATTAATGTTGTTTTTGGTATATGTAAGGTTATTGTAAAGGTAAGAACTTAAACTGTCATCATCGCTGTTATCCGAGCCTCCCATATTTGCAATTATATCAAGCATATTTTCGTAAAAGCTGATAAGTATATCATATTCGGAATATGAGAGTAAGTTGTTCATTGTATTGCTGCTTCTGTAATCATATATGTTCGTTGTTGCGGTTTCTCCTGTTTTTGCAAGTGGGGTACCGCCGCCAAGCATTGAATTTGCAAAAGGATTGCTATTCGCCTTGGTTGATTGGTTTGAGGAATTGTTGGCAGTGTTTTCTGTGTTGCTCGCTGCCGCATAAGCCTGAGAACCGTCAACATTATAACTTACATCAGGTACGTTTTGTGCAATCCCCGATTCCATAGTGCTGTATATTTTGGAAATGTAATTGTTTACACTGTCAAGAGGAGGAACACCGCCGTATTTTGCGACGGTTCCGGTTCCTGCCGCATATGCTGCCAGCATAAGAGAAGTATTACCGTCATACATATCGGAAAGCTGGCTTAAAAGCTTTGCGCCGCCCATTATATTCTGGTAAGGGTCGTACGCATCTTCGACACCCATTGCCGAAGCCGTACCTGGCATAAGCTGCATAATTCCCATTGCGCCTGCCGATGAAGTTACATCAGGCTGGAAACGTGACTCGTTATATGCAACGGCTTTAAGCAAATCCTCGGATATGCCGTATGTTTCGGATGCCTCTTTAAATATTGCTTCAAGGCTTTTGGTTTGCGGCTGATTACTAAAGTTTGCCGTTTCTTGCTCGAGAATCTTATTAAATTCGTTTCCTGTTGTCTGGGATGTTTGGCTTACACCGAAATTACCCGTAACAGGTGTTTGTTCATTTACGTATCCTACGCCTTCTATAAAAAGCATATTATCGCTCCTTTTATCTGTAGCCTTTTTTATATTAAAGGTCTTGTATCGGTTGTTTTATGATCTTCGGTTATTTCATGATTTTATTTCATACTCGGATATAATAACACATATCTGACAATTAATCTATCGACATTTATTACCGATATTGTAACCTTTTTAATAAAGGTGTATTATGGTAGTTGTAAGTTTGTTTTTGAAATTAAGTAAAAAGTGTCGTCTTCGATACATTTATAATAAGATTTGGAGATCAGTTATGGTAAGAAAAAGATTATGCTTTACCGGAAGCGTTCAGGGCGTAGGTTTCAGATACAGGGCGTACCATGCGGCGCAGAGCCTTGGGCTTACCGGATGGGTACAAAACTGCTGGGACGGTTCGGTACTTATGGAAGTTCAGGGCAGCGAAGAGGAAATAGACAGACTTATAGTAACGATTAATAAGGGTATGTTTGTTTCCATAGACAATATAGATTGTCAAACTCTTCCTTTGGAAGAAGGGGAGAGAAGCTTTAAGATAAGATACTATGAATAAAATGCAAATAAATGAATAATTTTTGTATAAAAAGAGAAAAATGTTGATTTTAGCGTATAATATCAATAATTGCAGTTGATTTTATCAGAGCTTTAATGTATTATATTTAATTGGGTGTCACAATAGACAACCTAATATTTTTGGAGGTAGCACAATATGGTTCAAGCAGTTGTCGGAGCTAATTGGGGCGACGAAGGAAAAGGAAAAATAACTGACATGTTGGCGGAAAATGCCGATATTATAGTCAGATTTCAGGGCGGTGCAAATGCAGGTCATACAATAGTAAACAATTATGGCAAGTTTGCACTTCATACATTGCCGTCAGGCGTATTTTACGATCACACAACAAGTATTATAGGAAACGGTGTAGCACTTAATATTCCGGTATTGTTTAATGAGATTAAATCAATTACCGATAAGAATGTTCCTATGCCTAAGATTCTTGTTTCTGACAGGGCACAGATGGTTATGCCTTATCACATTTTATTTGATCAATATGAAGAGGAGAGACTTGCAGGTAAGTCCTTTGGTTCGACCAAGTCGGGTATAGCTCCTTTTTATTCTGATAAATATGCAAAGATAGGTTTTCAGGTAAGTGAGCTTTTTGATGAGGAAGCTCTTCGCGAGAAGATTGAAAGAGTTATCGTTCAAAAGAATATTTTACTTGAGCACCTTTATCATAAGCCGCTTATAGATGCGGATGAAACATTCAATACTCTTATGGAGTATAAGAAGATGGTTGAGCCTTATGTATGTGATGTTTCCGCATTTTTATGGGATGCCATTAAGGAAGGAAAGAATATTCTTCTTGAGGGTCAGCTCGGTTCTTTGAAGGATCCTGACCACGGTATTTATCCTATGGTTACTTCTTCTTCAACTCTTGCGGCTTACGGTGCAATCGGTGCCGGTATTCCGCCTTATGAGATTAAGAAGATTGTTACCGTTGTTAAGGCATATTCAAGTGCGGTAGGAGCGGGTGCTTTCGTAAGCGAGATTTTCGGTGATGAAGCTGATGAGTTAAGAAAGCGCGGCGGTGACGGCGGAGAGTACGGTGCAACTACGGGACGTCCGAGACGTATGGGTTGGTTTGACTGTGTGGCAACAAAGTATGGCTGCCGTATACAGGGAACAACAGATGTTGCATTTACAGTTCTTGATGTTTTGGGATATCTTGATGAGATTCCTGTTTGCGTGGGTTATGAGATTGACGGTGAAGTTACTACCGATTTCCCAACCACAAGCAAGCTTGAAAAGGCTAAGCCTGTACTTAAGACCTTGCCGGGTTGGAAGGAAGATATCAGAGGAATCAAAGAGTATGATAAGCTTCCGGAAAATTGCCGTAAATACATAGAATTTATAGAAGAACAAATCGGATTCCCTATCACAATGGTTTCAAACGGACCAAAGCGTGAGGATATCATAATCCGTAAAAAATAGAATATACAGGTCGGTTATATAGACCGGTATAAATAATAAGAGGTATCAAAATAGGTACACGCAAAGCTCGCTGACGCTAAATGCTTTGCTTAGCACCTTTTCGATACCTCTTATCATTTACACCCCTATATAACCGACACGCTACGCGTGGATTATTTTTACGTTTATGATTGCCTTTTAGTAAGCGTGTTATGTTATCTTACGTTTCGTATGGATATCTCACCTGAGTTTATGGGGGTGAGCTTTCCGGATGAATCTCTGCAGATTAATGAACCGTCGGATGCGATTCCCATACAATGATATACAGGGAGAGTGTCGTCGGTAATCTGATATGAGTTTTCCAATTTGCCTGTAAGTTCGTAAGGAATCACATAAATATCCTTATCATAGCTTACCGATAAATTGTTATATTCGTCCATGACACTTTTTAAATCCTGTTCGTTAAGAAAGCTAAGGTATAAGTCGTTGAACTCTTTTAATATATTTTCAATCATGGATTCACGATTGTATTCTTTACCGGTTTCCAGATAAAGGGAGGTTGCTTTGTCGGCGATTTTTACGTCAAAGCTTTTATTGTTTACATTTATGCCTGTTCCGATTACGATGAAATCTTCGCATTTTTCGGTAAGGATTCCGATAATCTTTTTTCCGTTTATCAAAAGATCGTTTGGCCATTTGATATCGGTCTTTATGTCATAGTACTTTAAAAGCGCACGTGACACCGCAAGACCGGCAAGAAGCGTAAGCTGTGAGATGAGACGGTTGTCGATATCCGGTTTTAATAAAAGGCTCATATATATTCCCTCTCCGGTAGGAGATGAGAAGCTTCTTCCCATGCGACCACGACCTGAAATCTGGCAGTCCGAGACAACAAGTGTACCGTCAACACAGCCTTTTTTTCCGAAATCTTTCGCCCTGTTGTTTGTGGAATCGGTTTCATCAAATACTATGACATTATTTACTATGGGAATCTTAAACAGTGAGCTGGTAAATATCATAATTAGTTTTCCTCTGCTTTGTTTGATTTGTCTTCAGAATCTTCATCATCTTCTGGTTTGCCTGACTTAATATCGTTGTTTTTATTCTTTTTGTTAAGAAAAACCACATCGTCTTCGTCATGCTTTATTCTTGCGTTTACAAATTCATATATTTTTTCGCAATATTCACGCTTGTTAGTAAACGGAATGGTGTAAACATCCTTTTTTGCTTTGATATTTAACAAATAATATATAAGCGAATCATCGGGAATTACCATTGTTATAAATTCGATATCATCAAAGGTATACATGGTTTCTCCGTAGCGGTGCTCTACAAGCATTCCTTCTTCGGTAAATTTATATGTTATATCAAAAGCCTGACGTCTTAAAGACATTGAAAAAAGATATAAACCGTATGCACCGAGCAAAACAGCAAATGTCATGGTGAGCATAGGATGTTTTGAAAGATGCTTTGTAAGGGTTATACTTTGAAGTGCGGCGGTAATAATAAAGACCACACCCAAAATCCTGTAAGCTATTCGATTGGCTTTTCTTTTTTTGACAAAATAATTAAGTACCATTTTTTTCTCCGCCTTATAAAAGTAAATCTGTTTAAATGAATAATCTGTTAATAAGTATATATTTATATTTCTTTTTTATCAAGAAATTATTTGAAAAAACAGTTTTTTGTGCTACAATAGGAAAAGATTTTTTTAAAGGAAAAATCCTAATCGGATTTTTTGAACTCGCTCAAAGCCCTCATTGCCGGGAGGCTAGCCTTTGATTTGGAAACAAATCAAGGCCAATCCGCGAGGGGCAGGAAAGGAAAAACGCGGAGCAGAAAAAGGAGAAAATGCACTATGGGAAAAATTGAAATGAAAACACCTCTTGTCGAGATGGACGGAGATGAGATGACAAGAATTTTATGGAAAATGATTAAGGATGAGCTTCTCATTCCTTTTATAGACCTTAAGACCGAATATTATGATTTGGGTCTTGAATACAGAAATGAAACCGATGATAAGGTTACATTTGATTCCGCATATGCCACACAGAAGTACGGAGTTGCCGTTAAATGTGCTACCATTACGCCTAATGCGGCACGTATGACAGAGTATAATCTTAAGCAGATGTGGAAGAGTCCTAACGGTACCATAAGAGCAATTCTTGACGGTACTGTTTTCAGAACTCCGATTATTGTTAAGGGTATTGAACCTTGCGTTAAGAATTGGAAGAAGCCTATCACTATTGCAAGACATGCATACGGTGATGTATATAAAGCTTCCGAAATGAAGATACCGGGTGAAGGAAAGGCAGAGCTTGTATTTACCGCTCCTGACGGAACCGAGACCAGAGAACTTATTCACGAGTTTAAGAGCGAAGGTATTATTCAGGGTATGCATAATATTAACGGCTCTATCGAAAGCTTTGCAAGAAGCTGCTTTAATTATGCTCTTGATACAAAGCAGACAATCTGGTTTGCAACAAAAGATACAATCTCAAAGAAGTATGACCATACATTTAAGGACATCTTCCAGGAAATTTTTGACGCTGAATACAAAGAGAAGTTTGATGAGCTTGGTATAGAGTATTTCTATACACTTATTGATGATGCGGTTGCAAGAGTTATGAAGTCTGAGGGCGGATACATCTGGGCATGTAAGAACTATGACGGAGATGTAATGAGTGATATGATTTCATCAGCTTTCGGTTCACTTGCAATGATGACTTCCGTACTTGTTTCACCTGACGGAAAATATGAATATGAGGCAGCACACGGTACTGTTCAGAGACATTACTACAAGCATCTTAACGGTGAGGAAACTTCTACAAATTCGGTTGCAACAATTTATGCATGGACAGGCGCATTAAGAAAAAGAGGAGAGCTTGATAATATACCTGAGCTTATGGCTTTTGCCGATAAGCTTGAAGAGGCAACCATTAAGACTATCGAAAGCGGAGAAATGACAAAGGATTTGGCACTTATTACAACTCTTAGCGATGTTAAGGTTTTAAACAGTGAAGATTTCATTAAGGCTATCAGAAAAAATCTTGAGGCAATTCTGTAATAAAAAAAGCACTTCGAAGTATTTGAAGTTAGACTGATTATTTAAAGTGTGCCGAATACGGCACACTTTATTAGTTTAATAATGTAAAATTATGATAATTGAGAATAATTAAATATTATGTTATTATTCTATAAAAACAAAAAAGGCGGAAATCGTATGAGTATATGGGATATTCTTGGCGTAGAGGAAACCGGGGATAAAAACAAGCTCAAAATTGCATATAGGGAAAAGCTTAAAAATACAAATCCTGAGGACGATCAGGAAGGTTTTATGCAGCTTAGGGAGGCTTATGAAGAGGCGATAAAATATGCCGATAAAGCAAAAGAAGGCTCCGAAAACGATAAAGAGGACGAGAGATTTCCGTTTCGTTACAACGAGGAATGCTTGGATGTCCTTATTGCCGTTGATGAGATTTATAAGGATTTTAACGAAAGAATTAAAGAAGAAAACTGGAATGAGATATTTAACAGGGATGAATTTGTGGCAATTGATAAATCGGAAGATTCGTTTGATGCTTTGTTAAATTATCTTACGATTAATTTTCTTCTTCCTCATAACATTTGGAAAATAATAGTTGATACTTTTGATATAGAAAACAGAAAGAAAGAACTATGTGAGAAGTTTCCGAAAGATTTTATTGATTTTATATTGGATAATTCAAGCAATATAGATATTTTGAATTATTATCTGTTTGATTATGATGTGGATAATGAACACGTTGACGAGTTTATTAAATTATATCTTACGCTTAATTCATGTATAAGAAGAGCGCAGTTTGACGAAGCCGAAAAACTCATGGATAAGCTTGAGGAATTTGATATATATCATCCTTATACCGAACTTGCGAAATTACGTATTAAGATTCAGACTTCGGATGAAGAGAGAACCGAGGAGAATTATGAAAGCGCAAAACAGCTTTTGGAGGATTGTCCGGGCGATTTCAATATAACAAGTTTATGCGGTGATTTGGCCGTTATGCTTGGAAAGTATGATGAGGCTGAGGAGTATTACAATAATCTTAAGGCTATTGAACCGGAAAGTATTGCCATCAAGGTGAAATTTGCAGATTTGTTTTATTTTAAAAAAGATTATGTTGCATCAAGAGATGCATATATGGAACTTTTGAGGGACAATAATTACGAAAATACCATAAGAGCGGGTATGCTTCGTGCCAATATGTCATTGATAGAAAAGTATAAATGTGATCTGGAATCAAATCCGGATGATAATGATACGAAAATTGAGCTTGCATGGAGTTTATATCAAAGTTACAGATTTGAGGAAGCTGTTGAGATTCTTGATACCTTTGAACCTGACTCGGAAAAACGTTTTGAATATTATAATGTAAAAGGCAGATCTTTTTTGTGTTTGTCAGATTATGATAATGCTTTGGCTTATTTTCTGTGTTGGAAAGAAGCGATTGAGGATATAGAAGAGGATAACAGCGAAGAGGCGTTAAAAAAGAAGAAAAGACTGCCGTATGTTAATTTTCTGATTGCAAGCTGTTTCCTTAAAAATAAGGATTATGATAAAGCTGCGCAGTTTCTTGACGTAGCTTTGGCGACCGAGCATGATGAGATTGTTTTGTCGTATGAAGCAATGTGTGAGTTAAAATATGTGACGGAAAAGTACGAGGAATGTATAGAAGCCTGCGAAAAGCTTCTTGATTTGGGGGATAGGAATTATATAGCATATGATTATTTATCAAAAGCATGCTTTAAGCTTAATTATATAAAGGATGCGATTGATGCATGCGAAAATGCGATAAGAATATATCCTTATGCCGCAGAACCTTATGCTTTGGAAATAGATATTTTTCTTGAACTCGGCCAAATTGATACGGCAAAAAAAATAACCGACAGATACAGACAGTACGAGATTCCGAGTGACCTTATTAAGAAAAAAGAAGCTCAGATATTAATGAAAAACAAGGAATACGAACGTGCTTGTAAAATACTTGTCGGACTTGAAAATGTTGACGTAAAAGAATCGGATATAGATTCCAAAGAGGAAATATATTCACTTATAGCTCTATGCTATGAAAACCTGGATAAGAAGTCTCAGGCACTTCTTTATTTAAACAAACTTATAAATATTAATCCCGAGCATAAGACCGCATACGGAAGAATCGGCTTGATTTACAGGGATAATAAAAAATATGATATGGCTATGGAAGCTTTTGATAAGCAGATTAAAAACAATCCACATCCGTATTTTTATTATGAAAAGGCCAATATTTACAGAAAGACCGGAAAATATGCGAAAGCGGTTTTTTGTTACGACAGGGCTGCGGAACTTGAAAGGGATAATGCATACATATACAGAGAATTGGGACTCTTGTATGAGTTTTTGCAAAAGTTCGAAGAGGCGGTTGAAAGTTTTGACAAGGCTATAGAAAACGAGACCGATGAAACAAGAAAGAAAGAGTTATATATATTCAAAGCGAGAAATTTTCAGGCATTAAATCTGTTTGAACAGTCAGAAAAGGTATATGAAGAATATGCCGAATCGTACGGTGTCGATTATGATTACATTTATGACTATTCCGAACTTCTCCAGAGAATGAACAAAGTTGAGGAAGCCATAAAGCTTATCAAGGATAATATCGGTCAGTTTGAAGGCAGTAAGGAGGCTATATTATTAAGACAGCTTTGCGGAATTTACGGAGATGAAGGCTACGTAAATCTTGCCAATGAAACCTTTAGAATAGTTATAAGCAAATATCCCGATGATAAAAATGCATACAGGATAATGGGTGATATTTTCAGAAATAACGTTTTGTATGAAGAGGCAATTGATTGCTATAGGAATGCGATAAGACTTGACTTTAACGGAAGAGAAAACTATTATAGTAATTTAGTGGAGTGTATGCTTCATGTTAAATCCTTTTCCAAAAGCGAGATAAAGGAATATGTAAATAAGGCTTTTGAAAAGGGTGAAGATGCAGATACGGTAAGAGATTTGATCATGCTTGCCAAGATTAACAGGCTTGTGAAAAAAAATAAAAATGCACTTGCGGTAATCGATAAAGGGATTTTGAAAGCAAGATGCCGGGGCTGTTTTTATCGTGCATGTCATGAAGCTTTATATGAAAAAGGACGTATATATGAAGCTATGAAAAAATACGAGCTTGCAAGGCAGTGTTACGAAAAAGCATTAAATATTATGGGTCATTGTACAATATACGAGGAAAGTTTAAAAAGGATAGATGGTAAATGATAGTTGGTATTGATTTAGGAACTACAAACAGTTTAATTGCATATTTTGAAAATGAAGAAGCAAAGATAATTCCTAATCGTCTCGGAGAAAACCTTACACCTTCTGTTGTAAGTATTGATGAAGAAGGAACTGCATATATCGGAAAGACGGCTAAGGAAAGAAAGCTTACATTCCCGGATCAGTCTGCGGACGTGTTTAAAAGAAGTATGGGAACAGGCAAGCTTTTTAAGCTCGGTGAAAGAGAACTCAGTGCGGAAGAATTATCAAGTCTTGTTTTAAAGTCGCTTAAGGAAGATGCCGAAAATTATCTCGGATATGAAGTTAAAGAAGCTGTTATAAGTGTTCCTGCGTATTTTAACGATGCGCAAAGAAAAGCAACAAAGAGAGCCGGAGAGATGGCGGGCTTTGTGGTTGAGCGTATAGTCAGTGAACCGACGGCAGCAGCTATAGCATACGGTCTTAATCAGAAAAATGCCGATACGAAGTTTATTGTATTTGACCTGGGTGGAGGAACTTTCGACGTATCTATTCTGGAACTCTACCAAAACATTATGGAAGTAAGAGCTGTTGCGGGAGATAATTTCCTCGGTGGTGAAGATTTTACAGAAATCCTTGTTCAGATGTTCTTCAGAGAGAAAGATATTGATCAGGACGAACTTGATTCAAAGACTCTTGCACATGTCAGAAAACAGGCTGAAATATGCAAACTTGGTTTTACGGACAGCAGAGTTTCTGTTTTTAAATGTAAAATAGGTGAGGAAACTTACGAATACGAGATTAATATCGATGATTATGAGAAGAATTGTCAGATATTGTTAAATAAGATTAAAAAGCCGATTGAAAGAAGCTTAAAGGATGCAAATATTAAGCTTAAGGATATTGATGAGGTTATCCTTGTGGGTGGTGCTACCAAGCTTTCCATAGTTAGAAAGTTTGTGGGAAGGCTTTTCGGAAGACTTCCGAATACAAGCATTAATCCCGATGAGGTTGTTGCACTCGGAGCTGCCACTCAGGCAGCGATGAAGGAAAGAAACGAAGCCGTTAAGGAAATTATTCTTACGGACGTATGTCCTTTTACTTTGGGAACTGAGGTAGTGGTTTCAAGAGGCGGCGGAGTTAAAGAAGGCGGACATTATCTTCCTATTATAGAAAGAAATTCCGTTAGTCCCGTAAGCAGAACCGAAAGACTTTACACCGCTGAGGACAATCAAGATATGATCAGGGTTAAAATACTTCAGGGTGAAAGTCGCTTTGCAAGAAATAATGTATATCTCGGCGATATCGAGCTTGTTGTGCCTTTGGGACCGGCAGGAAAAGAAGCTGTAGATGTAACCTATACATATGATGTTAATTCGATTCTTGAAGTAGAAGTTAAGGTTCTTTCGACAAAGCTTTCAAAGAGAATCGTTATTAAAAATGATGATGTTGATATGTCCGATGAAGAAATAGATGCAAGACTCGCATCACTTGCCGAACTTAAAATTCATCCTCGCGAAAAGGAAGAGAACAAACTTCTT
The DNA here is from genome assembly GCA_017459135.1 of Lachnospiraceae bacterium. Lineage (GTDB taxonomy): Bacteria > Bacillota > Clostridia > Lachnospirales > Lachnospiraceae > Coprococcus_C. The sequence goes on along the minus strand of JAFSZR010000001.1, from coordinate 3,733 downwards.
TTACTTCGCGGTGACAGAATGTATGAAGAGGCTACCGGTGATGTCAGAAATATAATAGAAAAGTATCTTAATAATTTTGAACAGGTTCTGGATAAGCAAAATCCCGCTGATATAGATAAAGCGAGAGAAGAGTTGAAAGATTTCCTGGACAGTATTGATGAGGATATTTTTTAATAATATTGACATTTGCAAAAAAGATGTTGACATATCAAATAAACTGTGGTAATTTATCATAGTGTGTTGAAGAAGCAGAGTATCCACTCTCACCTTAGCGCAATGGCGACTCGGGTTAATATTTACATTTTTTATGTGGTATTTTTATGTGGATAGCTATGCTGTCCACTTTTTTATTTTACTTTGTTGCTATGTATGGAGGTGTTATTATTAGCGAAATATTGATTAACGAACAAATCAGATTCAAAGAGGTAAGAGTAGTTAGCGAGGAAGGCGAACAGCTTGGCATAATGTCGGCTAAGGACGCTCAGAAGCTTGCGGAAGACGAGGAGAAAGACTTAATACTTATTGCTCCGACTGCGAAACCTCCTGTATGCAGAATTCAGGATTTCGGAAAGTATCGTTATGAGCTTGCCAGACGTGAGAAGGAAGCTAAGAAAAAGCAGAAGACGGTTGACATCAAAGAAGTAAGACTTTCACCGAATATAGATACAAATGACCTTAATACAAAGGTTAATATGGCAAGAAAATTCCTGACAAAGGGTGACAAGGTAAAGGTTACACTCAGATTCAGAGGTCGTGAGCTTGCACACGTAAATTCAAGCAAGGCAATACTTGATAATTTTGCCGAGATGCTTTCGGATGTAGCGGTTGTTGATAAACCTGCTAAGTTTGAAGGTCGTAGTATGATAATGTTTTTAGCTGAAAAACGTTAATTTTAATATATAGTTATTATAAGGAGGAGAAAAAATGCCAAAGTTAAAGACAAAGAAAGCAGCTGCAAAGCGCTTTAAGAAAACAGGAACAGGTGAATTAAAGAGAAATAAAGCTTACAAGAGTCATATTCTTACTAAGAAGACTACTAAGAGAAAGAGAAATCTTAGAAAAGCAACCATGACTGATAAGACAAACAGTAAGGTTATGAAGCAGATATTACCATATTTATAGGATTAGGAGGAATAGACTAATGGCAAGAATTAAAGGCGGTATAGGCGCTAAGAAAAGACATAACAGAGTTTTAAAGCTCGCTAAAGGATATAAGGGAGCAAGATCAAAGCAGTACAGAGTTGCAAAGCAGTCAGTAATGAGAGCTCTTGCTACTTCATATGCAGGTAGAAAAGAGAAGAAGAGACAGTTCAGACAGCTTTGGATAGCACGTATCAATGCTGCTGCAAGAATTAACGGACTTTCATACAGCAAGTTTATGTATGGATTAAAGCTTGCAGAAGTAGATCTTAACAGAAAGATGCTTTCAGAGATGGCAATAAGCGATCCTGAAGGTTTTGCTAAGCTTGTTGACGTAGCAAAATCAAAGCTTGCATAATTAAAAAAAAACATAAAAAAGTAGTTGACATTTTGTTTTTAAAGTGTTAATATATCACTTGCGTTGATTAATCAACGTAAGTAAATGCGGGAGTGCTGGAATTGGCAGACAGGCTAGACTAAGGATCTAGTGATGGCAACGTCGTGTGGGTTCAAGTCCCATCTCCCGCATTTTTTTATACTCAAAATCTCTATAATAATAAAATCCACATTATTTAAAAGTTTAATCCATTACTTTTGAATTATAAGAAGCGAGGCTTGAAATGTTAAAAGTTTATTATTGCTCATTTTGTGAGGGGGTTACGTTTTTGCAATATGATAAAAATACAGCTTGCAGAAAGTGCAATAATGATATGAAAAAAGTTGATGTTTCTTTTACCGAATTTACCAATATGATAGATGTTGATAAAAGAAATGATTTTTTGAAAAAGTATTTCGACACTCAGCTAAAAAAATAAGTATTAATAAGTGCATTTTATTGAAGTTTTTATTGTTTCGCTGTATAATATCGTAATCGTATTATATTGAGGCGGAGATTGATATGAAAGAAATAAAAACTGTTAATAAAATAAAAGCAATAAACAATACTGTAAATTATATTTATCTTTTTTTAGTACTGTCTGTATATCCTGTTGTATTTCACAATTATTATTTTGATATAACCAAAACAAGAAGTGATTTTTTTACGGCTGTTACGGCCGGTTATATTGCTGTCGGTTTGGTTATATTTTTATTTGAATTATTTATTAAGTACAGGAAAAAGGAGAAGACGTTTGGTATAAGCGATTCAAAAGAGATACGCTGGACTCGTCCGGAAATGTGGATGGCTTTTTTTATGCTTTCCAATTTTTTTGCATATATGGTTACGGTGACGGACGGAGGCTTCATAGATTCAAAAACTGCATTTTACGGCTCGAACGGAAGACTCATGGGTCTTTTAATGTATCTTATTTTAGGAGCTATGTTCATTTTGCTTAGCAGGTATGCCGATATTAAGCTTCCGATTTATGTTTTGTTCGGATGTGTAACCTTATTCTCATATCTGGTTGCAATCTATCAGCATATCGATCCTGACCTGACCAGGTTCAGGAGTAAAAAATATCATCCTAAGGGATTCAAGGCATTGCTGGAGTGGTTTCCGCATTATGCTTTTAACCTTAAGAACAGAATAAACAAAAAACAATATAATATATTTATTTCCACCTTCGGAAATATAAATATATTTGCAAGCTTTATTGTTATAAGCCTTGCCTGCTTCATATGCATGTTTATCTTTTCAAAGAAACTTTATTATAAAATCTTTTCCGGTATTATTGTCACGGTCGGCGGAACGGTTATGATGATTGCCAACAGTGACAGTGCTTATATTGGTGTTGGAGCGGTTATGTTTTTTATGTTCCTTCTTGCATATAAAGACGGAAAGCTTTTAAACTTCTTTATGTCGCTTATTTTGCTCGGTGCCGGAAACCTTGGAATAGTTTTGATTAACAAATATATTTCGGAGGTTATGAAGAAAAAGTATGACAAGCGCGGAGGCTTTGCCGAACACCTTGACAGACTTGACTACGCTTTGGCAATAATGGTGATACTTATTGTTATTTATTTTATCGTGTTTTTTGTTGAAAAGAAGTTTAAAGACAAGCTTGATAAGATAAATAAAAACAAAGCTGTATGCATACTGCTCGGAGTAGTATTTGTATGTATGATTGTTACGATTTTTGTGGGTAACAGACTGCATATCGGAGCGTTCACGTTTAATTACAGATGGGGAACGTTTAGGGGGTATATATGGTCGAAGAGCGTGGCAATCTTTAAAGATGCGCCTTTAAGGAACAAGATATTCGGATACGGTAATGAATCGATCAAAGCTCTTATGAATACATATTATCATGATGAGATGCTGGCGGTAACCAAAAAGGTTTATGATAACGCGCATAATGAACTTTTACAATATCTTGTCACTACCGGTATATGCGGAGTTTTCGCCTACTTAGGGCTTTTTGTTTCAAGCTTTGTTTATATACTTAAAAATTCAAAGAAAGAAGTGATTGCATATATATCGCTTTCGGTAATGCTCGGATACTTTGTTCAGGGTTTTATAAATCTTAATCAGCCTATAACAACACCGTTTTTGTTTGTATTTATGGCAGTAGGTGTAGGGTATGTGAGGAGTCTTAAGAAAAAAGATAATCAGAATGATTGATAAAAAAGTGAAAGAAAAAAATATTGAAAAAAT
>JAFSZR010000036.1 GCA_017459135.1 Lachnospiraceae bacterium | reverse complement strand
GATGCGATGAATATTGATTTAAAATGTTTCAACGAAGATTATTACAAAAATGTATTAAAGGGTGATTTTGAAACCACCAAATATTTTATAGAACAAGCTCTTAAAACTTCACATATTGAGTTGACAACACTTATAATTCCAAATGAAAATGATTCCGATTCGGAGATGAGGGAGCTTTCGACGTGGATTCATTCACTTGAAGAAAAATATGAAAAAAACATACCTTTGCATATTTCAAGATTTTTCCCGCGAAGCAGTTATATTGACAGACAGCCTACGGAAATTGAGAGCATCTTAAGACTTTCGGACATAGCAAGGGAAAAGCTAATATATGTATACGAAGGGAATATATAACGAAATATGTAACCTATATATCGACATAGATAAAGGAACATGTAAGGAGAAGAATTAATGGGTAAAAAGAAAATAGCAATCATTATATCGCTTATTGCAGTAAGCGTTGCGGTTGCGGTAGTTGCGGTAATCACGGCATTCGGTGGCAAAAAACATAAAAAGATATCCAATGATGGATGTGTTACCGCAGGAGAGTGGATTGAAATACTTGCGGACCATACGGGTTGCGACGATATAGCTCTTCCGTCGGGTTACAGTGCCGACAGCATTGCGGACGGAAAGCTTATAGCCATAACCGCCATGAAGACGGTTGATGAGCATAAATATAAAAGAATAATTGATGATATAGAAAACTACGGCGATGATGACTATTACAAGCTTGCGATGGACTATGGCCTTCTTTCTAAAGATAAGAAGTCTTATACATTGGATGAGTGCGATGAGATTTTATTGCGATATAACGAGATTTACTATAATGATTTTTGGCTTGATGATTACGGCAAGGTTGAATATGTTGACGGTGTTAGGGAGCTCAGTGATGCAGTACCGGTACAAACCAATGAGGACTATTCCGTAGCAACATTTGATGCTTCGCAGGGTGTTTCACAAGGTGATGTTATAGTATTTACAAATGAAAACGGAAGTAAGGTTATGCGCCGCGTTGATTCAATTGATGAAACAGGTGCGTGTCATATGTCGCAGCCTGACATATCCGAGGTTGTTACAGAGCTTGATGTTTGCGATAAGAAAGAGATTACTTTTGATGACGTGATAAATCTGGGAGCCGTGGACGGCGAGCTTATAAGCAGAGGTGTCGCACCTAAGGATGATTATGCGGCAGGTAATTCCAAGGCATTTAAATATGGGGTTTCAAACAATACCGGTGAAGTATTTTCTTATGACACAGACAACAGCGGTTTTACGGTTACATTGTCAGCAGAGGAAGATGAGATTATTGGCGGCAAATATGTAGCCTTGGAGATGGAAGAACACTCGACGGGAAATACGGCAAAGTGGATGACACAGATTCCGCTTAATGATGATGCTGAAGGTGAGATATCAATAGGTTTTTCTAACATATCGCTTGCAACGGATACTACATATTTTAATTTTGCAGAAGATGAAAAATATGCTGAATACAGACTAGATATGGACACAACCATAAGCGGAAGTCTTTCTCTTGAAGCAGACGTCTTTAAGGTTCCGTTGTTTCATTTTAATGTGCCTTTTGAGGCAGGTTTTGTAAATCTTGATTTTACCGTTTATCTTGAGATGACGGCGGAAGGTAAGTTTGAAATAAGTGCGACATTCCCTACAAGGGTTTGCGTTCGTCAGGAAAAGAACAAAGGATTAAAGCTTATAAAAGGAACAGGATTAACGGCTGAACCGTCTGTCGGAACCTCTCTGTCCGGCGAGGTAATGCTTGCGGTTGCTTTGGAAGCAAAACTTAATATATTCTGGATTTGGGATATAATCAGCGCAGAGATTAAAGCGGGTGCATTGGCGAGTATAGAAGTTACCGAAAGAGATACCGGTATGATTTGTACTGATTTTAATGTGGCATTTCCGGTTGTCAAGCTTACGGTAGAATTTAACGGTTTGATAGAAGTACTTGATGCGGAGTTTAATATTGTTTCGCCAGATGACGCACCGTACAGATGGAACGAACATTATGAGAAGGTTCCGGGTGTAAGAGACGGTAAAGTGCCGGAGTGTTCATATGGAAACGATGAGCTTTTTGCGGAGTATAATGCGGACGCCGGTTTGACGGAGGCAAATACGGAGGAAGGCAATCCGGACGGAAATAACGACCTTGGAGGCAATCCTGACATAAGTAAAATATACGGACACGATTTGTACAGCAGATTTGATATAAATATAACCGGTGTAGAAGGCGATATGAACCGCTTTGATATAACCGACACAGGTTCGGGCTATATTTTGGGCGGAACGATATATGCACCGAATCGTATTTCTTCGGACAGATTTAATGATTATATGGAGGCCGGTACATTTACAAATCTCGGAACTACATATACTGTTGTTTCTAAAGAATCGGTTCTTGAAACGCGTTCCGAATATACGCTTCTCGGAGATGACGGTATAACATATATGACAGGAAGCGCAGCATGGCTCCTTTCAAACGAGTTCGGTTCATTCTATGACGTAGTAAGCGACAATGACGGGGACGGTCAAATTGACGGTCAAAAGATTATTGTGATAGAAAATGCAAAGATTTTTGTTCCGTATGATATGGCAGGCGAAAATATAAAGCGGATATGTGAATACGGTGCAAGCGGAATCGATTTAAACGGTATAGAAATATACGGAATAAAACTTGACGAACAGGGAAACCTTGTTGACATATGTGGATGTCGTGAAAGTATACTGTATATGAAAGAAAGTATATACTAAATATGAAAAAATAGAGGGGCAAAGACCGAATAGACACGAATATCGACCGAATAGACATAGGCTATTGTGCGATATTCGTGTTTTTGTTATTATCAAGCGGGATAATTGTACGCAAAAGGAAGGTGTTTATGGGATTAAAAATATTATTAACGGGTAAGAACAGAAAAATAATAAAGGATGTCGGCGAGCATCTCGAGTCGGACAGGGGTTATACGACGGTTAAATGTGATCCTTCAAAAACAGCTTTGTTTGAACTTACTTTGGCAGAACTTCCGAAGGTTATAATTATATGTCTTGGGGACGAAACCTCGGAAACCGTTAAGGTTTACAATGTAATGAAAAACATAGTAAGACAGGGAAACTGTGTTGTTATAGTTATAGCAAATCAGGAAGATGAAAAGTTTTTTATAAAGTATACGGAATTAAGAAGAGTGCTGTTTCTTTCCAGACCGGTTTCACTCTTTGCACTGTATGAAAAACTGTCAGAGATTGAGGAAAAGATGAAGAAGAACAAGGAAAACAATCTTTCGTCTTTCAGGGAATTTATTAATGAAGAAGCAGAAAGAAGAGACCGTAAGAAAAAGGTCCTTGTTGTTGATGATGATACGGAGCAGCTTATACTTATAAAGGAACAGCTTGATGAGTTTTATGATGTAACGCCTGTCAAATCGGGAGAAGCGGCATTTAAGTATCTTTTCAAACACACTCCGGATATCATGCTGCTTGATTATCTCATGCCGGAGATGGACGGACCGGAAGTTTTAAGAAAAATGCATACCATAGAAGAGTATGCTAAGATACCTGTTGTATTTCTGACGGGTATGACAGAAAAAAATGCGGTATTAAAGACATTGATAGAACTTCAGCCGCAGGGATACATAGTTAAACCTGCGAAGAAATCGGAGCTTGTTGCGAAAATAATAGATGTTTTGGGGTGATGTAAATGGGTTACGATACAACCTGGCTTGAAGAAATAGGGCTTGATACAAAAACCGGTATAGATTATACGGGTAGTCCGGAGAAGTACGTATCGGCTGTTTGCCGGTTTTACAAAAATTTTGAAAAGAATAAATCCAAGATAGAAGAGTATCATGCAAATAAAGATTACGAAAGCTATATGATTACCGTTCATGCTTTGAAAAGTAATGCGAAGATGATTGGTGCTTTGGATTTAAGTAAGTCGTTTGAAGATTTGGAAACCGCGGCACGAAATAATGACCTAAAAACCATAGATGAAAAAACTTCCGTTACATTGTTGGATTACGAAAGACTTATGGAAAAATTAAAGCCCATAGAAGCCTTGGGAGAGGTTCGTGTGGCAGATGAGATATCGGGCGAAGAAGCAAAGAAGGTTGTGGACAGCCTTCTTGAAGCGCTTGATGATTTTGATGATGAATTGTCAAAAACACTTGTACAAAAGCTTTCGGGATATCCTTTCAGAATTACGCAAAAAGAAAAGCTGAAAGAAGCGGAAACTTTTGTAAATGATTTTATGTATGATGAAGCTGCGGAAATAATAAAGGAAATTTATTCGGCTATAGAATAAGGTGAGATACATTGAAAAGAATCAGAATTATAATATCGATTATTCTTATTATCGTATTTGGATATATTTTTATCGGGGAGCTTGTTTTACCTAAAAACACACCTATGAACGGAAATATATGTGATACACTTCCGGGTGATAATTGGTATGAGGTAAAGCGTGACGGAACAAGGGTACCGTTTAAAGTACCCGGCAGAACCGATGGAGAGATAGTCCTTGAAACAACACTCCCGACAGATTTTAACAAAGATTATGCCGTTCTTTGCTTCCGCGGCATGGATATGGATATATATATAAATGATGAGTTAAGAGAAAGTCTGCATACCAAGGATTATTCCCTGTTCGGAGATCAATCGGGAGAATGTTATGTAATGGCTTCAGTTTATCCGGAGGATGCGGGTAAGACTTTAAGAGTCCGTTATGAATACAATTCCGGTATGATATATGAAGTCTATATAGGAACAAGACTCGGTATACTTACATTTCTTTTCAAACGCTACGGTTTGGAGCTTTTTGTGGGACTTGCGATACTTTTGCTTGGCATAATTTGTATGACGGCGGCGGTTATTTACAGATATATACATAAAGTGTATCTGGAAATGGAACATCTTTCCATGGGTGTTATCATAGGTGCAATGTGGGTATTGTGCAATTCCATTTTCAGACAGTTGTATACGCTCAACATATCCGTTATGTCGGATATTCCGTTTTTGATGGTAATGATTATGCCGCTTCCGTTCCTTGTATTTATCAATTCGCTGCAAAAGGGACGATATGAAAAACTATTCAAGATGACGGCTGTGCTGGATATAATAAATTTTGTTATCTGCATAGTATTGTTTGTAACGGGTATTGTATCCCTGCTGGACAGCTTTATCTTTTCGGCATTCTGCGCATTTGTCAGCATAGTTGTAATGTTTTCGACGCTTGTGCTGGATATAAAGAAACATTTAATCAAGTCGTATATATTTGTCGCGGTGGGCTTCGGAGTTCTTGCTGTTGCGGCGATAATTCAGATACTTGTATATCAATTTTCGCATAACGGAGTATTTTCGGGACTCTTTATGGCATTCGGACTTTTTGGATTTATGATATGCTCGATTATCCATACCATAAAGCAGCTTATCGCCACGAGAGTTGAATCAAATGAACTGATACATATAAGTAAGGTAAAGGACGATTTCCTTGCAAATATGTCACACGAGATAAGAACACCGCTTAACGGAATTCTCGGTATGGACGAAATGATTATTCGTGATACGAAGGAGAATACGATAAAAAAATATGCACTTGAGATAAAAAGTGCGGGAAACACATTGCTTTCCATAATAAATGACATACTTGATTTAAGTAAAATAGAATCCGGAAATTTTGAAATAATAAATGATGATTATGACATAGCGTCGGTATTAAATGATGTAATAAATCTGACGAGAAACAGAGCCCTTAAAAAGAATCTTGATTATCTGTTTTCGGTATCCGAAGATATCCCGGCTTCCCTGTACGGAGACGAGATAAGGATAAGGCAGATTATGGTAAATATAATAAATAATGCCATAAAGTATACCGAAAGCGGATATGTGGAAGTAGATATATTTTCCGCAAAAGTTGATTCGGGAACGATTAATCTTATCTTTAAGGTTGCAGATTCAGGAATAGGAATAAAGGAAGAAGATAAGGACAAGCTGTTTAAGAGCTTCCAACGTCTTGACGAAAAGAAAAACCGCAATATCGAAGGTACGGGACTCGGACTTCATATAACCTACAGACTCCTTGATATGATGGGCGGAAAAATAAATGTTGAAAGTGAATACGGAAAGGGAAGCATATTTACATTGACGATACCGCAAAAGGTTGTTGTGCATGATACTATAGGTGATTTCAGTAAGGCAGTGGATGACTTCATTAATAACCTTGAATTGGAAGAAGTCGGACTTTATGCACCTAATGCAAGAATCCTTGTGGTGGATGACAATGATATGAACCTTGATGTTATGGAAGGTCTCTTGAAGGAAACAAAGATGAAAATCGATCTGGTTGATTCGGGAAGAGCATGCATAGAAAAAATGCTTCATAACAAATATGATTGCATACTGCTTGATCAAATGATGCCGGGCATGAACGGAGAAGAGACCTTGAATGAGCTGCGTAAACGGGAAATGCTTGCCGGTACACCGGTTATAGCACTTACCGCCGATGCGATAATGGGTGCGAAAGAAAATTATCTTTCAAAAGGTTTTACGGATTATTTGAGCAAACCCGTAAAATATAAGGAACTCGAACAACTCCTTCAGGCATATATACCGAAAGAAAAACAACTTGAAAAAAGAGTGCCCGAGGAATTACCGGTAATGCTTCTTTGGGGTACCGATGCGGAACGTATAAGGCAGGAAAAGGAAAGACTTGAGGGAATATACAAATGCGTTTGTGTGGTCGGAAGCAAAGCCAAGGAAAAATATCTTGAAAAGCATGAACCGGATTGTGTCATGCATGTAATCTAAAATGTCATAGTGTGACGGAGGATAAAATAAAATGACGGACATGATAGATATCAATGTAATCATTGATGATAAGTATGTGGAGCCGAAGGTGGATATTTACACCAAAAGCGAGACGGAACAGGTAAGAAATATAGTTTACGCAATCGAAAATGTATCAAAGAGTAATTATCCGCCTGTAACGGTATACGATGAAGGAAAGTTTATGTATATTTCGCAGAGAGATATTTACAGAATCAGAACCGAGGGCAGAAATATTTACCTGGATACAAAAGACAATACATATCCTGTAAAGGGTACTATGGTAGGATTTGAAGACGAGCTTGATGAGGAAAGATTTTTCAGAATTTCTCAATCGGAGATAATTAATCTTTATAAAGTTGATTGTTTTGACTTTAATCTTGCCGGAACGGTAAGTGTTAAATTTGATAACGGAATAGTAAGCTGGGTTGCCAGAAGATGTATAAGGCAGCTGAGAGATAAGTTGAAAAACAGCTTTGGTTACGGAAACAGAGAGGAGGAATCGAAATGAATTTAAAGCAAAGATTTATATATAAGTTTGCAATTGGTTTTTCACTCGGCGTTTTTGTGGATTTGCTTATAAAAGATATTGTTTGTTATTCTGATAAATCGGGCATGTTTGTTGCACAGCACTTAGTTGATTTTACCGGAAACTACGCAACAGCATTAATTCTTGATTTAATGTTGGTAGGAATGTTGGGAGCGGTATGTAACGGTGCTGCGGTGGTCTATGAGATAGAAAGCTGGAGCGCATTAAGAGCCACATTTACACATTTTATATTCAGTATAATAGCATGTATGACGGCAGGAAAAATACTTGGATGGTTCACCCCGGGAATCAGCTGGTGGAACACTATCCAATACATCGCATGGGTATTTGCATATGCAATGATATGGCTCATTCAGTATTTAATCTATAAAAAGGAAGTACGAGAGTTAAATAAAAGCGTTGAGAATATGAAAAAAAGCGATGTGAAAGATTAAAGCATGTGATAGTCAAAAACCGAATAGACACTGAAACCGACCGAATAGACATAAACTATTGAAATGTATATTTCTGGTCTTGTAAAATATCAAAATAAGATTCAGAGAATCTTAAATAAAATGACATGGAGGAAGATTAATATGAAAAAGGATTTTTTAAAGAAAATAGTTTTAAGTCTTTCACTGGTATTTGTTTTCAGCGGAACTCTGCTTTTTACAACCGGATGTGAAGAATGGGACAGATGTGCGAAGTCTTGTAACGGCAATGATAATGACTCCACAACTGCAGCAACAACAGAAGCAGTAACAACTGCAGCAACAACAGAGGCAGTAACCGAAGGCGGCGTTGTCGAAGATACCGAGGCAACAACAGAGGCTGCTTCTGATGAAGTAGCTTACGACGAAAATGGTATGTTCCTTGAGAGTGTGGAATACACCGGCGAGGGTACCGGCGGTGATGCCGTATACGAATTCAACGTGCTTCTTTCACCTGAACTCGTTAAGAAGGGATGGTCACTCGGTGATGTATGGGCAAAGATTAAAGGCACACCTACTTTTGATGATTGGGACGGTATCAATACCTATGATAATTCGGCAGAAGAGGAAGATTTACCTGACGGCGGAAAGAGAATAAAATGGCGTACATCTATTTACTTCCCAAATGGTGCACCGCAGGAAGGCGATGAAGTAACTATCGGTGTCAATCCGGCAGGTCAAGACGAAAACGGAAACTGGACGGAAGGAGAAATTGGTTCGACTGTAGATATATCATGGGAAAAGCCAGAAACAGAGGAAGCAAAACCGGATCCGGAGAAATAACCACAGTCAGAAGAATAACTTAACAAAATGTAAAATTTATAAATAGAAAATTACACCCATAGCATATGAAGCAATTCATATCTATGGGTATAATTTTAAAAACAAAGGGGGAATAATTTATTCTACCTCATATAGTAATATTTAATCATCAAATATCTTCATATATGCTTTGTGCACTGCTCGGATTTGCTGCAATTACTTTTTTCAATGTGTTTCGAATGGATAAGTACGGCATAAGCTTTTTCCAAATGATTATATATTATATATTCTTTTTCTCTTTTTTATTTGCCGTAAGCAAATTATTTTTTGCAATTGGAAAAATACCCGAAGAAGGATTGTCGTTTGAAAGCTTTAAAGAAAATCTGATTCATGGTGGAATTGTGTTTTACGGCGGCTTGGTTGGTGCAATGCTTGGCCTGGTTATATGTACTAAAATTTTGCGAAGAGATCTAAGGTCTTCATTTGACTTTTTCACTCCCGATGTACCGCTTTTTCATTGCATAGCAAGAGTGGGTTGTATGCTGTCGGGCTGTTGCTACGGCAAGAAATGGTCGTGGGGAATACCAAACGATGATTTCCCGGGAGTTAAGCTTTTTCCCGTCCAGCTAATCGAGTCTGTATGTAATTTAATTATATTTATCGCAATTATCGTATATACAAAAAAACGTTCATCCAACAAGTATTGTCTGGAGATATATCTTGTAAGTTACGGTGTGTGCAGATTTATACTTGAGTTTTTCCGCGGCGATAAGATTCGCGGTGTATGGGGTGACGGACTTTCAACCTCACAGCATATTTCGATTTTAATGGTACTTGCAGTTGTTATCGAGGCGGTTATTCTATGTGGAAGGAACAAAAAACAAAACGGCGAAGATGACAAAAATGTTATTTAATAAAAATAATTTATAAAATTATTAATTATTAAAAATTATAAATTAATAAAACGGAGGTAAAATATATGAGGGATTTTATTAAAAAAACAGCAATAAGTTTTGCGTTTATAGTTGTATTCGGTTTTGCTTTTACCATAACTTCCGGATGTAACTGCGAAAAAGGAGACGAAGAAGAGGACGAGGTAACCACTACTCAAACCGTTACGGAGACTACTCAGGCAACTACGGAAGCTACCACAGAGGCACTTTCCGAGTACGACCAGTTCCGTGAAGCTTTAAACGAAGAAAGCGGAATCGAATTACCTGAAAATCCGTCAACCGAAGTTTCGGAATTTTGGAATGAAACCTTTGATGAGGGAGATACAGTAGTAGCGGCACATTTTACAGCTGATCAAAAGTTTGTTGATGACGCTGCTATAGCTATAACAAAGGTTATGGGAGAACCTGTACAATCCGAAAACGGCGAAGATTATCAATTTATAGTCTGGAGCCAGCCGGGCTCAAAGCCAAACACCGTAAACGAGCTTGTTTTAGACGTAGCACCGGATGGAAACGTAGGCATAAAATACCATAAAGACTTATCAACAGATTATTAAAAGACAAAGGCTTGGTTTATTGATTTAAACCGAGCCTGTTTTATTGTGGCACATTACGTGCCACTTTTGGCAATATATAAGCCCTTTACTAAATTGACGTTATACACCTGCTTTGGTATAATTTAGACAGGTGTATTTTGTTTTGGAAAACTAAAAATATAAGGGGGGTATTCTATGTGGAAAAAGGTTGATAAGAAGCACATTCTTATTCTATCTGCTTTGCTTTCTTTAATGGCTTTCTGGGCTGTTTTCGCATCCTATAAAAAAGCAAATGCCGCAATTACCTCGACCGGTCTTACGGAGGATGATTTCGTTTATCTGGCGGAGACCGCGATGGTAAAAGATGATTATGATGTAGCGGAAGATTATCTTATGAGAATGTACAGTACTGTTGGTGAAAGTGCCAAGGGTACTCTTTCGTATGCGCGTCTTTCGGTGCTTAAGGATGACTTTACGGGAGCGGCTATCCTTTACGGAAAGCTTGAAACGACCGGAGAAACCGGCGTTATGGCGGATATTGACAGAAGCATTTACGAAAGGATTAAGAGCGGTCAGCTGACGGATTTTTATACAGCATCGGCTGTTATGGCTCAGATAAAACAGCTTGAGTCCACCGGAGCGGATATAACGGAATACGGTTATACCGCGGAGCAGCGTACAAGCATGGAGCAGATAGCAAACGGTACCGTAGATGTTCATGCCGAGCTTGTTGCATTTCTTCAAAATGATATAGCCGGTCTTGAGGCTATTTCACAGCGTGTGGGTCTTTTGAACGGAGCACTTGCGGTTGTTGACGGAGTTGACGAGCAGTACAAGAGCTATCTTGAGTATAACAGCTTCGATAAAGGCTCCGTGGAAAACTATGCAACATCGCTTGATACAATGTATAAAAGCTATCCGGATTTATTCAGTATACCTGAAATTGACGAGGCTTACATCAGAGTTCTTATCATGCTTGGAAGGTACAGTGAGCTTGCACAATATGCGGATAATACGGGCTCACAGCTTGCACTTTGTTCGGTAGGACAGCTTCTTGCCGACGGAGACATGAGTGATACGAATTTGCCTGCGGGCTTCTCAAGTATTAATTCAAGGGAAATAAACGAAGTAAGCGCACAGTGTAATGAAACTCTTCAGTATATAAAGGAAAAGAAGAAAAAGCAGGGTGCGGAACTTCGCGAGCTGGAAAACAACGTTGAGTATATTTCAAGGATTAAAGACAACGCATCTCTTGTAGATGTAGAAAACAGAATCAAGCCGGAACAGTCACCGCTTAAGGATCAGAGCCCGTTATACATAGGTAAGAGTGCCATATGCTATGATTTGGGCAATACCGAGATGGGTGACGCATACTTCGAAAAGGCTCTTGAAACAGGACCTTACTCGGGTAATCCCGAGTTTACGGATGCCATTAAAAATGTGAATTCATCGGTTTATGAAACCGGAGAAGACAATGATGTTAAGGGCGTCGGAGAGTATGTCGGAGACGCATATGATTACGGAGTACCTCATTCTAACGGTTATGGAAATAATGAATTCGGTGACAAGAGCTTTGATAACAGTACATTTAATCCTGACGATGATGTTTTTGGTACGGAAAATAACAATAATCCCGACAACTCAAATCATAACAATGGATTTAATATTGATGACTTTACGACGGAAGACGATTCAAACTTAAATGAGATGAGTTACAGTCAGGAAGCAATGTCAACCATAGATCAGCTTTCTGCCATGGGAACAACCTATGTTGCCAAAGAGAATGCTGCCATAAATATCGGACAGATAGATATTTCCGAATTTCCGAAGGTTAAGTTTAATCTTTCGACCTCGGAACCGCTCGATCTTAAAAACAAGGATCTTATGATAGACGATTGTAATATAATTATTACCGATTACGAAATCGAAGAAGTCGTTTATGATACCATGATTATTTATGCCGTTTGTGATAAGTCGGGTTCGATGGAAGGAAGCACGGGCAGGCTTCAGTCAGCGGTAAGCAGTCTTGCGGGAAGCATTTCCGACAAAGAAAGAATTGGTATAATCGGTTTCTCGGACGGCGTTGAATTCGACTCGGGTATTGTAAGCGATCCTTCGGAATTAAATGATTATATATCAATGCTTGAGGCAGGCGGCGGTACAAATATTGCCTCCGGTACATTTCAGGCTTTAAGTAATTTATCGGGACACGAAGATTCGATAAATGTTGTTATAGTAATGACCGACGGTGAGGACGATACCTTCGGAGAAGACAATCTTCAGAGATTAAGAGACTATACAAGTGACGGACATACCGTTGTATATACAATCGGTATGGGAAGCTCGGTTAATTCGTCTTATTTGAGAAAAATTGCGGATGCCGGTAACGGAAAGTTTGTTTATTCGTTCTCTGCATCGGAATTAAAGGCTATTTATGAATTTATCCATTCACAGATGGAGCATAATTATGTAGTTACATTTACTGCGAAGAACACAAAGAAAAACGAACGTGTTTTAACGGTAGGTAATCTTGCTGAGGGCTGTAATACGTCGAAAAATTATACACTCGGAATTGAAGAAGAGGGTGTTTCTGTCGTTGTTGAAGAAGATGAAGACCAGCCGTTCGCATGTACGGGTTTTTCGACCAAGAAGATTTACAGAACCACGGGTGATGTGGACGGATTTATTCGAGGTAAGGGATTTTCAAGCAGCATGAAGTGCTTTGTAACACTTACGGGAACAGAGTATGTAGGTACTCTCGGAGGCACATTTGTAGACAGTGAGATGTTTAAGGTCGTTATTCCTTCAAAGGTTCCGCCGGGAAAATATAAGGCTGTTATAACGATTGACACAGGAACCTTTACGGATGAAATAGAGATTTTAAATGATGATGAAAAATACTTAAGGTACGGTGCGTATGTATTTCAGGCAAAACGAATAGACCGTGATGAAGAACACCAAATGGTTACCATAAGCGGTGATGTGCTTATGAACGGATATCTTCATTTCAAAGGCGATGTACTTCTTGAGGGCGATTTAAAGGATCAGGAAATCAAGATGAGCAGCGTGAACGGAAGTTTTATCGACCTTAAAAAAGCGGGAGTAGGTATAGCCTTCTGGGTTAATACTTTGGAGCTTGGGAACTGGAGAAATTATACACTTCATAATGACGAAAAGCATATGAAGGATTTGGATAACTATGAGGTTGATACCATATCATGGGACCTTCCGGAGCCTATGAAGATGTTTTGTATGCTTGTTGTAGGACCGAGTATGCAGCTATATCCTCATAAGGTAGCATATAAGGCGGGAGAGATAAACTTTAACTTCCCGGCAATCAGCCAGCTGTATAAAGATGCTACAGGAAAGGATATTCCTTTTAAATTTGAAGCAAGTATGGAAGGTTTTGCGGACGGAACCGGAAATTATACAAAAGGTGCGATTGATGTTGAAGACTTAGTATTCAAAGCTAAATTTATGGGTGTAAGTGTCGGACTTAAAAAGTTTGAATACAAGTGGGACACATTTAAGAAAGATATGGATTTAACAATTATCGTTAACGGTGACCTGATTCCGAAGCTCGGTGAAACCGAAGATGACGATAACTATGGTGTTATATTCGGAATTAAAAACGGATGGTTTAATACCTTTAAGATAGTTGTTGATATACCGGTAATACTTTCGGCACCGCCGAGTGTTCCGTTAAGTATTAACAATGTGACGATCGGTATAACCGATGTTCCGCCACCGGGCGAACAAAGCGGAGTGGTTGCAAGAATTCTTCATTCCACTTTTGAAGGAAGCCTTGATATCAGTGTAGGTAAGTTTAAGGACTTTTGTAAGTCTGCCGGAGCAGTATTCGGTGATATGTCGATAATTACATTTGCAGATACAACGGCAAGCCTTAATTTCTCAAAGGATGAATACAAGTTTGAAACAACGGCTAAGCTTCTCGGAGAGTTCGAATGCGGTAAAGCCGAGATGGCGCTCGACCACTTTGAGTACTCAAGCTTTGTTCTCGGAAAGCGAACAACGGGGCTTGAACTTCAGGGATTCCGCACGAAGATTTCCGTAGGTCCGAAAATAGATCTCCCGAGATTTAAGCTTTCAGGACAATACGGAGGCGAGTTTGTAGTTTATCCGGACGCTTTCAGATGTACTTATACCGGAGATGTGGAAGCTGAATTTGACTTCTTTGGCGGATTTAAGAACAAGTTTAACGGTGCGGCTGAGTACGGAAGCTATAACTGGGGTAAAGATCAGGATACATTCTATGTAGGCTTTAGAGGCGTTGACGGAAATAATAATAAAGTGGCGATGCGAATCGGATTCTCGGGTTGGAAGCCATATATTAAATTTGATTGATGAGGAGACAAAAGTATGAATAAAAAAAGAAGTTATAAAATAAATATAGCGTTTATTGCATTACTTTTCTTTGTATGTTATGCGTTTTGTCTCACATCACATGCAGAGCAAAAGGAAAGAGATGTATATTATGTAGATACCGAAGGCGAAAACTTTATGATAAGTATCGTTTATGACAATAATGATGTATCATTCAGCCTGAAGGATCCTGAAGATAATGTCATCTCTTTGGGTACCGCAAATGTATCGTATATACAGGACAGCGGAGCAACGCTTATACTTGTTGAAAATGCAAAACAAGGTCAATGGAAACTTATATATGACAAGGGTTCAAATGAAGCTGTTGAGGTTGCGGCATACCAATATGATTCACCGTTTACGGTTGATTCCGTTACGGTCGGTGCTGCAAGCGGAGATTCACTTCCGGTAAGTTTTACTGTTTCACAGGCACAGGGAAGAGAATACAATTACGAGATAAGACTCGGTGTTGATGAAAATATGGAACAATTCCGTACACTTTTAACAGGAACGGCGAAAGCTGGGGAAAATGTTTCGATAAATGTTTCATGTGCTGATGTAAATACCTATGACCAATATTATATTCAGGTAGTGGCATATTATGATAACGATGATATGAGATACTTCGATATGGAAACGAGTGCTGCTTTTGCGTACACCAATCCAAATCCGGATGTGCCGAATATTCCCGATTATAATTTGGTTGTTGATACCGAGACAACACAGCTTACTGTAAATATAGCCGATTATGTTCCTTCGGATGTAACAAGCTATTGTGTAAGACTTACCGAAGACGGAGTTGAAACACTCACAAAGGTATTTGAAAGAAGCGAAGACGGAGATGTTGTGGAAGTCTTATATCAGCCATCGTCAACGGTTGTGGAATGTTCGCTTGAAATTCAGTATTCGAACGGACGAATCGGAGCACCTGTAAAAAAGACCATATATCTTGCACCGCAGCAGGATCAGTTTACGATTTCACTTCCTGAAAACGGTGTGCTTACTTCAAATATTTATACAATAACGTATGAAAATGCAACGTCGCAGGTTGTAAGCTACAGTATTGATGATTCAAACGATAAGAAAGACTTTACCATAAACGGCAGCGGAAACTATATGATTACTCTTGATGAATACACATCGGAGATAGAGATAACATACACAACCGCCGACAACATAACATACAAGCATCATCAGTTCCTTACAATTGATAATCTGCCGCCTGAATTAAAAATCTATGAGGCGGTAAACGGTATGCATGCTCAAAAGAGTACTCAGGTTGTTACCGGAAAAACGGAAGTTGGCGCGGTACTCACCGTAAACGGAAATGAGATAGCGGTAAATGAGGACGGAAGCTTTTCAACAGAGCTTACTCTTTCGGACGGTGAAAATGTATTTGAATTTAAAGCAACCGATGAGTCGGGAAATGTCACAAGCTATGTTGTAAGGATAATCTTTGGTGATATAAATGAAGATGATTTATCAGGTCTTTCAACCACCTCAAAAGGTAAGAAGTCACTTGTTGATATAATCGGAAAATGGTTCTGGCTTATCACCTTGGTGTTCTTCGTACTGCTTGTTGCGTTTGAATGGATATTTGTCATAGCGGGAAGAAAGAAACGCCCATTGTTAATTACACTTAACAGAGCATCTGTAACTCTTCTTGTTTTTTCAGCAATAGGATTTTTGTTTGACTTTATATATTTGATGATAAGAAGGTCATTTGAAAAATCGGAAAAGTTTGTAAATCTTGCACTTGTTAATATTAAACGTGCTTACAAATACCTAAAGATTACAAAAGGCGTAAAAGTCTTTATGATTATATTCCTTCTCCTTTTAATTGCTTCGATAGTTATGCTTGTTGTTTGCAGAATGAAACTTAAGAAAAATCCTATGATAAAGCAAAACTATATGCAGCAGAAGATGCAGAAAAAACAGGGAGGCCCACAAGGCAGACCGCCACAGGGAGGCCCGAACAGAGGCTCACAGGGAAGACCGCCACAAGGAAGACCACCAAAGGGCAGACCGCCTATGCCGCCACAAGGAAGACCACAGGGCAGACCGCTTATGCCGCCACAAGGAGGTCCACAGGGCAGACCGCTACAGCAGCCACCTGTGCAGCAGACGGGCATGACGGGTCATCAGCCGCCTATGCAGTAGCAGAATAACACCGGATAAAGCTGTTTTTTTCGGTAAAAAAGGCTTGGTTTATTTGAACCAAGCCGTTTTTATGTTTGCGCGCCATGGGCGCGCTCTAACGGGTGTAAGTCCCAAACACGCCCAGATAGTGGGAAGTGTATAGCCGAACAGCAAGGGTGTCCATCGTGAGGTGGAATCTGAAGGAAGCTGTAAGCAAATCTCT
>JAFSZR010000035.1 GCA_017459135.1 Lachnospiraceae bacterium | reverse complement strand
TGCCGTTTCAAGTCCCTGCATCTTATCCAGCTCCTTTGATGCATCTTCCAATCCAACATGGGTGTAAACATTCAGCGTTACTCCTATGTCGCTATGCCCCATCAGATACTGTAAGGTCTTTGGGTTCATTCCGGCTTTGGCTTGGTTTGAGCAATATGTATGCCTGCACACATGAGGAGTGATTTTTGGCATTACAGCGGGTGGCTCTGCATTACAAGGTGAAGATTCTTTAACCTGTGCCTGTAGAGAACTTCATGAAGAGACAGGTATTGTTTCTGAAAATCTGATTGAGATAGGACGTGTGCTTCACCATAGACACCATACATTTTATGTGGAATATCTTTGTATTGTCGATGTGGATAAAGACAGCATCGTGCTACAAGAAGGAGAGACATCTGACTACAAATGGATTACATCCGATGAATTAAGGAAAATGTCCAAAGAAGATTTGGCAACGCAACGCATACTTAATTTTGTAGAAGAACTGAATTGACATCTTCAAGTTTACTGAGATGAAAAATCTCGGTTTATATGGAATGCACCTGTATGTACAATTTTTAAAATATCCTTCTATTGAAAAAAGGCTGCACACATTTTCTGTGTACAGCCTCTGTAAAACATCTTGATATTTACTTTTAATTATCTCTTTTTAAATCTCTTTCTTTTTAACATCGAAAGGTAAACCGCTGCGATAGCCGAATCAATCATAAGCATAAATGCAATTGACGTATGTGAATGGTCGCCTGTATCAACTGCTTTCTTCGATGTGTCAGCCTTTTTGTTATCTGTACCGGTAGGTGTGCTAACTCCGGTATCAGGTGTGGTATTACTTTCGTTATTTGCCGGAGTTACCGTATCAGCTTTCTTTATCCACTTTGCAAAAAGCTTTGTATCAGCTGTTACAGTGTCTGTGTCAGGATTCCACATTTGTGTAAAGTTTTCATCCTTATACCATCCTGCCAAATCATATCCGTCTCTTGTAAGGTCAGAAGGCGGTGTATATTTTGCTCCCTCGGCGGCAATTATTCTTGTTACTCCACCCATTCCGTTATCAAGGTTTACATTAAAGGTCTTTTGTGAAGAATATACTATCGCAAAGTCTGAGAAATATTGCGAGTAAATATAAATCTTATTACCCTCTATGTAATATGTCGCATCTTTAAAGTTACCTGTAGGCTTTGACGAAAGAAGGCTAAATACGGAAACCGAACCGTTATGTCTTCTTATAACCACTGGATTTCCGGTTTTAGTTGTATCATAAGTTACAACTATTTCAATCGGTGTATTTGTATCTCCGATTGCGCCCTGCTTTACGCCATCGATGTATTTAGTCATATCTATCTCAAGATACTCTATCTTAACAGTTTCCTTATCAACGTTTGCAAACAACTCATCCGCTGCGGCCTTTATACTTGATACAATTTCAGCTCCAAGTTCAGCTTCGCTTACAGGTTTAATGCTAAGCTCAACCTTAACTATCTTTCCTGCCTCAGAAATGCTTTCTGCAAACTCCTGAAGATTTGGCGATTCAACATTTATTACGCCTGTATCATTACCAACCGAACTCTTATCAAGAATTACCTCTGAGTCAGCATTTATAACGGTCATAACACCATCTACATATGTTATCTCATAGTTATCGGTTACATCAACATCACCGCTTACTATTTTTGCATCACTCGGAGTAATCACTCCTTCTTCAGTTGCTTTTGCCGTGCTTCCTGCCGTAAGCTTAACCTCATCAAGTTTATGTCCTGCCAATGCACCGGAAAGCTCTGCCATATCAAGTGAATCATCAATATTTCCATTTATCGCTACGATCTGGTCAAGTGCCGTAACCGTAACAGCTTTCTTATTGATTTTTGCACTGGTACTTGTCTGTTGTTCGGTATCTGCCAACTCATAATTATCCTTGTCAGGACCGTCAAGTTTAATTTCCGTTATCACTACCGTCTTTGCCTGAACCTCATTTGACGCATTTAAGGAAACATTTGAATCGATAAACTTTCCTGTTGCCGTAGCAGTCAATTCATCCCCTGCAATCATTCCGTCCAATATAGCATTTGATAAATCAAATGTTGCACTGTCGGTTCCGTCATATGTTTTATCCAATGCGGTAATACCGCTTAAAGTTATCTTTGACGGATTAATAATTACAGGAATTGCTACAGGCTCGGTATCTTCATGATTTCCGTCATTGGCAAATGCCTTATACCATACATAATACCTACCTGCGCCGGTCGTCTTTGGAATTGAAGTACCAAATGACGAATCATCAGGTGCAGTATCCGTAGTAGTTACGGCATACTTTACGGTATATCCCGGAATATTATCAACAGGCTTTGTTATAAGTTCTTTTTCCGTACCGTCATAAGTTATATCATTATTCTTTGTAGGCTTTTGATCATCGTTAATAGCCGGTGAATCAGCCTTTGCTATCTCATATTCAATAGTTGCAGTAACATCGCCGAGTGTTACATTTGCGGTATATATTCCTGCCTCTGTAGGTGCATCGTCAAGAACGGTATCACCCTTCTTGTATACTACAACAGGACTAACACCATCTATACCACCCGTAAAGGTTATATCCTCGCTTCCTGTTCCGTCATACTTTGTGAGCGTCGGAATATTAAGAGTAAGCGTTGCGGTATTCGGTGTACCGTGTCCACCGTCAGAGTCCGCACATGTAGCAGTTATAGTCGCACCGTCAACCTCATACGACCATTCATGTACATGGTTAGATGTACTTATGGCTGCTCCTTCACTTGATAAAGAAGCCTCGTGGTTAGAATCCTCATCATACATCTGATAGAAAGTATATGAAGTATTCATTTCAAGTCCCGTAAATGTAGGGCTTGTCTGCCATTCACCATCACCACATTTATATTTACCGTTTGGTATTGTATTAAGTGTAACGCTGTTTATACTTGAGCTTGCTGCAGTAGGTGCGTCAGGTGCATTCTGTGAAGCTCTGTTCATTGAAACGATGAAGCTTCCCATAGCATCATTATGATTTGGTGCACTTGCCTTATAATAGAATGTTCCGCAGTCGCTTACATTAGTTACTTCCGGCATAGCACCATATGTTCCGTTTTCTGTTCTGCTGTAGGTAAATGTAACAGCCTGACTGTTTACCGATGTCGCACTTGCGGTAACAGAAGGTGTCTGTGCATCTCCTGTATAAGTTAATGTTCCGCTTTGAGCAACACTTACACTTGTAAGGTCCGCAG
>JAFSZR010000034.1 GCA_017459135.1 Lachnospiraceae bacterium | reverse complement strand
CGCGAATGCTATGAATATTATTCTTGATTTGATACTTATTTACGGTCTTGATATGGGCGTAACCGGTGCGGCATATGCTACTGCGGTTTCGTATATTACCGCCGGAACTCTTATGTTTTTTGTATTTAAAAACAAAAAGCAGCTTGCCTTATCCAAAGAAAGTGTAAAAGCAGACAAAGAAATGCTTAAAGAGATAAGTAAAGTTGCGCTTCCCGCTGCAGCCACAAGAGCTACGTCTTCGCTTGCATATGTGGTATTTGCCGGACTTGTGTCAGGCATGGGAACGGGAATATTTGCGGCACATTCGATAGCGGTAAATGCCGAGACTATATTTTATATCCCGGGATATGGTTTGAGCTCGGCTACCTCTGCCATGATAGGCGTAGCATACGGCGAAAAAAATACTAAACGCTTGAAGTCAGTTATGCAGCTTAGTATCATGATAACTATCGGCATAATGGTTATAAACGGTGTACTTCTTTATTTTGTATCGTATCCTTTGATGAGCGTGTTTACGAGTAGTAAAAACGTAACCGTACTCGGTGCGAAAATGCTAAGGATAGTGGCATTTACGGAACCGTTCTTCGGACTTATGATAGCGGTACAGGGCATATTCTACGGACTGGGAAAAACAGGAAAGGTATTTATAATAGAAACCTTAAGTATGTGGGGGATAAGAATCATCTTAACGATATTGTGCGTTAAGGTTTGGGAAACCGGACTTAAAGAGGTTTGGTATTGCATGATAGCGGATAATATATTTAAAGCAACCTTGCTTGCGATTTCACTCGCAAGATTTGTAAAAAGAAAATTGCCGTATTTTATTGTCAAATAAAAATTGTCAAATTTCATTGTCAATAATTGACTATTTTTTATAGAAAAGTTATTATATAAATAATTGTAAAGGATAATAAAAAAAGAAAAAATAATGCAATAATTAATTTTTAAGGAGGAAAAAATAATGAGTAAAATAGGAGATTTTTTGAAAGAATCGGGAATATTTTATCTTGCAACCTGCGATGGCGACCAGCCTAAGCTTCGTCCTCTCGGTGCATTTATAGAAATGGATGATAAAGTGATTTTTGCGGTCGGTGATTTTAAAAATGTTTATAAGCAGCTTCTTGCCAATCCAAAGGTTGAAATCGCAAGTGCAAAGCAGGATGGACACTGGCTAAGATATACGGGAAAGGTCGTATTTGAAACCGATGAAAAATATGCGGAAGCTATGCTTGATGCAGCACCTCATTTAAGACAGATTTATAATGAAAAAACCGGACATAAGATGATGGCATTTCATATTGAAGACGCAACCGCTGTAGATATAGCTGTTATGGGCGAGGGCGAAAGCTTGTTATAATCTTTACATATTATTATTAATTGAGAGTTGAATAATTATGGCAAACAATTCAAATTACGGAAAAATAATTGAAGATAAAACCTTTGATGAGGAACGCGCACTTTATGGCTGTGACGGAATAACTGTAAGCAGATGCAGTTTTGATGGTCCTGCAGATGGGGAAAGTGCGTTCAAAGAGGGAAAAAATATAGAGGTAGCGGAGAGTTATTTCAACCTTCGCTACCCTTTTTGGCATGATAAGAACCTTAAGATAAAGAACAGTGAAATGACGGATAAATGTCGTGCACCACTTTGGTATTCAGAGAATATAGAAATATACGACACAAAGATGCACGGAGTTAAAGCACTTCGTGAGTGCAAAGATATTTGCATAAAAAACTGTGACATCATATCACCTGAGTTTGGCTGGTCGGTAAAGAATATCACAATGACCGACACAAAAGCGGAAAGCGAATATTTTATGCTTCGTGGGGAAGATATTACATTTAACAATGTGTATTTTAAGGGGAAATATTCTTTTCAATATATAAAAAACGCAACCTTTGAAAATTGTTATTTTGATACTAAGGATGCCTTCTGGCATGCCGAAAACGTTACGGTAAAAAATTGTGTGGTTAACGGAGAGTATCTTGCGTGGTATTCCGACGGATTGACACTTATTGATTGCAAGATTAAGGGGACTCAGCCTCTTTGCTATTGTAAAAATTTAAAGCTCATTAACTGCGAGATGTATGAAACTGATTTGTCATTTGAAAAATCCGAGGTAGAAGCGGAAGTAACCACAAAGATAGACAGTGTCAAGAATCCGTTATCGGGTGTTATAAAGGCACCGGAGGTCGACGAAATTATAATGGATGATATAAATGCAAAGGGTATAGTGGAAAAGGTGGACAAGTCATATAATTATGTGGTAGATTAAAGGTTGTACAAAAAATAAAAAAGAAAATAAATGAGATTTTAGTCTCTTTATTTTAGGAGGATTTAAAAGATATGAGTAAGATTATTTTAACCGGAGACAGACCGACGGGAAGACTTCATGTGGGACATTATGTTGGTTCCTTAAGAAGAAGGGTGGAGCTTCAGAATTCCGGAGAATTTGATAAGATATTTATAATGATTGCAGATGCACAGGCGCTTACCGATAATGCTGATAATCCTGAAAAAATCAGACAAAACGTTATTGAGGTTGCACTTGACTATCTTTCGGTGGGGCTTGATCCGACTAAGTCAAATCTCTTTATTCAGTCACAGATATCCGAGCTTACTGAACTTACGTTTTTCTATATGAACCTTGTAACCGTTTCAAGATTGCAGCGTAATCCTACCGTTAAGGCAGAGATTCAGATGCGTAATTTTGAAGCAAGCATACCGGTAGGATTTTTCACTTATCCGATAAGTCAGGCATCGGATATAACCGCATTTAAAGCTACAACTGTTCCTGTCGGAGAGGATCAGCTTCCTATGCTTGAACAGACCAAGGAAATAGTTCGTAAATTTAATTCCGTCTACGGTGAAGTTCTGGTTGAACCGGAAATCCTGCTTCCTGACAATGAAGCCTGCTTAAGGCTTCCGGGCACAGACGGAAAGGCTAAAATGAGTAAATCCCTCGGCAACTGTATCTACCTTTCGGACACGGAAGAAGATGTAAGAGCTAAGGTAATGAGTATGTACACAGACCCTGATCATATTAAGATAACCGATCCGGGAAAGATAGAGGGGAATACAGTATTTACTTATCTCGATGCATTTTCAAAGCCGGAGCATTTTGCGGAATTTTTACCTGAATATAATAATCTTGATGAACTTAAGGATCATTACAAGAGAGGCGGTCTCGGTGATGTTAAGGTTAAGAAGTTCCTTAACAATGTACTCCGGGATGAGCTTGCACCTATAAGAGCAAGACGTGCCGAGTTCGAAAAGGATATACCTGAGGTTTATAACATACTCAAGAAGGGCTCGGATGTTGCAAGAGAGGCAGCGGCCGAAACGCTTGCAGAGGTTAAGCGTGCCATGAAGATTAATTATTTTGAAGATAAAGCTCTTATTGAGGAACAGTCAAAAAAATATTCAAGATAGGTTGATGATATGAACGAATATTTTGTTTTTAACAGAATAAGATGCAGTGTAACTGATGATAAAGATGTAGTTTTGCAGGGCTTTTGCAGCGAGGAATTATCGCATGATGCAGATGCCCTGCAAATTGTGGTTTCCGGAAAAAACGACGAAAAGGTTATTCCGGCAAAGGTGGTTGTTTCAAGAGCACCGCTTGATAAAAAGAATCTTTTCGGAAGCGGAAAAATAGTTAAAACGCTGTCGTTTATTATTAAAAACTGTCCTAAGCTTAGCGACGAGGAAAAACTTTCGGTTATCTATAATGACAGTAAAAATAATCAAAAAATATCTCTTTATTCCTGTGGTGAAAAAGAGATAAAACACTATACAAAAAAGCTTAATGCATGTATGGACTCCGTTGAAGCTGACGGGAAAAATATAATTATTAAGGGTTGGGCCGCCGATTCCAACGAGATTAAATTCAAGCTTGTAAAAATTGAAGCGGGGAAGGAAGAAGAAATCAAATACGATCTTAATCGATATACCCGTTCGGATGTGGCGGAAGCTTTTGCGGAAATGGAAAACACGAAGGATATAGGTTTTGTAATAAAGCTTCCTAACAATAAATATAAAATGAGACTTTATGTGACGGCAGGAAAAAGAACAGAGCAGTACAGGATAAACGGATCAAAGGGATTAAGTAAAATACCGGCTGTAAATAAAGCTAAAAGCATTATAACCAAAACTGTCAGGAATACAAAAAACTACGGTCTTAAGAGTACGATGCTTAAGATTAAAATAAGATTTCGTACAAGTGCCGCATTTGCTACGGCTGATTATAATCGTTGGATAAGAAAACGTATGCCCGACAAAAAGGAACTTGAAAAACAAAGACAGAAGAAATTTGAATATAATCCTTTGTTCAGTATTTTGGTTCCTTTATATGAAACGGATGAGTATTTTCTTGATGAATTGATAAAGTCCGCAAAGTCACAAACTTACAAAAAATGGGAGCTTTGTTTTTCGGACGGAAGCAGGGATTCAAAAAGACTCAAGAAGATTGTTTCGACATATGCCGAAAGTGATAAAAGAATAAAATATATAGCTAAAAAAGAAGGTCCGCTTGGAATATCGGAAAATACAAATCAGGCGTATGAATTGGCAAAGGGAGACTATATTGTTCTCGGTGATCATGATGATTTGTTTACACCGGATGCATTGTATGAATGTGTTAAAGCGTTAAATGAACGTAAATATGAAGTTATTTACACCGATGAAGATAAGACCGATGAAAAAGGTAAAAAATATTTCGGACCGAACTTTAAACCGGATTTCAATATTGATTTATTAAGATCTTGCAATTACATCTGTCATATGTTTGTGGCATCGAAAGAACTTGTTGAAAAAGTCGGACTTTTTAATAACGAATTTGACGGTGCACAGGATTATGATTTTATATTAAGATGCATCGAAAAAACTAACGGAATTTATCATATTCCGAAGATTTTATATCATTGGAGGGCACACAGTAATTCAACCTCCGAAAGACCGGATTCAAAGCTTTATGCGTTTGATGCGGGCAGGCGTGCCATAGAAGCACATTACGAAAGACTCGGCATTGAAGCTGTTGTTGAAGACGGAGATCATCTCGGTCAATATAAAACAACATATAAGATAATCGGTGAACCGCTTATATCAATTGTAATTCCAAATAAGGATCATATGGAAGATCTGAAAAAATGCATGGATTCGGTAGATGAGAAATCCGATTACAAGAATTATGAATACATTATCGTTGAAAACAACAGTGAAGAAAAAACAACCTTTGATTACTACAAAGAAATAGAAAAACGGGATAATGTAAAGGTACTTTATTGGGATAAAGAGTTTAATTTCTCGGCGATTAATAATTTTGGTGTCAAAGAAGCAAAGGGAGAATATATTCTTCTTTTAAATAATGATGTTGAGGTAATAAACGGTGACTGGCTTTCTCAGATGCTCGGATATTGTCAGCGTGAAGAAGTCGGTATCGTAGGTGCGAGACTTTATTATGAAGATGATACCATACAGCATGCGGGAGTTGTAATCGGTTTCGGAGGAATAGCCGGACATACCTTTGTTACGCTGGATGAAAACAATGATTTGTATCAGTCAAGAACCAAGGTTGCCTGTGATTACAGTGCTGTAACAGCGGCCTGTCTTATGACCAAGAAATCCATATATGATGAAGTGGGAGGTCTTGAAGAAGCATTTAAGGTTGCATTTAATGATATAGATTTTTGTATGAAAGTAAGAGCAATTGATAAGCTGGTTGTTTATAATGCCAATGCCAAGCTTCATCATTTTGAATCCAAGTCAAGAGGCGCAGAGGATACTTTCGAAAAGAAGGAACGGTTTAACAGCGAGATAAAACTTTTCAGAAGCAGATGGCCGGAGATATTTGAAACCGGTGATCCGTATTATAATGTTAATCTGACCTTGGATAAAGCTGATTTTTCAATAAGAGTATAGTGAGTATAAAATTTCGGGAGAGGGGGTTTGTCTTATGAAGTTCGACTTATCATCGATAAATGTCAATACTATTAAGAAAGGTATAAACTATATAAGATCCAACGGTATAAGCGGTGTATGGTCGAGAATGAGAGATAAGGCAAACGGTCCCGGAAATGCTTATAACAGCTGGTTTAAAAAATATCATTCGGCAACGGAGACGGAATTGGCGGAGCAGCGTGAGATTGCATTTGCATATTCTCCGGTTATAAGCGTTATAGTTCCGGTATATAAAACACCGGAATTATACCTTAGAAAAATGATAGAATCGGTTATCGGACAGAGCTATGAAAACTGGGAGCTTTGCATAGTTGACGGTTCGGACAGACAGAGCAGCATAGTCAAAGAATATATGGAAAAGGAAAGTCGTATAAATTATCTGTATGTCGACAGGAACCTCGGAATATCCGGTAACAGCAATAAAGCTCTTCAGATGGCGACGGGTGATTATGTTACATTTGTCGATCATGATGATATGCTTGCGCCCGACGCGCTTTTTTGTGTGGTAAAAGAGCTTCAGGAAATAAGATATGATATCGTTTATTCGGATGAAGACAAGATTTCGGCGGACGGAAGAAAATATCTCGAACCGATATTTAAACCGGATTTCAGTATAGATGTATTAAGAGCTTACAATTACATAAACCATCTTTTTGCGGTAAAGAGAAATATGGCAGTCGGTTTGGGCGGTTTTGATTCCGAATTCGATGGCGCACAAAATTATGATTTCACATTAAGATGCTGTGAAAGAACAACAAGTATAAAGCATATTCCGAGAGTTCTTTACCATAAAAGAGTAAATAATTCATCGGTATCTTTGGATGTCCACAATAAGGAATATGCAAAAGAGGCAGGAAAACGAGCCCTCGGCGCACATATAAAAAGAATGGGTTATTATGCCACGGCTGTTCATACGGATATGTGGGGTGTGTATAAGGTTGAATATGAAACACCCGGTAATCCGTTTCTTACCATAATTATTCCGGGAGGAAACTCACCGGAGCTTTTGGAAAAATGTATCTTTCCTCTTTTTGAGAAAGCCAGGTATAATAATTTTGAGATACTTGTTATAGATACCGAAAGCGAAAATAAAGAGATGACGGCTTTTTATCACAGGATAGAGAGCATCAGAAAAAATGTAAAAGTAATAACAAATACAAAACTTGACGGTCTTCCGGCGATAAGGAACTTCGGAGCTTCTTTGGCAAACGGAGACTATCTTTTCTTCCTGGATAACAATGTAGAGCTTATCGATGTGACCGCTATGGGCGAAATGCTCGGAAATTGTATGCGTGAGGAAGTGGGAGCCGCAGCAGGTGTACTTTATGACGATAATGATATGATATATAACAAGGGATACGTGATAGGAATTAACGGACTTGTTTCAAATCTTTATCAGGGACTTGTGAAGGACGATATGGGTTATCTTATGCACAATAAGATAAATACCGATTGCAGTGCCGTTTCGGCATCATGTATGATGGTTAAAAAAGATTTGTTTTTCAAAGTCGGCGGTTTTTCCGATAAGTTTAAAACAACACTTTCCGAGATAGATTTTTGCTTTAAGTTAAATGAGTTGAACAGATGGGTGGTTTCACTGGCGGATGCCGGATGGCATTTTCATGATACAAAGCCTATAATAGGGAACACTATCAGAATTGAAGAAGAACTTGAACGTGAGGAGGATTTGTTCCGCATAATGTGGCCGAACATTTTACGGGACGGAGATCCGTTTTATAATATTAACTTTACTAAGGAAGGTAAACAGTTTACACTTCCGGAGCTTACGCCCGCTGATATTCTGGACAAAGAAGAAAATGAGCAAAAGGCGGAAAAAGACGAAGCCGAATCGGATGATAAGGCAGATGGAGAATAATATGAAATTCAGACCTTGTATAGATATTCATAACGGAAAGGTTAAACAAATAGTCGGCGGTAGCTTAAAGGATGAGGCGGACAGTGCAAGAGACAATTTTGTTTCCGAACTCGAAGCGGACTTTTATGCCGAACTTTATAAAAAATATAATTTAAAGGGCGGACATATCATTATTCTTAATCCCAGACAGAGTGAGTTTTACGAAGAGGATTTAAGACAGGCGAAACTTGCACTTTCGAGGTATCCGAACGGCCTTCAGATAGGCGGAGGAATAAACGCCGAAAATGCGGAAATGTTTCTTGATATGGGTGCGGATAAGGTTATAGTAACATCCTATGTTTTCAAGGACGGTTTAATTAATTACGATAATTTAAAAAAGCTTAACAAAACAGTCGGAAAGGAAAAGCTTGTACTTGATTTAAGCTGTCGCAGGAAGTATGATAAGTATTACATAGTTACGGACAGATGGCAGAAATTTACGGAGGTACAGGTGAATAAGGAAACACTTGAGAAAATGTCCGAATATGCGGGAGAATTTTTGATACATGCCGTTGACGTCGAAGGAAAGGCAAACGGGATAGAGGAAGAACTTGCGGGCCTTCTGGGTGACTGGGCTAATATTCCCATAACCTATGCGGGAGGTGTGGGTACTTTCGAGGATTTAAGCAAGCTAAAGAGCATTGGCAGAAATAAACTTGATGTAACCATAGGAAGTGCTCTTGATATATTCGGAGGCAAAATGCCTTTCGAAAAAGTAATAGATGCGTGTAAAAATGATTAAAAAGTAAGGAGAAGCTTTATGAGGAAAATGAAGAAATTAGCGGCTATTTCAATGGCAGCGGTTATGATGTTTTCCGTATGCGGTTGCGGAAGCAAGAAAGAAGACAAGAAAACTGCAACTTCATCGGATGCGGTAACGGAGGATTTGGGTCCTGCACCGGTTATTGAGGATAACGAGGAATGGGTTACAACCGAGGAACCGTATGTAGAAGATGAAAGATTTACCACTGTTGAAGGTGCCGATGTACTTGGCATTAACTTTGACGATGACAGCACCGCAGGCTTTACAACTTACGTAAACGGCGGAGACTATGAGCTTTACATTGAAAACGGAGAACTTGTTGCCGACATAGCAAAAACGGGAACACTTGAACATTCAAACCAGGTTTATTATGACGGATTCACCATGGCAAAAGGATGTGTTTATACATTTGCCTTTGATGTTCATTCGGATACACCTTGTACGATTGAGTGGAGAGTTCAGGTAAACGGCGGAGATTATCATGCATACGCAAAGGATAAGGTAGCCGTTACAAGCGAAACTCAGACCATTAATTATGAATTTACTATGAATGAGGATTCCGATCCTGCACCGAGACTTGCTATAAATATGGGTGCATTTGATGAAAACGGCGGAGATCCGGGACCACATAAAATATATTTTGATAATTTCTCGCTCTTTGTAACAGACAGTTCGAATGCAGAGAAGATTGTCGGAGCACCAACACCTATTCAGGTTAAGGTTAATCAGATAGGATATGAGCCAGATGATTACAAGACAGTAATTGTAACTTCAAAGGATGAAGAAAAGTTTAAGATTGTCAATGCAGAAACAAACGAAACCGTTTATATAGGCGAGTACGGCGAGATGGCATTTGACAGTACCGTAAATCTCGGTGTAAAACAGGGCGATTTCTCTGATTTCAAGTATCCGGGTAAATATAAAATTGTTTCTAGTCCTTCGGGTGAGTCTTATGACTTTGAAATCGGATATAATTTATATGATGATATTTATAAAGATGTTATTCTTATGCTTTACAAGCAAAGATGCGGCTGCGAGGTTACGGAAGATATAGCGGGTGATTTTGCACATGAAGCATGTCATACCGAAGAGGCTGTAATCTACGGTGAAGAGGATAAAGGAACATTTGATGTATCCGGCGGATGGCATGATGCCGGAGATTACGGAAGATATGTAGTATCGGGTGCAAAGACCATACAGGATTTATTCCTTACTTACAGAGATTTCAATATGACGGCAGATGATATAGGAATACCTGAAAGCGGAAACGGCATACCGGATGTTTTGGATGAAGCAAGATATGAGCTTGACTGGATGCTCAAGATGCAGGATCAGGAATCGGGCGGAGTATATCACAAGGTTACGGCACTTGTATTCCCTGAAACTGTTGCCGCAGTTGATGAAACAGATCAGCTTGTGCTCGCACCTATATCTTATACCGCAACAGGCGATTTTGCGGCGGTAATGGCAGAAGCTTCGGTTATATATGCGGATATCGATAAGGAATTTGCCGATACATGTCTTAAGGCAGCGGAAAAAGCGTATGCATATCTTGAGGCTAACGAAGGCATGAAGGGATATAAGAATCCTGAGGAAATAGTAACGGGGGAATATCCGGACAATGCAACTGCTGATGAAAAATTCTGGGCAGCTTCCGAGCTTTATATAGTAACAAAAGATAATAAGTATCTTGATACAGTTAAGGAAATGGTAAATGACAGACCGGCAACAGGTCTTGGCTGGGCCGATATAGGCGGATATGTGCTTTATGACCTTGCGGTTGCCGAGGGCATTGACGGAGAAGTAAAAGATACGGCAGCTGCTGCACTTCTTGAGGCAGCGGATAAGCTTCTTATAAAATGTAAGAAGGAACCGTTCTTCATGGGTCTTGGTACAAACTATCCATGGGGAAGTAATATGTGTATAGCAAATAACGGAATGCTTCTTCTTATGGCTAATAAGGTATCTCCAAATGAAGAGTATCTTGAGTATGCTCAAAGACACAGAGATTATATATTCGGTGTAAACGGAACAGCATATTGTTACGTAACCGGTTACGGTGATTTATATCCTGAACATGTACACCACAGACCTTCACAGGTTCTCGGCGAAACCATGTCGGGTATGCTTGTCGGAGGAGCGGACAACGCACTTGAGGATCCGTATGCAAAGGCTGTACTTCACGGATATGCACCGGCACTTGCTTATGTTGATAATGAACAAAGCTTCTCATGTAATGAGGTAACTATATACTGGAATTCACCGCTCATATATCTTATGGGAGGATTTCAGTAAGAAATCGGAGTAATAATTTGAAATGTCTAAACTGTTAAAAAAGCTTTTTGCAAATGACAAGATAAGATATATTTTTGCAGGAGGCTGTACGACCTTCGTCAACTTAATTGTATTCTTTTCATTGAGAATACTCACAAACATTAACAGAAACTTATGCAATATTATAGCCATCAGTATGGCTATAATATTTGCATATTTTATAAACAAGTTTTTTGTATTTAAAAGTAAAACAAAGAATTTTTCGGAAGTGGCCAGAGAAGCTGCTTCCTTTGTCTGTGCACGTCTTGTTTCAATGGGAGTAGAGGTGCTTGGCTTTGCCATACTTTGCGACAGCTTCAGAATAAGGGAGTGGATTGCAAAACTCTTCGTTCTTCCTATTGTTGTTCTTACACTTAATTACATTTTCAGCAAAGTTTTTGTATTTAATAAAGAAAGAAAGACCATTAAACAATGGCTGTTTGATAATTATTGCTATTATATTCCCTTTATAATAATAATGATTATTTTGACTGCGGTTTTTATGGTTCAGCATATTGCACCTTACGGCAAAAATACCATAACAATAATAGACAGCCTTCACCAGTATGTGCCGTTCTATTCTGAATATATGGATAAGCTCAAACATGAGGGAAGTTTGTTTTATACTTGGAATATAGCTTTGGGATCGAATTTCCTGTCGCTTTCTTCGTATTATCTTTCAAGTCCGTTCAATTATCTTTTGCTTTTGTTTAATAAAGAAAATATAGTTGCGGGAGCCTGCATAATAATTGCGTTGAAGGTTGCGTTAAGCGGAAGTACCATGGCATATTACCTTGCCAACAAAAACAGTTCAAAGCATACGGACAGAAGCTTTACGATAATAGCAGTTTCAGTTTGCTACGGTCTTAGCAATTATGTGGTCGGATATAACTGGTGCACCATGTGGATGGATGTCATAATGATATTCCCGCTTATTATGCTCGGATTCAAGAGGTTGATGAGGGATAAGAATCCTAAGCTTTACACGGTTTGCCTGTTTTATGCGCTTTATTGTAATTACTATATAGGATTTATTGTTTGTATATTCCTGGTAATCTGGTTTTTACTTTATAATCACAGGACGATTAAGAAGTTCTTTTTTGACGGTATAAGATTTGCGTTTTATTCGCTTTTGTCGGGAGGTATGGCAGCATTTTTGCTTTTGCCTGCATACTTCGGAATAATGTCGACAGCGGCCGGAGATATGAAGCTTCCGAAGTGGCAATGGTACGGAAATATATTTAATCTTTTAAAACAGCAATTCTTCCTTACCATGCCTTTAACCAATCAGACATTTGACGGCGGCGTTAATTTGTATTGTGGTATGATTGCCGTATTTGCGGCATTTCTTTATATTTTCTCCGCAAGAATTCACCTGTTTGATAAGATTAAGAATGTAATGATTTTGGCATTCCTTGCCGTAAGTTTTAACTCAACAACATTAAATTATATATGGCACGGCTTCCACGACCAGTACGGAATTCCCAACAGATTTTCGTTTTTGTTTATTTTTGTTTTGCTGGTTATGACGTATGATGCATTAAGAAATGTTCATAAGACACATGAGGTGTTTGTTATAGGAGCTTTTCTTTTGTCGGCGGCATATATGTTTTTGTGCAAAACGGAAGCGGACGGAGGAATAAGTAAAAGGATTTTAATCGGCTCACTTATAATGCTGTTTGTTTATGCGGTGTTATGTCTTTTGCGTTCAATGAGAGTGTTAAAAAGCTTCTGGTTCAGCATGGTTATATCCATAGTCTGTGTAGTCGAATTATCCATAAGCTCTTTACTTGGATTCTTCGATAACGGTTACTCGAATTATTATGAAAAATATAAAACAACAAAATCCGTTACAGCAGCAAATAAAAGAATAGAAGAAATTGCCGAAGAAGAAAATGCGGGCTTCTACAGAAGCGAACTTATGAAATCGACTGTATTGGATGAGGTAACGTTTCATAATATGCCGAGTCTCGGTACATTTTGCTCGACGGTGCTCGGTGATGTAACACATGTCATGGGTCGACTTGGATTTTATACGGGTGCAAATGAATTTTTGTACATGGGAAATTCACCGTTTACAAATTCAATGTTTAACATAAGATACCTGATAAAAAGACCGGGCGATCTTGATAATTTTGATTATAATTATCTTGAAAGCGTTGACGGAGCGGAAATATATGAAAACCCGTACCCGCTTTCGATTGGATATGCCGTATCGGAAAATGTTAAAAACTGGAATCCGAATGCCGGATACCCGTTTAGCTCCATAACTAATCTTGCTTATTATATGACGGGCTTCAGCGGCTTTATGAGAACCAAGGATGTGTTGTTTTCCGTAAGCAGTGACTCAGCCGACGTAAGTGTTGTCGGAAATAAAGTAAATATGACTCCGTCAGGTTCGGGTGCTGCCGGCTTTAAAGCAGAGTTTACGGTGGAAGAATCCGGTGACTATTATATAAACTGTAGAGGCAACTCAATAACCAAAATCAGATTTTATATTAATGGAAACGAATATGCTTATGACAGATACCAGATACAGATATTCCATCTTGGAGAGCTTAACGAAGGAGATGTGGTCGGTGTCGAGTATGTTTATAATAATGCCGGTGGAAAAACGCAGACGGCAACCATCGATACCGCATGCTTCGACAGAGAAAGCTTTGAAAAGGTATATAACAGACTGAGTCTTAATCTGCTTGAAGTTAAAGAATTCGATGACGGTTAT
>JAFSZR010000033.1 GCA_017459135.1 Lachnospiraceae bacterium | reverse complement strand
ATATCTTGTACGACTTTTGAATAACAATTCCAAGATTTCGGTTGCTGAAATAGCAGACCATTTTAACCTGACCGAAAAGGATATATGCAGGGCTATTAAATATTGGATATCAAGGGATGTACTCAAACTTAATTATGACGGCAAAGGACATCTTAACGGAATAGTTCTTCTTCCGCTTCATAATCCAAAGAATGAGCTTAATGTTCAGGATACGGATATTATATCTTTTTTAAGAGATGACACAAGCGATGACGAATCCGGTGTTAATTCTCAGAAAAACGAAGTACAATCAAAATCATCAAATACACGGGAGCACGTTAAGGATGCAGCGGTAATACCGATGCCTTCCGTTTCAACAAACGTTGAATATTCCGCTCCACCTAAAGCCAAGTTTTCCAAGGAAGCTTTGGAAGATGTAGAAAATGATGATGATTGGATGGATATTTTATATCAGGTAGAAACAATATTCGGAAAAACAATCTCATCGAGAGATATGCAGACTCTTCTTTATATATATGACTCATTAAATTTTGATGTTGATTTGTTTGAGTATCTGATTGAATATTGTGCTACAATGGGCAAAAAGAATTGCAGATATATGGAAGCCGTAGCCATCTCATGGTATAAAGACGGAATTAAAACAAGACAGGAAGCCAAAGAGCAGTCAAACCTTTTAACCGGCATCGCAAAGACAGTGTTTAAATCAATAGGTGTTCGCTCCCGTATACCGACAAGCATTGAGCTTGCCTATATCACAACCTGGACAAAGGATTACGGTTTTTCGGAAGAGATTGTTAAAACCGCTTGTGATAAAGCCATTTTGAGCAGTCCAAATTCCGTAAACTTTGCATATATTAATGCAATTTTGGAAAACTGGAACAAAAACGGCGTACATACCAAGGCCGATATCGAACGACTTGACAAAGAATTTATTAAGAATAAAACGAACAGCTCCAAGGCCGAACAATTCTCGGCAAAGGTTGTTAACGGATTTAATAACTTTGAACAAAAAAAGCTCGATGATGAATTAGACGAAATGGAAAAACTGTTTCTTAATGAGGTCAATAAAAAATGACATATCAAAAAATGAGTATTGAAGATATACTTCATGATTATGAGCGGTTAAGATTAAGCAATAACCGTACGCTGCAAAACAGAAAAAACGAAATTTACAGCCGTATTCCGCGAATCCGCGAAATCGATGCCGAGAATTCGTTATCATATATTTCAGCAGCCAAGATGAAACTAAATAACAAATCGGCTAACGAAATCAGTTCCATAAAGCAAAAAAACAGAGAAAGAACTGCCGAAAAAAAGAAGCTTCTTTTAGAAAACGGATTTCCCGAAGATTATCTTGAACCGATTTACAACTGCCCTGTATGTAAAGATACAGGTTTCATCGACCAAAAAAGATGCAAATGCTTTTTGGACAAAATAATAGGCGGTCTGTATTTACAGTCAAATTTAAAAAATATATTTAAAAAAGAAAACTTTGATACTTTTTCACTGGATTATTACAGTAAGGAGATTCCGGCACAAAAAGCGTTTTCACCGTATGACAACGTTAAAAACATTCTCGATAAAACTCATGAAATAATAAAAGACTTCGAGAACAATAAAGGCTGTGCCAATATTCTTATTTACGGTGAGACCGGACTGGGAAAAACATTTCTTACAAATTGTATAGCAAAAGAATTACTCGACGGCGGACACAGTGTTTTTTACCTTTCCGCTAATGAATTGTTTGAGGACATTCTTGCCGGCTATAAAATGAACAATAATAAAAGCTATTCGGATTTGTATAATTACATATATAATTGCGAATTGCTTATAATTGACGATCTGGGAACCGAGCTCACAAACAACTTTGTATTATCGGAGCTTTTCGAAATAATTAACAAACGCGAAATAACCGATAAATCGACTCTTGTTTCCACTAATCTGTCAATCAAACAATTAAGAGACAGATATTCGGAAAGAATTATGTCAAGAATAGTTGATAATTACACCGTATTTAATATATATGGTGATAATATAAGATACCAAAAAAGAAAACAGGCGTATAACTCACCTGCCTGATATTATGGAGGAAAAATCATGCCAGATTCAAGTAACCTTATCAGTGTACCGGTCGGTAAACTCGGAATTATTCCTTTGGAAAGTTCCGTTTCTTTGGGAGAAAAGGTAGACCAGTATATTGTAAAATGGAGAAAAGAAAGACACAACGAACACAAGGACAACCTTACCTTTACGGGATATGATAAGGATTCATATATTTTAAATGCATCCTGCCCTCGTTTTGGTTCGGGAGAAGGAAAGGGAATACTTAAGGAATCCGTAAGAGGAACCGATTTATTTATTCTGGTAGATGTAATAAATCACAGCATTGAATATTCTATCTGCGGTGTAAAAAACAAAATGTCACCTGATGACCATTACAGCGATTTAAAGAGAATTATCGCTACCATCGGTACTAAAGCAAACAAAATCACCGTAATTATGCCTTTCTTATATGAAAGCAGACAGCATAAGCGTTCAGGACGTGAATCCCTTGACTGTGCGGTTGCACTTCAGGAGCTTGTAGCTAT
The DNA here is from genome assembly GCA_017459135.1 of Lachnospiraceae bacterium. Lineage (GTDB taxonomy): Bacteria > Bacillota > Clostridia > Lachnospirales > Lachnospiraceae > Coprococcus_C. Next base: position 9,984 of record JAFSZR010000033.1, on the reverse strand, counting down.
GGGTGTAGATAATATCATCACCTTTGACGCTCACGATCCGAGAGTTGTAAATGCTATTCCTTGCAGCAGTTTTGAAAATATTATGCCTACATATCAGTTTATCAAAACACTTTTAAGAACAACACCTGATTTGGATCTTGATAAAGAACATATTATGGTAATAAGCCCGGACGAAGGTGCTATGAACAGAGCAATTTACTTTGCAAACCACCTTGGCGTAGATGTAGGTATGTTCTATAAGAGAAGAGATTACACTACCATCGTTAACGGCAAAAACCCTATAATAGCTCATGAATTCCTGGGTGATTCCGTTGACGGAAAAGATGTAATAATAATCGATGATATCATTGCATCGGGCGAGAGTATGCTTGATGTTGCAAAGCAGCTTAAAGAAAGAAACGCAAGAAGAGTTTATTGTCTTGCTACTTTCGGCCTCTTTACAACAGGTCTTGAAATATTTGATGAGTGCCATGAAAAGGGAATTATCGAAAAGGTTATCACAACCAACCTTACATATCAGAGACCTGATTTATTTGAGCGCAGCTGGTATGAATCCGCTGATTTAAGTAAGTATATTGCAATACTTATAGATCACTTGAATCACAATGCCTCAATAAGTTCACTTCTTGATCAGTCAGAACGTATTCAGGCAAGAATTCAGGAATACAAAAAGACAGGAACCATCACACCTAATTACAAGGCTCCTGAATTAAGCTAATCACCTAAAACAAATAACAAACAAAGGGGACGGTTTGGTAATACCAAACCGTCCCCTTTGTTTGTTGTTCATCGCTTATGAACGTTAGCCGCAGTTACTTAGAATTATCTCTCGGATTTCCTCCTTATCAAGACCTGTCGCCAAAGCGAGTTCCGAATACAAGCCTTCCTGTGCCAGCTTCAAATATCTTTCATCTGTCGCGGTTATCTTCTTTCCCAAATCTTCTCTCTCTTTTTTTCTGATTAAAAGAGTTTTGATAACCTTAATCCACTGCATCAAATCACTGCTTTTCATAGCATTTTTGTAGCTGACATCTCTCATTCTGTCGTTTTCAATTTCTAATGGCTCAATACCTTTTGAGGCGCTGATTATCTCCTTTGCTTCTTGCTCATTGATAACACGCCTAATCGAAATGTTGTCATCATCTGCCGGGCAGAACAGCCTGCTTCCTTTAGTCTTCTCAGGCATAAGTACGTAGTACAATCTGTCAGTATCTACTCCTGAAATATCCGGATGAGTAATATCTAATACACGACAAATACCGTTGTGACCATAAACGATATAGTCTCCAATATCAAACATTGCTTCCTCCTATTTCGTACGGATACTTAGTATCTTTGGGAAAGTATCTCCTACGATTTTTATAATAACAAATCTGTCGAAAGAATGTAAGTCATTTTTAGCAAATGAATAAATTTCGTCAGTTTGCCTAATTTGATTCTACCCATTTTTAGCACTTTTTATTAATCCTCAGCGAATCCCCTGAAATTTTTTTCAACCAGCTTTCTGGGAACCATTACAGAGTGTCCGCACCCCAGACATTTAAGTCTGAAATCCATACCTGTTCTTTGAATTTCCCATTTATTTTCTCCGCAGGGATGCTGTTTTTTCAATTTTATTTTTTGTCCGACCAAAAGCTCCATATAAACTCCGAATTTTCATTATGAATTACTGAGATACTTAATAATGCTCTTTCTTGTTATTATCCCGACAAAACATTTTCTGTCATCTACTATGGACAGGAAATTTCTGTCGAGGATTTTTTCCATTATCTCTTCCTTGGATACGGTATTGATAATAAAAGCTTCCTTGTCCTCACTTATAATCTCGCTTACGGTATGTTCGAATAGCTTATCTCTTCCGCATTCCATAACCATATTTAAGAAATTACCTTCACTTACAACTCCAAGATATACACCGCTTCTGTCAATTACCGGAACAGCCGTATAACCGCTGTTAATAAGTTCCTTAACGGCTGTATCAAGGGGATCATCCGCATAAAGATATGTAAGCATCTGTTTTGGAATCATAATTCCGAATATGTTCATACGCATTCCTTTCTTTTTAACTTCTTAAGTTAAAATCAAACTGTAAACCTTATACTTCTTTTCTATCTCTTCAAGCTTCTCATTTATTTTGCGTTCTTCACCAAGGAAATACTTATGTTTTTCATTGTCTATTTCCAATTCGGACAATTTAAAAATAAGTCTTTCTCTTTCCTTTTCAATTATATCAATACGGTTTCTGTACTCGGAATGTTTTTTAATTTTTTTGTTTTTCTGGGTTATATTAAATATTTTATATCCCGAATATCCCGCAAGTATGGTAACCGCTATTCCGATAATTATCGCCTTATAAACATGCTTTTCAACTCCCAAAATGACAGACGGGAAAAACGTAACCATTACATAAAGTGCCAAACAAACCAATATCGGGCAAATGCACCACAAAACAACATTGAACCTTTTTCTTTCATATATTCCGTCGACATACTTATCCTTAAATTCAATTTCCGAAATCTTCAGGTTATAATCTCGTATCTTTTCGTTTGTGGTATTTATATCTCCTGTATGATCCGTATACCTCTCAAGCTTTTTCCTTACATCATCTTTCTTCTCAAGAAGCTTGCCGGTCTGAGCTTTCATGTATCCGATTTCGTCTTTTATATTGTTCATTACATATCTGTGTGCATGACTTGCCGCTCTTTCGTCAGCCGCCATCATAACAAGCTTGAGATTTTCCACACCCCAAAGAGCCGATACCATTTTCAAAGCATAAATGTCAACAGCCTCATCTTTGTAAACACTTCCGCTTTCTTCCATTCTTCTTATATTTTCACCGAAAGCATTGCCGTCGTTATGAAGCATAAGAAGCTTTGGATTAATAACTACACCTTTATCACCCGTAACGGATATTATATTATATTTTTTCTTTACCTCGCTTAAATCAAAATCCTCGAAGCACTTATTGTCTCTGATAAGATTTATGCTGTAAATATTTTTGGGGTTTTCGGCACAGGCAAGAATGATTTTATTTACAAGCTTTGAATTAAGCGTTTTTTCATCTACTTCAAAGTCTAAAACCTTATACTCCCTTTGTGAAAACGGAACAAGTTTTGCGGACATAAGGTTTTTATCCACATATCCTTTAATATAACCATGAACGCCCGTATCATTTATTCCGACCGGCTCAAGACTTCCGGGATAAAAGCATTTCAATTCTTTCTTTTCTTCAAAATTATGCTTATGTCCCAGAGCAACATAATCAAACCTTTTTAAATTTCCTACATCATCCCACTCAAACGGCTCAACATTTTCGCCTCCGGCATGACAAATAAGAATATTAATATTTTCGGGATGTCGTATTACTATAGAATCAAAATCATTTCTAGAATTTTCGGGATTATACTGACAGAATCCATAGATATCCAGTTTGAATTTTTCAAAATGAACGCAATCAATTATCTTACCCGCATAATCGGTTCTTACACCTTCCAAAGCTATTTCATTCGAAGCTCTGTTAAAGGTATCGCCGTTAAGCAGATAAACATTTGATATGAATTTATAACTCCACAAAGGCGAATCCTTTTTAAGATAATCCGCCTCTCCGGTTATATATATAATATTTGTATTTTTTAATTTCAACAAAATTTTATCAACCGTGAAAAGCTCATCTTCATCTGGGACATGGTCGAACAAATCGCCTGAAATGAAAAGGAAATCCACGGGATTTTCTTCAAGATATTCCACAAACGAAATAAATGTATCATAGATTTCTTTTTCTCTTATATTTCCCCAGGATGTATCCGCATCCGGCTCTGCGCCAAGATGCACATCTGCTATATGCGCAAAATTCATACACTTCTCCTAAAGCCATACCCTCAGTTATTTCTCACTGAAACGAAGCATACGCATGGAATTTAATATTGCGATTACGGAAACCCCTACATCCGCAAAAACCGCAAACCACATACCCGCTATACCGAGTACACCGAGAACCATTGCCAAAAGCTTAACCGCCAAAGCAAAAACTATGTTTTCCTTAACTATTCTAATCGTTTTTCTTCCGATACAATTTACGGTTGCGATTTTTTCCGGATTATCATCCATAAGAACTATATCCGCAGCCTCGATAGCGGCATCCTGTCCCAGAGCGCCCATGGCAATTCCGATATCGGCTCTGATAAGCGAAGGAGCATCGTTTATTCCGTCACCTACAAATACAACTCCCGCATCATCGGATTTTTCTTTATCGTTCTTTATTATGCTTTCCAGTTTTTCAAGCTTATCTGCCGGCAGAAGCTCGCTGTATACCGTATCTATGCCTATTTCCTTTGCAACGGCATCAGCAGTCTGTTTCCTGTCGCCCGTAAGCATAACCGTATTCGTTATACCCTGTGATTTAAGACGTTTAACCGCTCTTTCCGAAGATTCTTTAACGGTATCGGATATTGTTATAAATCCAAAGCATTTTTCTTTGTCGGCTATATATACTACCGTTCCATAACTGTCAGGTTGTTTATCGATCGGTTTAACACCGATATCCGATAATAATTTCAAATTTCCTACATATATTATTTTACCATCTATCAGTATAAGTTCAATACCCTTGCCCGCAATTTCATCAGATTTTTTGATTTTTTCTTTGTCTATTACGCCGCCTCTTTTTTCGAACTCATTTTTTACCGATACGGCTATCGGATGATTGGAATAGTTTTCGGCATGTGCCGCCAAAGACAATATCTCATCCTCCGAATAATTTCCGTCGGTTACTATTTCACTTACCGCAAATACACCTTCCGTAAGCGTTCCTGTTTTATCAAAAACAACCGTATCGGCCTTTGCAATTGCCTCAAGATAATTACTTCCCTTAACAAGAATTCCGTGATTTGATGCAGCACCGATTCCGCCGAAGAAACTTAAAGGTACAGATATAACAAGCGCACACGGACAACTTATTACAAGAAATATAAGTGCCCTTCCGATCCAAACCGAAAAGCTTTCTCCAAGTATAATAGGAGGTAAGAATGCGACTATAACCGCCGCCAGTACTACAAGTGGAGTATAATACTTTGCAAATCTTGTTATAAAGCTCTCCTGACGTGATTTTCTGGTACTTGCATTTTCGACCATATCAAGAATTCTTGCAACGGTCGACTCTCCGAATTCTTTTGTTACTTCAACCTTAAGAACCCCCTGTTCGTTTATACAGCCGCTCAATATATCTTCGCCCTCGGTAATTCTTCTCGGAACGGATTCTCCTGTTAAAGCCGACGTATTAATAAAGCTTTCGCCCTCTTTAACAACTCCGTCAAGAGGAACCTTCTCACCGGCAAGAACCACGATTATATCGCCAACCTTAACCTCTTCCGGATCAACTTTTTCAAGTTCTCCGTCCTTTTCGATATTTGCATAATCGGGACGCAGCTTTACCAATGAAGTTATGGCTGTTCTTGATTTATTTACCGCGATATTTTCAAATAATTCTCCTATTTGATAAAAAATCATGACGGCTGCCGCTTCGGTATATTCGCCAAGCGCAAATGCACCTATCGTGGCAAGTGTCATAAGAAAGTTTTCATCAAAAACATGACCGTTAAGTATATTTCTTCCTGCTTTTTTCAAAACCTTAAGTCCGACAATCAAATAAGGAACCAGATATGCAGCGGTTTTAATAATTCTTGCCGATATGTCCGAAAGCTCAGACATTTTATCCTCGAGAATTTCAAAAATAATGCTTATTATAACCAGAAGCGCAATACTTATTATTATGTTTCTTAATGTTCTTTTTTGTTTCTTGTTCATATCTTTCATCTCTCCTTAAAGCCGGACAGTTAATTCAAACTAGCTTATTTAAAAATCAATTCGATGTCTTTAAACCTACAGCACAACTTCGCAATCAGCATCTACTTTCTTAATGGCCTTAACTACTTTTTTCATTATCTTTTCAAAGTCTTCTTCCGCAGCTTCAATAGAAAGCTTCTGAGCCATAAAACTTACGGTTGCGCTTTCAACTCCCTCAATCTTATTTATTGCTTCCTCCATCTTTGCTGCACAGTTTGCACAATCAAGGTCTACCATATCAAATCTCTTTTTCATATCAAATCTTCCTTTCTCTTAATTCTCTTTTATTATTCGTTTATCTTTCTTCTATATGTTCCATACCCATTTTAATAATGCTTCCGACATGTTCATCATCAAGAGCGTAAATAATCTGTTTTCCGTCACGTCTGCTTTTTACAAGCTTTGCATTTTTAAGTATTTTTAACTGATGTGAAATAGCCGACTGTGTCATATTGAGTATTTCCGCTATATCACATACACACATCTCTGCTTCAAAAAGCGTATAAAGAATTTTTATTCTTGTGGTATCTCCGAAAACCTTAAACAATTCTGCTAAATCATATAAGATTTCTTCTTCGGGCATATCCATGGATACGGAGTCAACCAGATGTCTGTGAACATCGTTTACATCACATAATTCCTCAAGTTTTTCATCCTTTTTCATTATTTCCCTCCTGTAAACCGGTGATTATTTCGTTTTTTGCTTCAAACATATGAATGATTGTTCATATGTTTAATATACACATATTAAGATGAAATGTCAATACTAATTTGCCTATATTATGAAAATATATTATAATTACAATAATTTTTTTAAATCTATGTTGGAGGCATCAAAATACTTATGAAAGCAATTTCAACAAATAAACTTACAAAAAAATACGGTGAAATAATCGGCATAACGGAACTAAATCTTTCCGTTGAGAACGGAGATTTCTTCGGATTTATAGGTCCGAACGGTGCCGGTAAATCAACCACGATAAGAACATTGCTCGGTCTTATCGCACCAACCTCGGGTTCAGCAAAAATACTTGATATGGATATCGTTAAAGAACATGATAAAATCCTGGAAAGCATAGGTTATCTTCCTTCCGAAATAAACTTTTATAACAGAATGACCGTTAAAGATACCATAGAACTTTCCGCAAAGTTAAGAAACAAGGATTGCTCAGAAAAAGCAAAAGAGCTTTGTGAAAGACTTAATCTTGATATAACAAAAAAAGTCGATGAGCTCTCCCTCGGTAACAGAAAAAAAGCAGGTATAGTCTGTGCCATCCAGCATCAACCTAAACTGCTTATACTTGATGAGCCGACCAGTGGCCTTGACCCTCTTATGCAAAAAGAATTCTTTAAAATTCTTACGGAAGAAAATGAAAACGGTTCGACCGTATTTCTTTCCTCGCATATTCTATCCGAGGTTCAAAGCTATTGCCGTACGGCCGCATTTATTAAAGACGGAAAAATAATCGTATCGGATAAAGTTGAAAAACTCGAAGAAACCGGTGCAAAGAAAATAAGCTTTACCGGAAATCTTGATACAAGCGCTATAAAGGGTATTTCCGAAATAAATAAAACAGAAAACTATACAAGTTTCCTTTATACGGGTGATATCAAAAAACTTCTTAGGATTTTATCGGAAAGCGATATAAAGGATATAAACATCACTGAACCTACTCTTGAGGAAATTTTCTTAAATTATTATTAGAATGTACCACAGTAAATCCTTATATTATATGAAAAGGAGACCAACTATGACTATACTTAAACATGAATTAAAACAAAACAAATTATCATTTATTATTTGGACTGTTGCCATTGCCTTTTTTATGGCAGCATGCATATTTATATATCCCGAAATGAAAAATGAAATGGATGAGGCTTCAAAGCTGTTTTCGCAAATGGGATTTTTTTCTTCCGCTTTCGGAATGGACAAAATCAATTTCGGTACCATTAAAGGTTTTTACTCGGTTGAATGCGGAAACATACTCGGTATAGGCGGTGCTTTTTTCGCAGCCATAACCGGAATAACCGCCCTTATGAAAGAAGAAAAGGAACGTACGGCGGAATTTTTGTTCACACATCCCGTTTCAAGAAAAAATGTAATAACCGAAAAGCTTATTTCAGTTTTATTATTGATAATTATGATGAATGTCATTATTTTCGTTTTGGCAATTTCATCTATGGCCGCCATCGGTGAAAAAGTATTTTGGACAGAATTAATCCTCTATCATTTTGCACAGCTTATGATGCAGCTTGAAATTGCGGGGATCTGTTTCGGTATCTCGGCATTTATCAGCCGTTCCGGAATCGGTATCGGCATAGGCTTGACCGCCGGATTTTATTTTCTGAATATCCTTGCCAACATATCCGACAAAGTGGATTTCTTAAAATATATAACTCCTTACGGTTATACAAACGGTTCTGACATAATAAATGACAAGGCAATAGATGTACCATGCCTTGTCATCGGAATGATTTTAATGATAATCGGAATTATAGCCGCTTACGCAAAATATACAAAAAAGGATTTAAAGGCTTAATCTTCTCTTTCCTCAAGAAGCTTAGTAACCTTTCTGACTTTAGCTTCGTATATTTCGTAATGCCCGAATACTTCAACGGCTTTTTTATAACATATAAGTGCATTTTCAAGATCGCCCATTTCCATATAAATGTTTCCCTTTTCGTCCCATACATCAGGGTCCTGAATGAAACATTCAAGAGGCGGTCTTTTTTTATTCAATGCATCTTCCGCTGCCTCAAGAGCCTTTTCAAACTCCCCAAGTCCGCGATACATCTCGGCTTTTCTGGTGCAGATATATTCATCATCGGCATCCTTACACTGTTCAAAAGCTATATCACGATATTTTTTATATTCATCCTTATAAACATCATCAATCTTACCAATTGCTATGATAAGCGTTTCACATATAAAAGCATCATTATCCTTATCAATCTCAAGCCCCTTCAAAAATACTTCTATAGCCTTCTCATACTTCTCATGCTCAAGATATATATTTCCCATAGACCTGTATATCAGATAATCATCAGGCTTATTTTTAACCGCGAGTTTAAACATCTCATAAGCCTTATCCAGGTAACCTTCATTGCCGTAAAAGCAACATAAATTTCCGATACATCTCTGGCGAAAATCCGGATCCGCGGTTTTTTCCATACATTTTTTGAGAAGCTCCTCACAGCCGGCAAAATTGTCCATTCTTATCATAAGCTCCGCATAATCAATCACACAGCTCGAGCCCTTTTCATATCCCAATTCCGAAATACATGCCTCATATACTTTTATGCTTTTTTCATATTTTCCCATACAGGATAAAGCCGCAGCCTTTCCCATATACGCATGCAGCCTGTTTCGCTCGTTTTTGGAGAATTCCAAAACCTTTTCGAAACATTCTATGGATTTTTCAAATTTACTTACCACATGGCAAATATCGCCAAGCTTATTCAAAAAGAAAATATCATTTTTTTCTTCGTCCAATACCTCTTCATAATACTTTATGGCTTCTTCCTCTTTACCCATTTTTTCGAAGTTTCGGGTTAAAAGCCAATAGGTATTATTGTAATCATCCATATCGGTGCTTTCGGACTTGTATTTCTTTTCAAGTATTTCAAACAACATATTGTTGGATTCTTCATACTTGCCTTCTCTCACACCGAGCCACCATGCCTTAAAATAGTTTATCTGATCGCTTACGGCACCCGTACTGTCATACCTTTCAATGGTATATTTTATATCCTCATATTGCTCAACATATTCATAAAGCTCCATCTCAAGCTTATATGCTTCATAATAATAAGGATAAAGCTTTATAATCTGCTCGCAGGTATCTATGGTCTGATTAAGCTCATCAAGTTCATAATACGATTTTGCCAAATGAATATATGCAATATAGTTATCACCGAATTTTCCAAGTATTTCCTTAGCAATTCGTATACACTCTTCATAATTACGAGTCTTAAACTCCATACGACATAATGCTTCATAAGAAAACTTTATTTCCGTATGTTCGGTGGAAATGGCTTTTTTCAGGTATTCTCTTGCCTTATCATATTCTTTTAATTCTTCGTAACACGAACCAAGCCAGAAACAAATATATGGATATCGTTTCTTTTCTTCATTTTGCTTTT
>JAFSZR010000032.1 GCA_017459135.1 Lachnospiraceae bacterium | reverse complement strand
TTGTATAAGGTATTCCGATGTTTCCAACCACATCGACGTTATTGTAATAAGCTTTCATTATCTCACCGACAAGCGTAGTAGTCGTAGTCTTACCATTTGTTCCGGTAATACCGATAACAGCACCTTTGCCAAAATGATATGCAAGTTCAATCTCACCTATAATAAGACACTTATTGTCTCTTAATTCGTTTATCCAAGGAAGATCTGTAGGAACGCCCGGACTAAGTATAAGACATGTGGTTTCATCCTTTAATTCCTTTGTAATCTCACCCTTAATAATCTCTACGTCCTTTAATACAGGGTTGTCATTCTTTAATTTGTCGATATCAAGATTCTCGTTTGAATCAATAAGCTTAGGCTCAAAACCTCTGCTTTTCAAAAGTTCAACTGCAGCTATTCCGCTTTTGCCCGATCCTACTACAAGTATTTTTTTATCTTCAAGAATCATAATTTACCTCCACATACACCCGCAAATGCGATTACGCACATAATAGTTGTAAATATCGCAAAAAAGGCCACGATCTGCGTCTCTGAAAAGCCCGAAAGCTCAAAATGATGATGAATCGGAGTCATCTTGAATACACGTCGACCCTCGCCGTACTTTTTCTTTGTGTATTTAAAATAAGATACCTGAATCATTACAGATATAACCTCTGTAAGGTACACAAATCCGATAATAATGATAAATAGCGGCATTCTAAGGTAATATGCCATAGCCGCAACATATCCTCCAAGAGCAAGCGAACCGGTATCACCCATAAAAATCCTTGCAGGATTTACGTTAAAAATAAGATATCCCAGAAGTCCACCGATTACCATTGCCGGGAAAGTCTCTATAAGCTGCATTTTATAAACCGATGCAACAACAAAGAATAACGATACCGGAAGTGTAACGGTTGACAAAAGTCCATCAACGCCATCCGTGAAATTTACTCCGTTCGATGTACCGATAACCGCCAAAAACATAAGCGGTATCGCAAACACACCGATGTTAAGATAATAACCGCCTGCAACAAAATACTGTGAAAACGGAATTAACAACGTAAGCTCTATTCCCGAATAATTCCACATATAAAAAGCAAAAACTCCGGTAACAAAAACCTGCAACAAAAACTTCTGATAGCTCAAAAGTCCGTCGGAACGCTTAAGCACAACTTTAAGGAAATCATCGAGAAATCCTATAAGAGCACTTGCCATCGTAAACAAATAAATCGGCAACATATCCGGATACTTTCTTCCGAATATAAGCATCGAAATTGTTATTGCACCCAAAAATATAAAGCCGCCCATACTCGGCGTACCATTTTTAACCTGATGCAATTCAAGTTCTTTTCTTTCGGTATTTCCTACTTTAAGTTTTCTTAAAAGTGGGATTAATATAGGACCTAAAATACATGTGAATGCAAACGTCACAAGCATAGGTAAAAGAATTGTTTCAAACATATATAACACCTCTTCGTTAAAAGTATATTCTACTTATCTTCTTCTAGCAATATATAAATTATCTTTTATTCTTCGAAGATGTCATCCTCATAATCTTCTTCAGGAGCTTTTAAAGTAGGTACCGAACCTTCTTTTCCCTCATCCGGATAAATGTTAAGGTACGGCAGAATTTCTTCCATTATTTCTCTTGCAAGATTTGTCGCGAGAGAACTTTGTGCCTGGTTTTCCACATTCGGCTCATCGATAATAACATAAATAAGCACACGCGGGGTTGCTGCCGGTGCATATCCTATAAAAGAAACAAGGTACTTGCCGTTTCCTCGAGGATACTTCTGAGCAGTTCCTGTTTTACCGCCCATTGTATATCCTTCCACTTTAGCAGAATGCGCTGTTCCGACATTAACAGTTGAATATAAATACTTTCGTATATATCTTGATGTTTCCGCCGATATAGTCTGTCTTAAAAGGTATGACTTTGTAACATCCTTTATGCTTCCGTCTTCACTTTCAATTTCTTTTACAACATGCGGTTTATAATAATATCCGCCGTTTATAAGTGAACAAAAGCCGCTTGCAAGCTGTATCATTGTAACATTAAAGTTCTGACCGAAAGAGTTTGTTGCAAGAGATGCAGCATTCATTGTACTCTTCGTATAAACAAGCGTATCAGTTCTTGCTTCACCCGGCAAATCAATTCCTGTCTTTTTACCGAATCCGAATATTTCCTGATAGGTTGTAAATGCATCAACACCTATTACTCTGCTTATTTGCATAAGTGCGTCATTACACGAATTATTTATTGCCTGCTCGATAGTCTCTATTCCATGTCCGCCTCTGTTTACACAGTGAATTGTATGACCGCCTATTTTCTCATAACCATTGCAAAGATAGGTTTCGTTGCCTGTAAGCTTACCGCAATCAAGACCTGTCGCAACGGTAAATGGCTTAATAGTCGAACCCGGTTCATACGTATACGTTACACAGAAGTTATTCCAAAGATCATTTAAAATATCAATCTTTTCGTCATCAGACATAGCTTCCAATGCTTCTTCCGAATAATACATTGAAAGATCTCTGGGTCTAGTAAGATCAAACGAAGGATACGAAGCCATAGCATAGATTTCACCGTTATTCGGATTCATTACCATAAC
>JAFSZR010000031.1 GCA_017459135.1 Lachnospiraceae bacterium | reverse complement strand
TTCCGCTTAAGTCATGGATGCTTGACATTCTTATACTTTTTAATATTTCCATGGCACTTATAATTGTATTTAACTGCTTATTTGCAAAGGAAACGCTTGGTATGTCCGGCTTTCCGACATTGCTTTTGTTTACAACGATTTTCAGAATTTCGCTTAACGTTTCTTCGACAAGGCTTATTCTTTCGACCGGTAATCCCGGTAGAGTCGTTGAGGTTTTCGGTTCCTTCGTAGGAGGAGGAAATCTTATCATAGGTGCTATTATTTTCATCGTATTAATTATAGTTCAGATGATGATTATAAACAAAGGTACCGAAAGAGTTTCTGAAGTAACGGCAAGATTTACACTTGATGCTATGCCGGGAAAACAGATGGCAATTGATGCGGATCTTTCTTCGGGAGCCATAACGGATCAGGAGGCAATAGCAAGAAGAGAGAAGATTCAGGCAGAATCCGCATTCTTCGGTGCTATGGACGGTGCTACCAAATATGTTAAAGGTGATGCTACCGCAGGTCTTATCATTACGCTTATTAACATAGTCGGCGGTATAGCTCTCGGAATTACCATGCAGGGTATGTCTGCTACCGAGGCGCTTCAAAGATATACCATATTAACCATAGGTGACGGACTTGTATCACAGATACCGTCAATGCTTATATCACTTTCGACCGGTCTTTTGGTCACAAAAGCTTCTAAAGAAGAAAGTATCGGTGATACGCTTATAGGAGAGCTTTTCAGTATTCCGAAGGTGCTTTTGTTTGTTGGAGGAACCATGCTCGGACTCGGAATTTTTACGCCTCTTAACTTTTTCTTTTGCGCAGCTTATGGTATACTGTTTATAGTTATTTCAAATGCTATAAAGAATGCGGAGAAGAAGGCGGAAATAGAGGAAGAAGTCGAGGAAGAAGAGGTACAGGCCGACGAGGTAAGACGACACGAGAATGTAAACTCACTTTTGCAGGTTGACCCTATTGAATTAGAGTTTGGTTATGGTATAATACCATTAGCGGATGTTAATCAGGGTGGCGATCTCTTAGACAGAGTTGTAATGATCAGAAGACAGATTGCGCTTGAACTTGGTGCGGTTGTTCCTATAATTCGTTTGAGAGATAATATACAGCTTAATCCTAATCAGTATATTATTAAAATAAAAGGTATTCAGGTCAGTGAAGGCGAAATATTATTCGACCACTACATGGCTATGAATCCGGGCTATGTTGAGGATGAGATAACGGGTATTCCTACATTGGAGCCGGCGTTCCATCTGGAGGCTATGTGGATTACCGAATCACAGAGAGAAAGAGCGGAGTCTCTTGGTTATACAGTTGTAGATCCGCCTTCGATTATAGCTACACATCTTACCGAAGTAATCACGCATCATTTGGAGGGGCTTCGTACAAGGCAGGATGTTCAGAACCTTATCGATAATATCAAAGAGTCCAATAAGACTCTTGTTGATGAACTTGTTCCGAAGCTTTTGGGTGTCGGCGACATTCAGAAGGTTCTTCAGAACCTGTTAAAAGAAGGTATATCCATAAGAGACCTTGTTACCATATTTGAAACGCTTGCGGATTATGCGGCAACCAGCAGGGATACGGATATACTTACCGAATACGTAAGACAGAGCCTGAAACGTGCTATTTCCAATAAGTATTTCGGAGATGATAATATGACCGAGGTTATAACTCTTGATCCGAAGGTTGAGCAAATGATTATGGGCTCCATAAAACAAACGGAGCAGGGTGCATACATTTCACTTGATCCGGCTGTTACAAAGAAGATACTTAATGCTACTGAGGCTGAGATACAAAAACTTGAAAATAAGGGACTTAATCCGATTATAATTACTTCTCCAATTGTCAGAATGTATTTTAAGAAAATGACAAACGAGTATTTCAGTGATCTTGTGGTAATTTCATATAATGAAATAGATTCCGATATTGAACTTAAGTCAATAGGAGTGGTAACGATAGATGATAATTAAGAAATACAAAGCGGCAACCGAAAAAGAAGCAATTCTTATGGCTAAAGAAGAACTTGGTCCGGATGCGGTTGTTATGAATGTAAAAACGACAAAAAGAAAAGGCATAATGAAGCTTTTTAAGAAAAATACCGTCGAGCTGACTGCTGCCATAGACGATAACGTTGCCGAAAAGAGTATAAATAAAGAAGGATACAGTGAAGAAGCTCAAAATGCAATAGAAGAAAAAATCAACAGTATTGCAAGACTTCTCGAACAGCAGATGAATTCGGGAAACGGAAAAAATACCGAAGATGCTGAAGAAACAAAAGAAAAAGAAACACGAGAATTGAACTTTGATGCGGTTATATCCGATGCAACGTCGGATATTAAAATCGATAAGCAAATATCAAATCATAAATCATCGGAGACTATTGCAAAAAATAAAGTTATAGAACTTATATATAATCAGCTTATCGAAAATGAAGTAAAAAAAGAAATAGCCGATGATATTGTGGGAGAATTCGATACCGATAATTCAAAGCTTCCGCTTGACAATATTCTTGCAAATGTTTATCAAAAAATTGTTTTAAAGCTTGGAGAAGTAAAGCCTTTAACAACAGGTAAAAATAAACCGAAAATCGTATTTTTTGTGGGTAATACCGGAGTCGGTAAGACAACAACAATGGCTAAGCTTGCCTCAAAATTTAAGCTTGAGGAAAAGCTTGAGATAGCCATGCTTTCTATTGACACATACAGAATTGCGGCAATAGAGCAGATTAAGACATATGCAAATATTTTGAATACTCCTATGGAAGTAGTATATACTCCGGAGGATATAAAAAACTATGTTGAAAAATATAAAGATTGTGATTTGATTTTTGTTGATACGGCAGGTCATTCACACAGAAACGAAGAACAGAAGAAAAATCTTAAAGAAATGGTAGATGCCGTTGCAGATTATGAAACAGAGGTTTTTCTTGTGGTTAGTGCGGTTGTAAAGTATAAAGATTTACTGGATATAGCAAAAACTTACGATAAGCTTTTTGATTATAAGCTTATCTTTACAAAGCTTGATGAAACAAGAGCATCGGGCTCAATACTTAATTTAAAGCTTGATATGAAAAAGTCTTTATCATATGCGACATGGGGACAGAATGTTCCTGAGGATATAGGAGTTGTTAATCCTCAGATTGTTGCAAAGAGCTTGTTGGGAGGTGCCTCAGATGGATCAGGCTTCTAAATTAAGGCAGATGGTTCAGGAAAAGACGAATCCTTCAAATGCAAGAGTTATTGCTGTAACAAGCGGTAAAGGCGGAGTGGGCAAGACGAGCATTTCGGTAAATCTTGCCATAGAGCTTTCCGAAAAAGGAAAAAGAGTTGTTATATTCGATGCCGATTTCGGACTTGCAAATGTTGAGGTTATGCTTGGAATAAGACCAAAATACAATTTACTCGATTTAATTCATAACGATAAAACAATGGAAGAAATAATCACTACCGGTCCTAAAGGTATCGGTTTTATATCCGGGGGATCGGGTGTTTCGGAACTTGCGGCACTTGATAATGAAAGCATTAAGCTTCTTATTTCGGAACTTGTACGACTTGACAAGATGTACGACGTCGTAATTATTGATACCGGTGCGGGCATTACAGATGCGGTTATGGAATTTGTTATGGTAAGTCCCGAGGTATTACTGGTGGTTACTCCGGAGCCTACATCGATTACGGATGCGTATTCGCTTCTTAAGGTTTTAAGAAGAAACGAGAAATTTAATCCGATATACAAAACGATTAGAGTTATCGCAAACCGTGTAGAGAACGAGGGCGAGGGTGATGAGATATTTGCAAAGATAAATGCCGTATCATCAAAGTTTTTAAATACAAAACTTGAATACCTCGGTCCGATAATACAGGATAAAAATGCTTCAAGAGCCATAATTGAACAAAAGCCCGTAGTTATGGCATATCCTTCGACATCATCTTCAAAATGTCTTTCGGTATTGGCCGATAAGCTTTCCGGAGAGGAAAAAGAAACCCGGGAAGAGGGTAATGAAGGAATAGCGAAGATATTCTTTGAATTTATTAAAGCAAGAAGAAAGAAAAAACAAAAATAATGTGCATTAAGAGGAAGAATCTATGGGATTATCGATAGGAAATAAAATTGAATTAGTTAAGCTGGAGCAGATTATCAGAAATGACAGTAATAAAAAAGTATTTTCCAGTAAGATTTGTGATATTATGCCTAAAAATGTCCTTCAGATTTCCATGCCTATTTACGAAGGAAAAATTGTACCGCTTAATGTAAATGACAAATATTCCGCATGCTTTTATACGGATAAAGGACTGCTTCAGACAAATGTATTGATTACTTCAAGATACAGAAGCGGAAATCTTTTCTTTCTTGAGGTAACTATGCTCGGTAATCTTGAAAAGGTTCAAAGAAGAGAGTTTTATAGATATAAGTGTATAATGAACGGAAAAATGAGAATTGTTTCCGATGAAGAATACGAAAAAAACGGTGCATATGATTTGTCAAACCAGGTTATTACCTGGAGTGATTTAAAAATTATAGATATAAGCGGCGGCGGTCTTAAAATCGTATCCAAGATGGATTTGGACAGAAACGAGATAGTAATGGTTAATTTCAAGATTTCGATTTTGGATTCCGTACATGATTTTAATCTTATGGCAAGAATATTAAGCAGCAATGCCATTGCAGGACATAGCGGGCTTTACGAACAAAGACTTGAATTCTTAAAGATGGATCAGGAAGACAGAGATATTATAGTTAAATTCATATTTGAAAGCGAAAGACAAAACAGAGCAAAGGAATCGGGATTAAAATAATGAAAAAAATCTTGTTAGTAGATGACTCTGCACTCATGAGAAGGGTATTATCTGCTATAATTAATGGGACAAGTGAATATACGGTTGCATATATTGCCAAAAACGGTGCTGAAGGACTTGAAATTATTGAGTCTCATGATGACATTGCGGCTGTTATAAGCGATGTAAATATGCCTGTTATGACCGGAATTGAGCTTCTCTCGACTTTGAGAAGGAAGAATATTATGATTCCGATTATATTGCTCAGTACTAAAGATGAAGCTGCATATACGATTGCGGCTCTTGAACTCGGAGCATTAGGCTTTTTGATAAAGCCTTCGGATATATATAAGCAGGAAAATGATGTTTTTGCGGCAAAACTTATAGAGGTTTTAGGTTCCTCAAACGCATCAGGGACCAAAGTTTCGACTGCTGTAAGTAATAATGCTCATAAAGCAAATGATGGTCAGACTAACGAAAATGTTCTCGCTAAACATGAAGCTATAAGAGAAAAAGGTAATGTCAATGTTCATAAGCATGAAAAGGAACCGGAAGAGATCCAAAACGAAACCGAGTCATCCGATCAAAAACAATCGGTTGAAAAGCCAAAACCTTCAAAACCTTTCATGTCGGGATTTGATAAACTTATAAAGAAGCATGTTGTTACAAATATGCCGGAACAGGATGGCGATCAGGAAATACCTGTAAATCAGGAACCTGTTATAATACCAAAACCTGTTATAACACCGAAACCTGTTGTGACACCAAAACCTGTTGTGACACCGAAACCTGATATTAAAGAAGTTCCGGCTTCGAAACCGGGTTTGATCAGAGAAAAGGTTAAGGTTAAGGAAAATACACAGGCTTCCAATCAACAGGCCGCTGTTAAAAAAACGGGTGAGGCTTTAAATAATGCCAAAAGATTTTCGGGATCCAGGAAACTTATTGCTTTGGTAAGTTCGACCGGTGGTCCTAAGGCATTAAGAACAATGATTCCTATGTTACCTGCAAATCTTGATGCTCCGATTGTTATGGTTCAGCATATGCCTGCTAATTTTACCACAACACTTGCGGAAAGACTTGATGAACTTAGCCAGCTTAAGGTAAGTGAAGTTGCGGGTGGTGAATATATTAAAAAGGGACATGTTTATCTGGCAAGAGGGGGAATGCATTTAAGGGTTGAAAAGGATAAGAGCGGACATTTCCTTGTTCTTGACGATTCGCCTCCTGTGGTTGGACTTAAGCCATGTGGCAATATAATGTATGACAGTCTTGTTAATTGCGATTATGACGAGATAACATGTGTGGTATTAACAGGAATGGGTGCTGACGGAACTAATGGCATAGTAAATCTTGCTAAACACAAGAATATATATGTTATAGCACAGGATGAAGCATCTTCAACTGTATATGGAATGCCGCGTGCCATATATGAAAAGGGTATGTGCGATGTGGTGTGTGATATTAATGATGTAGCAAAAGAAATTGTAAAGAAAGTAGGGGTGCAATAATGGATTTAAGCCAATATCTCGAGATTTTTATTGATGAAACAAAGGAGCATATACAGACATTGAACGATCAGGTCCTTATATTAGAAGCAGAGCCTGATAACATTGATACTGTAAATGAAATCTTCCGAGCTGCTCACTCTTTAAAGGGTATGGCAGGAACAATGGGATTCAAGAGAATGCAGAGACTTACACATGATATGGAAAACGTTTTCTCTGAAGTTCGTAACGGAAAGATTAACGTAAATCCGGATATCGTGGATGTTGTGTTCAAGTGTCTTGATTGTATTGAAGGTTATCTTTCGAATATCGTTGAGTCGGGAGATGAAGGAACCGAAGATAACGAGGATGTTATTAAGGTATTAAACGATGTGCTTGCACAGGCCGAATCCGTTGGTTCCGCACCTGAGCCTTCTGCAAAGGAAGAATCAAAGCAGGAAACAAAGGCAGACGATGCTAAATCCGATGCTCCGGATGCAAAGAAGAAATATCTCCAGATTCCGATAGCCGACTTTGAAAAGAATGCTATGCAGGATGCTAAGGATAAGGGAATGCATGTATATGCAACAACCGTTTATATCCAGGAGTCATGTTTGCTTAAGGCAGCAAGAGCTTTCCTTGTATTTAAGGGTCTTGAAAACAAGGGTGAGATTATAAAGTCTGTTCCTAGTGTTCAGGATATTGAAGATGAGAAATTTGACTTTGATTTCTCGATGTTTGTTATTTCGGAGAAATCACTTGATGAGATAAAGAATGTAATCGAAAATGTTTCCGAGATAGAGGAAGCAGTTATTGAAGAATTTGATGTTCCTTCGGTTGTTGAAGATACTACTCCTAAGGAAGAAGTATCAGATAAGAAGGATGTTAAGGAGCAAAAAGCCGATAAGAAGGATGATAAGAAGGGAGCTGCTAAGGCAGGAAAGCCTGTAGTTAACCGTTCGGTAAGAGTAGATATCGAAAAACTTGACGATCTTATGAACCTCGTGTCCGAGCTTATAATTGCTAAGAACGGTCTTGTATCCGTTACCGGAGCTATGGCAGGTTCGGATCAGTCCTTCAATGAGCAGATAGAATACCTTGAGAGAATTACCACAAATCTTCATGAGTCGGTTATGAAGGTAAGAATGGTACCTATCGAGAGCGTTGTTAACAGATTCCCGAGAATGATAAGAGACCTTTCCAAGAAGCTTAACAAGGAAATGGAGCTTATTATGACCGGTGAAGATACAGAACTTGACAGAACGGTTATTGATGAAATCGGCGATCCTCTTATGCATATGTTGAGAAATTCAGCCGATCACGGTCTTGAAGATACAATCGACAGATTAAAACTCGGTAAGCCTAAGGTTGGTACAATAAGACTTGATGCATATCAGGACGGTAACAATGTTACCATCGAAGTATCTGATGACGGTGCCGGAATCGATGTTGAAAAAATCAAGGCAAAGGCAATCGAAAAGGGTGCCATTACCGAAGAGCAGGCAGAGTTTATGTCTGACAAAGAAGCTGTTGATTTGTTGTTCATGCCTTCATTCTCAACTGCCGAAAAGATTACCGATGTATCCGGCAGAGGAGTTGGTCTGGACGTTGTTAAAAATAAAATTGAAGGCTTGGGTGGTGATGTTGAGGTATCAACAAAGCTTGGAGAAGGAACTACATTTATTGTAAGACTTCCGCTTACCCTTGCTATTATTCAGGCTCTTATGGTTGATATATCAGGTGAGAAGTATGCACTTCCTCTTAATTCAATCGTAACAGTTGAAGAAATACCTTCCGAAGAGATTAAGTATGTACATATGAAAGAAGTAATTAATCTTAGAGGAACAGTTATTCCTATTGTAAGACTTAACGAGGTTCTTGATTTGGAGCCTGTTGAATCCGATTCGGAACTTGATGATGATGACAGCCTTATAGTTGTTATAGTTAAGAAGGGTGATAAGCAGGCCGGACTTGTTATAGACAAACTTCTCGGTCAGCAGGAAATCGTTATCAAGCCTTTAGGTAAGTTTATCAGAGTTCCTAAGATGATAAGCGGTGCCACTATTCTCGGTAATGGTGAGGTTGCACTGATAATCGATTCAAATACATTAGTTTAGTGGAGGTGCAATATGGATAACAACGTTAGTAATGAATTAAAGCAATATATAATTTTAAGATTTGACAGTGAGCAGTATGGTATTGATATTTCTTATATCGACAATATCGTTAGACTTATGCCTATAACAAGAGTACCTCATACACAGCCTTATTTCCTCGGAGTAATCAATCTTCGTGGTGTTATAATCCCTGTTATGAGCATGAGAGAGAAATTTGATTTACCGTTTAAGGAAAATACCGGTGCTACCAGAATACTTATTATTAAGTATGAGGGTGCCAATATCGGTATACTTGTGGATGAAGTAAAGGAAGTAGTTACACTTAATGATGATGATGTTGAAAAGGTAACTTCAGATGATGCAGAAACAAGATCATACGTTACCGGTGTCGGAAAATATAACGAAACCCTTATCTCTATTTTAAATATTCCTGCTTTAATTGTTGATATTGAGAATGAATAGGAGATAGTATTTATGGATATTACAGGATCTGACCTTAATGAATACGCTCGTGATATACTCACAGAGCTCGGAAATATAGGTGCGGGAAATGCCGCTACATCTTTATCGGTTATGCTCCATTCTAAAATTGATATGGGCGTACCCGAAGTTAAGGTGTGCGATTTTGACGGACTTGAGAATCTGGTCGGGAATCCTGAAGAAATTGTTGCCAGTGTATTTAGTA
This sequence comes from Lachnospiraceae bacterium, assembly GCA_017459135.1. Classification (GTDB taxonomy): domain Bacteria; phylum Bacillota; class Clostridia; order Lachnospirales; family Lachnospiraceae; genus Coprococcus_C. Next base: position 7,789 of record JAFSZR010000031.1, on the reverse strand, counting down.
TAATCAGCGGAGGATTTGATGCGATAATTGCATTTCTTCTTACCGTTGATGATGCTAAAAAATTTGTAAAGCTTGCATTTAATGATGATACGCTTTGGAACTCGGATATGGGTATTTCCGCTATTAACGAAATATCCAATATCCTTATAGGTTCATATGCAGCTGCACTTGAGACACTTACCGAAACAAAAATCAGATATTCTTTACCTGAAGCCTGTATAGATATGGCCGGTGCTGTATTAAGCGTGCCTTGTATCGAATATTGTCAGATGAGTGATAAGTCTTTGATTATAAGCTCTGATTTAATGATTGGAGATTATAAGATTGACGGTCATTTATTATTGATTTCATATTCAAATTCATATGACGTTCTGCTTCAAAAGCTTGGAATTGGAGGCATGAATGAGTAATATGATAAAGGTCGGGATTGCTGATATGAAGATATGTCAGGCGCCTGATAAAATAACAACTATCGGTCTTGGCTCGTGTGTCGGCGTTGCTATGTATGACGGTGTAACCGGAATATGCGGTCTTTTGCATATAATGCTTCCCGACAGTACAAAGATAGCCAACAATTCAAATAAATTAAAATTTGCCGATACGGGCATAGATGCTCTTTTGGAAAGTGTTCTGGCTGCCGGAGCAAAGGAGTCTTTGCTTAAAACAAAGATTGCCGGCGGAGCTCAGATGTTTAATTATCTTTTAAAATCAAGTGTGGGAAATATCGGAGAAAACAATGTTACAGCCGTAAAGAATAAGTTGGCAGAATTAAAGATACCTATTTTAGCCGAAGATGTGGGGAAAAATTTCGGTAGAACTGTTATTTTTGATCCCGAAACTTATGAACTTGCGATAGTAAAAGCGGGTTCGGAGCGCTATGTGATTTGACCGGAGGAGTATAAGAGTTGGATTTTAAGACTAAATGTAAAAATGCAAGAGCTATTATTGTATTAACAGCTACATTTATAGCAATGCTTCTAAATATAAAATATAAAAGAGACATTATTGATTCGCTTATTATTTTAATAATTGTTTTGATTGTATTTTATATAATTGCAACGATTGCAATTAAACTTATCGATTTAATCAGGCGGATGGAGCCGAGAACCGATATTGAAGTTGATGATAAAAAGAATAGTGAAGAAGAAAACAAGGGTGAGAATACGGAGAAAGAGGAAGCAAAGTAAGCTATTAAGAGGGGTGTGACATGGCTGTGCTTGACAACAAGGAGAGACTTTGGATTGAGTATAATCATTCCAAGTCTGCGGTAATACGTGAACAGATTATAATTGAATATGTTCCTTTGGTTAAGGTTGTAGCCGGAAGATTAAATATATATCTGGGTTCGAACGTGGAATATGATGACCTTGTAAGCTACGGAATTTTCGGACTTATAGATGCAATTGATAAATTCGATTACGGAAAAGGAATTAAGTTTGAAACCTATGCCAGCTTAAGAATAAGAGGATCAATACTTGACCAGATAAGAAAGCTTGACTGGATACCGCGTTCGGTAAGACAAAAGCAGAAAGCTATCGACTCGGCGGTCAAGAGTTTGGAGAAAGAAGTCGGACCGAATTTTTCCGACAGTGATATGGCTAAGGAACTCGGAATATCCGAGGATGAATATCTTAACTGGCTGACTCTTACAAATATATCCAATATTTCTTCGATTGAGGATTTTCTCGATCAGGGAAATGAAGTAAGAGCGTCTGTTAACAGAAGTTACGCAAGGATTGAACCGGAGAAAGTGGTTGAGGAAAGCGAACTTAAAGAAAAGCTTGAGGAAGCACTTTCCATACTTACGGAAAAAGAAAAGAAAGTTGTTCTTTTGTATTATTATGAAGATTTGACTTTGAAAGAGATAAGCAGGGTTATGGAAGTATCGGAGTCAAGGGTTTCACAGCTCCATTCGAAGGCTTTAAAGAAGCTTAAGACAGGACTCGGAGATGAGTTCCAGGTATTTATGGGTTAAATAATAAGACTTAACATTGGGGGATATTTTATGAAATATAAAAATTCTTTTTTTAAGGTAAATATCAAAGATGATGGTACGTATGTCACGATTTATCCTGCAATAAACGACGGAAAAAAACTTGAATACAAAGAAGTTATGAATTTCCTTGAGCAAAAAGGCATTGTTATTAATGATAAGGTTGCTCTTAAAGCCGATATCGAAAATATGGGCAGTGAAATTCTTGAAAAAAAGATATGCGATGTAAAGATTTCGCCTTTTAACGAAAGTGCGCTTGTTACCGTTTCACCGGATAAACTCGTTGCATATATAAGATTTTATCCGCCTTCATCAGGCGGTAAGGAGATGGATAAAAGAGAAATCCTTCTTGAACTTGCCAACGAAAAGATAGTATACGGTATTTCCGAAAAGGTAATAGACGTATTTACCATGGCAAGACAATATTGTTTGAATATTCCTGTTGCAAAAGGCGATAAGCCGGTTATGGCAACAGATACTGTTATAGAATATTTCTTCAGCACTTCACCTATGGCTAAACCGAAGCTTAATGAGGACGGAAGTGTTGATTATCATGATTTAAGTATATTTACACCGGTTAAGGCGGGAGATTTGCTCGCTAAGCTTACACCTCACAGTTTGGGTAAGCCGGGACAGGACGTTTACGGAAAAACAATTCTGCAAAACAAGCCGAAGATAAAGAAGCTTAAGCATGGTAGAAATATAAAAGAGTCGGAAGACGGAAATGAATTATACAGTGAAGTAAGCGGAAATGTAACGCTTACCAACGGTACTGTTTTTGTATCTGATACATATAGTGTAGCTGCTGATGTAGATGCATCAACAGGTGATATTGAATATGACGGAAACGTAGTAATTGCCGGAACCGTTAAGACCGGATTTTCGGTTAAAGCAAGCGGAGATATTCAGGTTAACGGTGTTGTCGAGGCTGCCAATCTTATTGCCGGAGGCAATATAATGATTAAGGGCGGCGTTCAGGGTATGAGTAAAGGAAAAATAAAAGCAGACGGAAATGTTTATGCTCAGTTCTTTGAAAGTGCCATAGTTGATGCCGGAGGCGATATATTTGCAGGCTCAATACTTCACAGTAACATAAAATGTGGCGATAAAATAATTGTAAGCGGTAGAAAAGGCTTTATCGTCGGTGGAGATATAGCTTGTAAAACATATATAGAGGTTAACAGCATCGGTAACAGGATGGAGACGCAGACAAATATTAAGGTCGGTGTAAATCCACAGCTTTATGATGATATGAAGGTTCTTATAAAGAGCGTAAATGAGCTTAACGAAAAGATAACCGAAATATCTTCATATCTTAATGTATATAAGGAAAAGCTTAAGATGGGAGCTAAACTTAGTCCCGAAAATCTTAAGCAGATAAAAACATACAATGCAAATCTTGCCGAGCTTACGGAAGAAAGAAACGAGAAAAATGAGAAGCTTACTGTTATAAGAGCTGAATTTAACGAAGGCAGAAAGGGTAAAGTAAAGGTACTTGGTAATGTATACCGTGGTGTTGTAATTTCTATTGCAGGCATGAACAGGGTAATACAGGAAAAAGAAACACATAATCTGTATCTTATCAGCAATGGCGAGTTGACAACATCATCTTTTTAAAAAAGAAAGGATGATTTTATGATAGCACCGATTATTGCAGCTCAGTCTTCAGCACCTATTGCGGCAATTCAGCAAAATACGGAAGGTCAAAGTGTTCTTAATACTTTGCATGCCGAATCCGAGGTAAAGAAAGAAGAACAGCAGATAAAAGAAACCGTTGTTAAAAAAGATGAGGCTGTTTTCTATGAGCAAAACCATGATGCAAAGGAAGAAGGAAAAAATAAGTATTCCAACATATACAGCAAGAAAAAGAAAAAAGAAAATGGTGAACAGTCAAAATCCGATACGGAGATAAATCGTATTAATTTTGATATAAAAATATAAATAACAGAAAATACAAATGATATCATTTGCTTGATATCATTTTGTATGTAAAAAGATATGAAGAATGGAGATACGTAAATATTATGTCGGGAGCAGTAATTTTACTTATTATATTGGGATTGATTTTGATTTTCGGAAGCTTTTTATTTGTTGAAAAATCAAAGGATGAAGAGGGCGAAAGCATTATAAAGATTCCGGAGAAGCTTACTGATGAGCAGAAGGAAAAAATAAATAAACTCATAAATGATTATATGGATGAGCATATAGACGATAAGCTTTCGGATGTTGAAGCAAAGTTTTCGGAGATAGTAAATCAAAAAACACTTGCGTTGGGTGATTATGCGGTTTCCGTAAATGAAGAGATCGAAAGAAATCACAGCGAAGCATTGTTCCTTTACAGTATGCTTTCCGATAAACAGAAAGAAATAATGACAACGGCTTCGATGGTGGATTCTTATAAGAAAGAAATAAATGATTTTATAAATGAAAACAAGGCTATCAAGAAGGATAAAAGAGAAGAAAAGCTTGCGATAGAACTTGAGGAAATGAAACAGGAAGAAATAAATATAGAAGAAACCGAAGAAGAAGTAAAATCCCTTGATGCCAATAAAGATATAATTCTTGAGATGCATAAGTCCGGACTCAGTATATTGGAAATAGCCAAGAATCTCGGACTCGGAGTTGGCGAAGTTAAGCTTATAGTAGATTTATATCAGGGAGCTAAGAAATGAAACTAAAATATTTTATGCGCGGCCTGGGTATAGGCATTATATTTGGAGCGATAGTTATGCTTGCTGCGGCTGCCGGAAAAACAGATAAAGAAAAATTAACCGATGATGAAATAATTAAAAGGGCTGAGAAACTCGGTATGGTTATGGCAACGGATACCGACGCCGAGCCGGAAACGACGGAAGATCTTGTAAGCACTACAGAAAAAACAACGGAAGCAACCGAAACGGAAAGTACAACCGAAGTTACAACCGAAGAAATAACCACAACCGAAGAGGTAACTACTACCGAGGCCACAACCGAAGAAAAGAAAACCACGGAAGAAAAAAAGACAACAGAAGCTACAACCGAAGCAAAAAAGACGACGGAAGCTTCACATGATACGTATACAGAGGCTACGATTACGGTAACAAGAGGTATGGATTCAACTGACGTTTCGGCTATGCTTGAAAAAGCAGAGATTATCAAGGATGCGGCTGATTTTGATAATTACCTTGTAAATCAGGGCATCTCAAACAAGATTCAGATAAATTCATTTAAGCTTAACAGCAATATGACATACGAGGAAATAGCAAAGATTATAACAACACCGAAGAATGATTAATGCTGATTATGAAATGTTAAAAAAACCTTGTAAAATAAAGAAAAAAGTGCTTGCCTGCACTTTTTTTTTGTGTTATAATGCACTTTGTGTCGGTCTGACACGAGAAAATATTAAACATGTGAGCGGATAAACGGATTGGTGCCACGTGACGCTGTGGTTTCCGCGGATAAGGATTTGAAACTCACAGAAGGTATAACCAAGGAGGTATATTATGAGCGTTATTTCAATGAAGCAGTTACTCGAGGCAGGTGTTCATTTCGGACATCAGACAAGAAGATGGAATCCTAAGATGGCTGAGTATATCTATACTGAGCGTAACGGAATCTACATCATCGACTTACAGAAGTCAGTTGGTAAGGTTGATGAGGCTTACAAGGCAATCTTTGATTGTGTTGCAGACGGCGGTAAGGTTCTTTTCGTAGGTACTAAGAAGCAGGCTCAGGATTCAATCAAGTCAGAGGCTGAGAGATGCGGTATGTACTATGTTAACCAGAGAGGGTTAGGTGGTATTCTTACTAACTTTAAGACAATTCAGACAAGAATTGCTACTTTAAGAAAGTACGAGGCTATGGAAGCTGACGGTACTTTTGATGTTCTTCCTAAGAAGGAAGTTATCGAGATCAGAAAAGAGATGGATAAGCTCCAGAAGAATCTCGGTGGTATTAAGGATATGAAGGATATTCCTGATATGATATTTGTTGTAGATCCTCGCAAGGAGAAGAACTGTATCCAGGAGGCACACACTCTTGGCATTCCTCTTGTTGGTATTGCAGATACAAACTGTGATCCTGAAGAGCTTGATTATGTTATTCCTGGTAATGATGACGCTATAAGAGCCGTTAAGCTTATCGTTGCAAAGATGGCTGATGCAGTTATCGAGGCAAATCAGGGTGCTGATGAGATGACAGCTGAGGAAGCTGAGTCACTTGAGGCAGATGCAGAAGAGGATGCAGCTGAGGAAGCATAAGAGATTGAATCATATTAGATTGAATCATATTAGGTTAAATCATATTAGATTGAATCATATTAGATTGAATCATATTAGATGATTCTTTATAAATACCTATAAGTTTTATCAGGTATTGATCTATTAGTATTATATTAGGAGGAAATAAATAATGGCTAATATTACAGCAGCTATGGTAAAAGAGTTAAGAGAAATGTCAGGCGCCGGTATGATGGATTGTAAGAAGGCTCTTACTGAGACTGACGGTGATTTTGATAAAGCTATGGAGTTCCTTAGAGAAAAGGGACTTGCAACTGCACAGAAGAAGGCTGGTAGAATTGCAGCTGAGGGTATCGTTGCAACTACAGTTGTTGACGGCGGTAAGAAGGCAGCAATCGTTGAGGTTAATGCTGAGACTGACTTCGTTGCTAAGAACGAAGTATTCCAGGGCTATGTTAAGGAAGTTGTTGATCAGATAGTAAACAGTTCAGCAGCTGACGTAGAAGCATTCAAGGCTGAGAAGTGGGCTCTTGATACTTCAATGACAGTTGAAGAGAAGCATGCAGCTATGATTGCTAAGATCGGTGAGAACATGAACATCAGAAGATTTGCAAAGATTGATTCTGACGGACTTGTTGTTTCATACATCCACGCAGGCGGAAAGATCGGTGTTCTTGTAGAAGCAGCTACTGACGGTTCAGGTGAGGCTGTTGAAGAGTGCTTAAAGAACGTTGCAATGCAGGTTGCAGCTATGAATCCTAAGTACTTAAGCTCAGACGATGTACCACAGGATTACAAGGATAACGAGATGAAGATTCTTAAGGAGCAGGCTAAGAACGATCCTAAGAATGCTAACAAGCCTGACAACATCATCGAGAAGATGTTAATGGGTCGTCTTAACAAGGAACTTAAGGAAATCTGCCTCTTAGAGCAGGAGTATGTTAAGGCTGAGAATAAGGAAACTGTTGCTAAGTACGTTGAGCAGGTTGCTAAGGCTAACGGATGCTCACTTACACTTAAGAGCTTTGTTCGTTTTGAGACAGGTGAAGGTCTTGAGAAGAAGAACGAAGACTTTGCAGCTGAGGTTGCGGCTCAGATGGCTGGTAAGTAAGATTTGTTAATCTGATGAGATCTTATATATGCAATTAATATATAAATAATCATTATATAATATCAGTTATTTTGATTAGGATTTATATGAAGGCTTCCATTTTTGGAAGCCTTTTTTGTTTTAGTATATCCAAAGTGCCTGCCATTATTCAGACCAAGTATACCAGATGTTTATGTCCACATCTCAAAGCAGCACTTACAGTGCTTGTTCATATGTGGCTCAGATGACTTTTGTTTATTGCTTAATATCTGTGACATAACCGGTCTGGCCGTTATTAAAAACAACATAAATGAGTGATGGAGGCAAAAAGTGTTGTCTTAGATGCCGAAATCAGGTGGGTGAGAGGAAGAAAAAACAACACAAATGAGTGATGAAGGCAAAAAGTGTTGTTTTAGATGCCGGAATCAGGTGGGTGAGAGGAAGAAAAAACAACACAAATGAGTGATGAAGGCAAAAAGTGTTGTT